>NZ_JBIWEY010000024.1:0-76231 GCF_044762775.1 Lysinibacillus sp. NPDC096418
TGACCCACCATTTTTGCGGGTGTAGTTTAATGGTAAAACCTCAGCCTTCCAAGCTGATGTCGTGAGTTCGATTCTCATCACCCGCTCCAAGAGGGCCTATAGCTCAGCTGGTTAGAGCGCACGCCTGATAAGCGTGAGGTCGATGGTTCGAGTCCATTTAGGCCCACTACTATTCCGAAGTAGCTCAGTTGGTAGTAGCACCTGACTGTTAATCAGGTTGTCGCAGGTTCGAGTCCTGCCTTCGGAGCCATTTTTTTGTGGGGAAGTACTCAAGAGGCTGAAGAGGCGCCCCTGCTAAGGGTGTAGGTCGGGTAACCGGCGCGAGGGTTCAAATCCCTCCTTCTCCGCCACTATAGATTGGCCCCTTGGTCAAGCGGTTAAGACACCGCCCTTTCACGGCGGTAACACGGGTTCGAATCCCGTAGGGGTCATACGTAAAGCACACATGATGTTGAAAGACATTATGTGTGCTTTTTTTTGTATCTAAATATCATTTTAGATAAGATGTTGATAGAGTATAGATAAAGGGGGAAGAAACATGAATGATAAACTAATATGGATTAAAAATAGACAATTTCAATTGCAAGGCAACATAAAACAAGTAGCGCCACTACTAGAAAATTTCACGTTAGATCAAGTAAGTCGCGTTGAGCGATTCCACCGTACATATGGACAGTTTGAAGAAACACCCTTACGAAAGTTAGATGCTTTAGCAAGAAATGTAGGTGTAAATCAGATTTTTGTAAAAGATGAGTCATATCGATTTGGCTTAAATGCATTTAAAGTATTAGGCGGTGTGTATGCATTAGGACAGTATGTAGCTAAGCTATTAGAGAAAGATATTGAAGAGTTATCGTTTGAAGAGTTAAAGTTGCCAGAAGTGAAAAAACAATTAGGAGACTTAATCTTTATTTCAACAACGGATGGCAATCATGGACGTGGGGTGGCTTGGGCCGCGAGAGAGCTTGGTTTCAAAGCGCGCATATATATGCCACAAGGTAGTGCAGAGGAGCGCCTGCAAAATATAAAAAATGAAGGTGCTTATGCTGAAATTACTAATATGAATTATGATGATACGGTTCGCTATACTTCACAGCTTGCAGCGGAAAATGGTTGGATTATTGTACAAGATACAATGTGGGAAGGGTATGAAGAAATTCCACTGTGGATTATGCAAGGCTATACTACTTTAATGAAAGAAGTTGTAAATCAACTTGAAGAAGCACCGACGCATGTATTTTTGCAAGCTGGCGTTGGCTCTTTTGCAAGTGCAATGGTGGCGTTTTTACAGCAGTATTATGAGCAAGATATAACGTATGTATTAGTGGAGCCACATGCAGCAAATTGTTATTATGAAAGCTTTAAGAAGGGAACCGAACAGTCTGTAAATGTTGGAGGAGCGATGCATACTATTATGGCAGGTCTTGCATGCGGAGAGCCTAGTCCAGTTGCTTGGGATATTTTGAAGACTTATACGCAGGTAAGTATTAGTTGTGAGGAAGAAGTAGCAGCTACGGGAATGCGTGTGCTTGGAAATCCGATTGGAAGTGATACGAGTATTATTGCAGGAGAATCTGGTGCAGCACCGCTAGGATGTTTTTACACAATTATGAGTGATAGCGAATATCAGGATTTAAAAGAGGTATTGAAATTAAATACGACTTCACGAGTACTATTCATTAGTACTGAGGGAGATACAGATGTTAACAATTACCGTGATATTATGTGGCATGGGAAATATCCTACAACCTAGAGGGGAATAGTATTAGTTGAAGAAGTAAGGTGCTGTCTTAAAAGTAAGATAGTTTATCGAGAGTAACTATTTTATTGATATACAGGTAAAAATCCGCGTAGACTCCTGCGGGAACATTATTTGCGACTTATGCTGTGCAGGCGGAAAGCGAAGCGGATTTTTACTATATAGAAAGCCAGTTGTTCAGCTTAAACGGACTTATTGGACATCCTCTTAAAATGTATATACTTAATTTTTCATCTGTCATTCGAATTATTAAAAATAGTGGAGATATTAATGAATTTTTATATTTGAAATTTTGAATGCTCCGTTTGAATCAGTTGTAATTGTATATGTTTTATAGCGGTCGTAGTATTGATAATCGCCCTGTGCATTATAAAAATCAAACGTTTCGTTCATATACACGAGATAGTTGCCATTTGAAGTAGTTACATCTAATACTTCGTTATTGGTAAAATAGAAATAATGGCCATCTCCAGTAATATCATTAACGTAATCTTCAAGTTCTCGATAGGCTGTGCTATTAGATGCTAACATATCTGCAATCCAATAAAAATCACCTTCGTTCAACGCCAATTCATAATACATGCGGAAAGCTTGCACAAACTGACCCGCTAAAATAGCATCTGTATCGACTGAAGTTTGCGGGCTATAGTTATAAACATCTGCAACTGCTAGCACTTCTTTTGCAGCTAACGGTTTTGCAATCCAAGCATCAAACTGCTCAAGCATACTGTATAGTGGGATGCTGAATCCGAAATTTGTTTTAGTTTCTGAAGTATAAAGAAGTGAATTAATGCCAACTACTTTTCCAGTTTGGACATCCACTAAAGGTCCTCCACTACTTCCTTCATCGATTTGAGCATCTATTTGATAGATTTGCTTGTAAATGAATTTATCTAATTCTATATCACGACCGTTACCTGTTATATAGCCTACGGATGCAGAATTTTCAAATCCTTTAGGACTGCCGAAAGCAATGACCTCTAAGCCAACAGGTGACTCCCTAGGCTCAACTTCTAAAGGTTTTACATCCCGATATGCTGGTACATGTAAAAGCGCTATATCGTATCGATCTGAAATGCCAATTACGGTTGCGGGCGATTCTTGCCCTTTAGAGTTTCGAATAGCTACGTCTACTTCGCCTTCAACAACATGGGCATTGGTAATGACATAGCCACCTTGTTTATAGAGAAAACCAGAGCCCTGTGCAGAATTAGTCAATACTGTAAATACTTTTTGCTGTACTTCTTTTATGAGTGCTACTCGGTCTACGTCTTGCTTATAGTTCTCTTGTTTTTTCTTTATTTCTTCAGTTGAGACTTGCTGAATGTTTGGAATAGTACTTGTTTCTTTGTAGGATGTACCGCTTGCTTTTTGATTATCATTATAGTAATCCCAAAAACCATAACCAAGGCCACCTAGTGTTACAAAGCAAATGATTAATACAAATATCATCCAAACTGGAATTCCTTGTTTTACAACCGGTATCGAAGTTAATTTCTCTCCACATACAGAACAAAAGTTTCCGCCAGCATTCTCAATATGATTGCACTTTGGACATTTCACCCTACCAACTCCTATGAGATATTTACTATTAATATCGGTAATAAATGTTGAATTTGTACTATTTAATAGAAAAATTCACTACTGTTGTATAAACAAAGGTCACTATCGAAACTAGGGGTGATTTCCGTAATGCTTATCCCCAAGGAATCATGCTGGATCCATTCAAATCAACAAACGCTTTATTAAAAATGTCAACATCGCCTTTTTTTGATGAACATACCCAGAATTCCAGTGTTTTTTTTTACATATTTTTTTCTTGACCTTGACGTTGCGTAAAGGTTTACAGTAAGGGTAGTGGAGGTGAAAGGTATGGAATATACTATTCAAGAGCTGGCAAATTTGTCTGGTGTTAGTACGAGGACACTGCGTTATTATGATGAAATTGGTTTATTGAAGCCTGCAAGAACGAATGAGGCAGGTTACCGTTTTTATGAACAAGAAGAGGTAGATTTGTTACAGCAAATATTAATTTACAGGGCGTTAGATATAAAGTTAGCGACGATTCAGCAAATTATTCAAGCGCCTGATTTTCAGCAGAAAGAGGCTCTTGTTTCACATCGGGTTGAATTACTAAAACGAAAACAGCAACTTGATCTATTATTACAAACGGTGGAGCAAACGATTCAATCATTAGAGGAGGAAATACCAATGACAAACGAAGAAAAATTTAAAGGATTTAAAGAAAAGCTTATTGAGGACAATGAACAACAATACGGTGAGGAAATTCGATCGAAATATGGAAGTGAAACAGTTGATGCATCCAATGCGCAACTAAGAAAAATGACAAAAGAACAATATGAAGCGATGCAGCAGTTAGAGCAACAGTTATTTGCTCGCTTAGAAGAGGCGATGCAAATGGACGATACATCGAGTGAAATTGCAATGGAAGTAGCGGAACTTCATAAGCGCTGGTTATGCTTTAACTGGTCTAAATATTCGAAGGAGACACATGCTGGTCTTGCACAGATGTATATAGCAGATGAGCGATTTACAGCTTACTATGATGAGCGTGTTGCACCAGGTGCGACGCAGTTTCTACATGATGCCATTTTAACATATACACGAAATTAAAAAACTCTCCCGAGGTCTTGTGTTTTAGAAATGATATTTTAGGAAAAAATATAGAAAAGGCAAAGGGAGGCGTTTTTGTGAAAGAACAAACTATAGCCAAGTTGAAAAAACAATTAGAACAGGAATTAAAGGAAGTGGAACAGCAACTAGAAGATGCTGAGGTGCCAGAGAAAACAGAGTTATCGAATTATGATAATCATCCGGCTGATAATGCCAGTGATTTAACGGATCAGCTAACAGAAATGGCTATTGATGAGCATCGGAGTGACAATGCTGAAGAAATTAAACGTGCTCTTGAAGCGATGGAAGATGGCACGTATGGTGTTTGCAGTGTATGTGGAGAAGAGATTCCTCTTGGTCGTCTAGAGGCGATGCCGAAAGCATTAACATGTGTGGAGCATGCGGAGCATCAAGATGAGAATTTAAGACCCGTTGAAGAAGAAGTACTATCCGCTTCACCAAAATTCTCGGATGATTTTGAAGAGGTTGAGGCATTTGGCTCCTCGGATACCGAGTCCGATCAAAATATGTAAGCATTCTTTACTTCAGGCAGTATAATAGCTGTATGAGGTGAAAAGTATGGACATTATAGATTTACATTGTGATGTGCTAATGAAATTAACTACGCTAGAAACAGCGAAGTTTAGGGATGATGTACGATTACAAACAAATAAGGATCGACTGCAATTAGGGCAGGTAAAAGCTCAAGTTTTTGCAATCTTTATCGACCCGAAGATTCCTCAAGGTATGAAGTTTATTGAGGTAATCCGTCAAATTGAAGCGTTTCATACGCATGTGTTACAAACAGAAGGTATGGTGCATATAACAGACTGGTCTCAGCTTGAAAATTTAGCGCCTCATGAAATAGGTGCAATTTTAAGCTTAGAAGGTTGCGATGCAATTGGTGACGATATTACGAAATTGCAAGCGGTATTAGATGCTGGGGTCAAGCTTGTCGGTTTAACGTGGAATGGCGAAAATAGTGTGGCATATGGGGCTGAGCAAGATGCGAAACTAGGCTTAAAGCCATTTGGCAAAGAAGTTGTAGATATTTTAAATAAGCATGATATATTGATTGATGTCTCGCATTTAAATGAGCAAGGCTTTTGGGATGTCTTGCCACTGGCGAAGCATATAATTGCAAGTCATAGTAATGCACGAGCACTCTGCGAGCATCCCCGTAATTTAACGGATGAGCAAGCGAAGGCGTTAGTAGAGCATGGGGGACATATCCATATAGTGTACTATCCACATTTTATTGGTGAAAATGCTACGTTGGATGATTTAGTAACACATATAAAGCATTTAGCCAATCTAGTAGGTGTTGAGCATCTTGGTTTGGGCTCTGATTTTGATGGCATTGATGAAACGCTGAATGGGTTAGCGCATGCTGGAGAGACACAAAATTTATTAGAAGCCTTACGAGAACATTTTTCAGTCGAAGAAGTGCGAGGCATTGCCAACGCCAATTTTCGTCGCTATATCAATGACGCCTCGGTGTAATTGTACCTGCCGCTACGCTTTCGCGCAGAAAAAACAATGCGTCCAGATTTTGAATTGTGCTTGCACAATTAGTTCCTTTCAAAATCGGTGACATCCCCCGAAGGCTTTATCTTCATTCACTATGTGTTTGCTAAATAAAGATAAAAAATACGACAACCCGTTAAGGCTGTCGTGCATAAGCATTAATAAAAGAAATAATTAAATAATAATCCAAGACCTAGTAGGAAGCCGAAGAATGTATTGGTTTGCGCTGTAAATTTCATCGCAGGCATTACTTCTTTTGCTTCCTTTTTATCGCGGAAAATTTGGATGGCACGTAACGCTTTCGGTACACTTAAGAAAATAATAAGTGCCCAAGCAGTAATGTCATCAATTGCTACAAGTGCAATAATCCATAAATATGAAACGATGAAAAAGCCTGATAACACAGTGATTGCTCGGTCACGACCAATTAAAATAGCGAGCGTTTTACGTCCACCTTCTGTGTCTCCAACAATATCACGAATATTATTCGACAGCATAATTGCTCCGACTAAAATCATACTTGGCACAGAAAGTAATATCGCATCAAGTGTGACTGTACCTGTTTGAATGTAAAAGGCGATTAAGACAATACCCATCCCCATAACAGCCCCTGAAACGAGCTCTCCGAATGGTGAATATGCAATTGGGTAAGGTCCACCTGTATATAAGAAACCGATGAGCATACATACGAGCCCAACAGCAGCAAGCCACCAAGACGTTGATGCACAAATATAAATGCCTAGTAGCGTAGCGAACGCATAAAAACTTAGCGCAATAAACATAATAGTTTTTGGCTGGACACCATGACGGACAATTGTTCCTCCGATGCCGACTGAATGTTCATTATCGAGTCCTAGTTTGTAATCATAATATTCATTGAACATATTTGTTGCCGCTTGAATAAGCATACTAGCGATAAGCATGGCAAAAAACAGGGCAAAATTAATAGTTACTTTGTCAATTGCTAGAGCAATTGCTGTTCCTAAAAAAACTGGAACGAACGAAGCGGTTAAAGTGTGAGGACGTGTCAAATGCCACCAAACTTTAAAACCCCTATCAGCTTCAATGACTTTGGTCATAAGGTGATTCTCTCCTTCAAATGTTGTAGACTCTACCTATTTTATATGAAGAATGAGAAATTGGGTAGGTTATCGGCTTATTGGATACAGTTAAGCCTAAAAAAATGATATGATACAATAGAAACTGATTTCATAGAACGATACAGTAGTTAATAGCTGTCAAAGAAACAAGTGACGGTTCTTTTAGCGAGTTACATTGCAACAACGGAGGGAATTTTCATGCAACAGAAGTGGTACCAAGCCACAGAAGTATATGTGGACTCTTTGGGCCAAAACCTTCATTTTTATATGGAAACAATCGAAGTAAGTCGCTTATCGGCGCTAGCATTTTACGCGGCTGGTGAAGAGCGTTATAAAGGTGAACGATTTTATTGGCAAAATAGAGAAAAAACAATGACATTAGTAGGCTTAGGACATGCCTATACAATTCAAAATAGCGCAAAAGACGACCGTTTTGATGGTGTAGAAAAAGAGTGGATTAGCTTAACGAAAAATTGCATAAAGGGTCAAGCAGAGTTACAACCGATACTTTTTGGTGGTTTTACATTCGATCCACAAAATGAAGTGAGTGGAGAGTGGACAGACTTTCCAGAAGCTTATTTTGCACTTGCCACATATCAACTGGTTTTACGTGATGACAAAGCATATATAAGTGTGAATCTTGTCACTAAAAATGCGCATGCAGAAGAACAATTTGAAGTGCTTCGTAAAGAGCGAGATCATTTAATTCACGCAGCACAGGTGAAAGAAGTAAAAACATATTCTAAGCCTGAAATGATCAACTATTTCGAACCATATAAAGAACAGTACTTAGCATCCATTAATCAGGTGACATCGCTTATTAAAGAGAAAGAAGCTGATAAAGTTGTCATCGCACGCTCTCTTGCATTGCAATTTAAAGAGCAAGTAGGCTCACAACAAGTACTTTCTCAGGTGATCAATGAGCAACCTGAAAGTTATTTATTTGGTTTAGAGCGAAATAATTTACTATTTTTCGGTGCGTCACCAGAGCGTCTTGTAAAAGTAGAAAAAGGTCGTGCTTTCTCGTCTTGCGTAGCAGGTTCCATTAAACGTGGAAAGACAGCGGAGGAAGATATGGTTTTAGGTCAAAGCCTATTGAATGACCGTAAAAATGGTGGAGAGCATCAATACGTTGTTGATATGATTGCTGAAACATTCCGTAAAAACTGTACCGATATGAAAATCCCTACAGGGCCACGTTTACTGAAAATCCGTGATATTCAACATTTATATACACCGGTTGAAGGTCAACTAAACGCGGATGCAACAATATTACAATTAACGAAGCATCTACATCCAACACCAGCTTTAGGTGGCGTGCCACGACAAGAAGCAATGGCAGCAATTCGTAAATACGAGCCGATGAATCGCGGGCTATATGCTGCGCCGATCGGTTGGTTGGATGCAGAAGGTAATGGTGAATTTGTTGTAGCGATTCGCTCTGCATCTTTAGTCGATGATAAAGCTTATTTGTACGCAGGTGGGGGTATTGTGGCAGATTCAGAACCACAATCTGAATATGAAGAAACATTAGTAAAATTCCGCCCGATGCTTCGAGCGTTAGGAGGTCAATTAGATGAGTGATCGTCAGATATTAACTGATTATGTTTATAAAATGGTTGCGTCACTAGTACAGGGAGGCGTCGAGCAGGTGGTTGTTAGTCCAGGATCACGTTCTACACCACTTGCTTATGCTTTTGCATCAACAAAAGAGTTAACGATGTATCGCCAGGTTGATGAACGTTCAGCTGCATTTTTTGCACTTGGTATCGCCAAAGCGACCGCAAAGCCAGTTGTATTATTGTGCACATCAGGAACAGCAGCAGCGAACTACTTTCCGGCGATTGTTGAGGCAAGCTATGCGCGTGTACCATTAATCGTCATTACAGCAGATCGTCCACATGAATTACGTGAGGTGGGTGCACCACAAGCTATTAACCAGCTAAACCTTTACGGTGAGCATGTGAAATGGAGTGTCGATTTTCCATTAGCAGATGGGGTAGCACCTACATTACCATTTGTTGAGCGTCATATTGCACGTGCTGTTGCCTTAGCAACGAGTGCACCATTTGGACCTGTACATCTGAATGTACCTTTTCGAGAGCCATTACTTATTGACTTTCATGACGAACTGCCAAGGGCAACATTTCAGCAAAGTAGTATCGCTGAGTTAACACCTTCAGAGAGAACGCAGGGAGAATTAAGAGACTTATTAGCTGCGACGAAACGAGGCTTTATTGTAATTGGGGAGCTTCCACTAGGCACTGATTTAACAATCCTATGGGATTTAGTACGTCAGTTAAAATGGCCAACAATTGTGGAGAGTCTGTCAAACATGCGTACTTTAGTACCTGAAGACTGTATGCAGTATGTAATTACAACATATGACGCTATTATGAAGAGTGAAGATTTTCCGGCGTTAGTGAAGCCTGATACTGTGCTTCGTTTAGGGGCTCAGCCGATTTCGAAGTTTATCATGCAATTTATTACGAAATCTCAGCCAAATGCGTATATTGTGGTTGATGAGGATCCGATGTTCCGAGATTCAACAGGTGTATCCACACACTTTATACAAGCTACTATTGGCGAATGGCTAAGAAAATTAGATGTTAGTGACAATATGCTAGAATCAGCATATTTAGCTGAATGGCAAGATGCTGATGATCTGGCACTTGAATATATCGAACATTACACTGAAGGTGCAATTGATGAAGGTGCTATGGTTAGCTTACTTTTAGAATTCATACCAGAGGGTAGTGATATTTTCGTAAGTAGCAGTATGCCGATTCGTGATGTTGATACGTTTTTAATCAAAACAACAAAGGATATTCGTGTGTTTGCAAACCGTGGAGCGAACGGAATTGATGGTGTTGTTTCTACAGCAATGGGATTTAGCCAAGTAAACAAACGTGAAACGTATTTAATCATAGGTGATTTAGCGTTTTTACATGACGTAAATGGTTTAATCGCTTCACGCTATCAGAATTGTAATATAACTATTATCGTCATGAACAATGATGGTGGTGGTATTTTCTCTTATTTACCACAGTCTAAAGTGGAAGAACATTATGAGGATTTATTTGGTACACCAACTGCTCTAGAGTTTCGTGATATTGCACATATGTATGATATGGAATATGTACGTGTGGATGAAATTGCAGAGTTGTTCCCGAAATTTACGATGGCCAAAAAACGCCCATTACGTTTAGTAGAAATCTTCACAGATCGTGAGGAAAATGTATTTGCACACCGTGCGCTATGGCAACGAATAAATTCGGGGTTAAAAGCATGGCAAAGTTAAATATACGAGGTATTGAAACGAATGTAGAAGTGTGGAATGAAGGGGCCGAGCAAGTAGTCGTTGCATTGCATGGATTTACAGGTAGTACGGTCACATGGCGAAATTTGGCGAATGAGCTGAAAGATGTACGAATCGTCGCAATTGACTTAATTGGTCACGGTAAAACGATAGCCCCGGAGAAAGCTAGTCGGTACGTTATGAATGAGCAGTTAAGAGACCTAGACGAAATTTTCAAGCAATTGGGTTTGGATAAATTCGCATTACTCGGGTATTCCATGGGTGGTCGTATTGCCTTATCGTATGCCATCGAATATCCTGAGCGTATTGAAAAGTTAATATTAGAAAGCGCATCACCAGGCTTACGTACATCTAAAGAATGTATCGAGCGTTGTGATCGAGATAACATGTTAGCCGATAAAATTGAGATGAATGGCCTTACATCGTTTATCGATGCATGGGAAAATATCCCGCTCTTTGAATCACAAAAAAGATTGCCAGAAAGTGTACGACGAGCGATTCGAACAGAGCGGCTTACGCAATGTGAATCTGGATTAGCCGGCAGCCTTCGTGGAATAGGAACAGGTATGCAACCATCCAATTGGCTGTTTTTAGCACAACTAGACATGCCTGTGTTATTGATTACAGGATCGATGGATGAAAAGTTCTGTAAAATTGCAACTGATATGACAGCTTTATGCAAGAATGCACAACATGTGATAGTAAATGAAGCTGGGCACGCAATTCATGTGGAAAATCCCGCGGAGTTTGCTACAATAGTAAAGAAGTATTTAATGTGATTTTGAGATCATGTTAACGCCTCATATTAATAATGAGGCGGATTAGATGAATTAGGGGGAAATATCAATGACACGTCAATGGACATCATTACATACTTATGAAGATATTAAGTATGAGTTCTACAACGGTATCGCAAAAATTACGATTAACCGTCCAGAAGTGCGCAACGCTTTCCGTCCAAAAACGGTAATGGAAATGATCGATGCATTTTCACGTGCGCGCGACGATAAAAATGTGGGTGTTATCATCTTAACAGGCGAAGGAGAAAAAGCCTTCTGTTCAGGTGGAGACCAAAAAGTTCGAGGCAACGGTGGTTACGTTGGCGACGACGAAATTCCACGCTTAAATGTATTAGACTTACAACGTTTAATCCGCGTTATTCCAAAACCAGTAGTTGCGATGGTTGCAGGTTATGCAATCGGTGGTGGACATGTACTACACGTAGTATGTGACTTAACAATCGCTGCAGACAACGCTCGTTTTGGACAAACAGGACCAAAAGTTGGATCATTCGATGCTGGCTACGGTTCAGGCTATCTTGCACGTATTATCGGACATAAAAAGGCACGTGAAATTTGGTACCTTTGCCGTCAATACGATGCACAACAAGCACTTGATATGGGCTTAGTTAACACAGTTGTTCCTTACGAGCAACTTGAAGACGAAACAGTTCAGTGGTGTGAAGAAATGCTACAAATGTCGCCAATGGCACTTCGCTTCTTAAAAGCTGCGATGAACGCTGATACTGACGGCTTAGCAGGTCTTCAACAAATGGCGGGTGACGCTACACTTCTTTACTACACAACTGATGAAGCAAAAGAAGGTCGCGACGCATTCAAAGAAAAACGCCAACCAGACTTCG
Source organism: Lysinibacillus sp. NPDC096418 (assembly GCF_044762775.1). Taxonomy (NCBI): domain Bacteria; kingdom Bacillati; phylum Bacillota; class Bacilli; order Caryophanales; family Bacillaceae; genus Lysinibacillus; species Lysinibacillus sp. NPDC096418. The sequence goes on from NZ_JBIWEY010000024.1 coordinate 11,982, forward strand.
GTCAATTCCCAAGATTCCCTTGATGAATGGAAAAGCTTAGAAAGCCCGTTTGAGAGTTTGAAATGAAGGTGCTCATTTGCCTTCGCCCGAGGGATTGAAGCGACGCGAGGAGCTGGCTTTCGGAGCTAGACAATAACAGAGACACGTATCTTTTATGAGATACGTGTTTTTTTGCGTAGGCAAGTCGTTTAGACGGATAAAACTTTGAATGTGACGGATAGAATTGCGCAATATCTATGCAAATCTTTCGAAAAAGCAGTAAGATTAGCATTGTAAGTGATTGGAGGAAACGATATGTATCCGAACTGGATTTTACAGCGTGCTTATTTAACACCGTTGCGCGCTGCTTTAACAAATGAAGGACAAACATGGACATTTAGTGAAGTAAATGAACTTGCTCTAAAACGTGCACGGCAATTAACGGCACTTGGCATACAGCAAGGAGCCCGTATTGCGATTATGGGCCCAAGCACGCCAAATATAATTTTCATGATGTATGCAAGTATGCATTTGCAATGCGAATTAGTTATGCTGAATCGACGTTTGTCAGCAGCAGAAATTGCTTATCAAATAGAGGATGCTGCAGTAGTAACTGTACTTGTTGCAGATGAAGATGCAGAAAAGTTGCCGCAAAATGCGCCTCAGCTTTTATTTTCAGAAATTGAGCAAGGTGCTGAACGAGAAGTTACCGTTGCGAAAGAGTGGTCATTAGCACAAACGACCTCGATTATGTATACGTCAGGCACAACTGGTTTTCCAAAGGGCGTACGTCAAACTGTTGGCAATCATCAGGCGAGTGCGACAGCCTCAGTTTTTAATTTAGGTTTACAGGCTGAAGATGTCTGGTTGTGTGCGGTACCGTTATTTCATATTAGTGGCTTTTCGATTTTAGTGCGGTCATTACTATATGGCAATAAAGTGCATTTATACGAACAATTTGATGTTGATGCTATTATGAAAAATATGGTCAATGGTGATGTAACGCATATGTCTGTTGTTTCGGTCACATTAGAACGTATTTTACATGCATTAGAAGAGAAAAATAGGAAAGCCTCAACTCGTTTTAAAATGATGCTAGCAGGAGGTGGACCCGTTCCAGTTGATTATTTACAGCGTGCTGGGGCATTAAATTTAGCCGTTGCCCAAACATATGGCATGACGGAAACTTCATCTCAAACTGCTACACTTGCGAGTGAAGATGCAATGTTGAAAATTGGTTCTGCGGGGAAGCCATTATTCTTTAATCAAATACAAATTGTTGAGTCAAATGAAAAGGGCGAGGGAGAAATATGTATTCGTGGCCCGCACGTAACACCTGGCTATATTGGCCGCTTTGCACAAAAGGAAGCAACAATAGATGGGTGGCTTCATACAGGGGATATTGGCTATATCGACGAAGATGGCTATTTATTTGTTGTCGATCGTCGAGCTGATTTAATCATTTCAGGTGGTGAAAATATTTACCCCGCAGAAATCGAGAATGTACTTCTCGCACATCCAGCAGTGAAGGAAGCCGGCGTATGTGGTAAGAACCATGACAAATGGGGGCAAGTGCCAAAAGCCTATATCGTGTTGAAGGAAGAAGTATCGATTGAGGAACTATTAGATTTTTGTAAACAAAAGCTAGCTAAATATAAAATACCTAAGGAAATAAATTTTGTCCATGAGTTACCCCGAAATGGCTCGAATAAGCTGTTAAGAAGAAAATTAAAGGAATTATAGTCCAAGAAGGAGCTTTCTGTATACAAGAAGGCTTCTTTTTTATTGTTAAGGAAACTATTTATTTTTGACAGTGGTCAACCTAGGGCATTGTCGTCTAGGCTAAAGCACTACATCCTCGAGGTTGCTTCGGGCTCACACGATATGAGTCATTTCGGCAATACCATATGGATGTGGCGTTTTGGCGATTTGATGTGAAGGAGCGCTTTAGCTCATTTGTTCTGTATATCACAAATTTACAAGTAGTTTGGTATAAAACAAATGAAAACCACATAAAATGATTAGTAAGGGAGACAGACTCATATGAGAAAATACTTAAGTATTATGATGATACTACTAACTTTCTTACACATGAGTCAACTGCATGTTCTGGCCGATAATTTTCATAAAGAAGTTGAAACAGCAAATACAGTCGATGAATTAAAACAGCAAATCCAACAGGCTTTGATGCAACTAAAAACGGATTTTGATATTCGCTATACAGGAGCGGCTACTTTGTCGAAAGATGAGTTAACAGCAATGATTAAAGAGGCAGATATAGATCCTTATATTTATGCGAATATCGCAAGTTTTAGATGGCATTATAGCGGCTATGTAAAAAATATTGTCATTAAATTTCAGTTTAACTATCACCACTCAAAAGTCGAAGAAGCTTTCGTAGACCAAACACTGAACAATATTATAGCGCCGATGCGTAGACTTAGTAACTTTGAGAAAGTTAAAGCTGCACATGACTTTATCGTCTTGTCTACAGAGTATTCAAGTCAGACAGTAAGCAGTCAATATTCACCATACACATTGTTAACAGAAAACAAGGCGGTATGCCAAGCGTATGCGTTAGTGCTTTATCGTATGTTAGAGAAGTTGGGGTTTGAAGTGCGTTACGTCGCAGGAGATGCGAAAGATCAGCTCCATGCATGGGTATTAGTGAACTTAGCTGGAGCTTGGTATCACATTGATGTAACCTGGGATGATCCAGTACCAGATAAACCAAACGAAGTACGATATAACTATTTCCTTTTGTCTGACGATCAATTAGCTGAAGATCATCAGTGGGACCGTATGCAATATCCAGCAGCAAATCGTGAATATTCTTTTAAGCTCAATGCTATGGATCAGCCATTTGTATTAAACAGCACAGCATTTTTACAAAATTCCTCTATTATTAATCGTACGAAGTTTCCTACTTTTGATTATGGAGGTAGCTATTCAAAGGTCGATGAGCGTTCAAAGAAAAATGTAGAAAACATCAATGCAAAATTTCTTATCGCTAATTTGTTTATGAATTTATTCTTTGAAAACAAAGAAAAATATAGTCGTGAGAGCATTCGAAAATATAAGAATATTTATGTTCCACAACAAAGAATATCGCATAAAAAACTAGTCGTCATAAAAAAGGGTGTCTCGAATTTTTTCATCGAGACACCCTTTTCCATTTTATTGAGTTTGAGTGTTTAAAGCAGTTTCTAATGTTTTGATATTTTTCTGCATTAACGTGAAGTACGTTTCTTTGTTTTTTACATCGTCGGTTGTTAAGGTACTTAAGTTATGCAAGACAAGTGAATCTGCTCCAACTTCTTTCTGAATAACTTCCGCTAGTTTAGAGGAAACGTTTTGTTCGAATAAAATATAATGAATGTGTAAATCCTTTGCTTTGTCTACGATTGACGTTAATTCTTTTTGTGAAGGTTCAGTTTGTGAGTTTAAGCCTGCGATTGGTAGTTGAGATAGACCATATTCACCCGCAATATAACCAAATGCTGCGTGTGAAACGAAGAAGTTTTTCTCTGATGCAGTATCGGCCATTGTTTTAAATTGATCGTTTAATTTTTGTAATTCATGTACTAAAGCTTCGTAATTAGCAGTAAAAGTAGCTTCTTGTTCAGGCATTTTTTCAACAAGTGCATTTTTAATAGAAAGTGCTAAGTTCTGACTAATGACTGGTGAAAGCCAAACGTGTGGATCTACATCACCGTGGTCGTGGTCTTCATGACTTTGTCCGTCTTCTTCATGTTCTTCATGGGTATGTCCCTTTTCTTCGTTGTCATGTGTATGACCTGTGCTTACAGCTAGTTGTTCATCGGATACTTGGTCAGCTGTTGCAATCATTGTAACGTCTTCTTTCGCTAACGTTTTTTTCGCATTTTCAACGAAGCCTTCAAGACCTAAACCTACATAGAAAAACAGATCAGCATCAGCTAATTTCATCATATCTTTTTGAGTGGGCTCAAATGTATGCTCATTAGCTCCAGTTGGATAAATAGAAGAAACGTTTACAAATTCACCGCCAATTCGTTCAGTGAAATAGCTTAATGGGTAAACTGTCGTATAAATAGATAATTTGCTTGTCGATTCGCTAGCCTTATCAGCAGTTGTTGTTTTGTCGCCACACGCTGCCGTAAATAGCGCTAGTATGGCTACTGTGAACAGTAAAAATATTTTTTTCATATTAATGTAATACCTCTCTCTTAAATAGTAATGATTACGATTTATTTTTAACAGTTTTTATAATAACGTACTACTGAGAAAAGTACAAGAAAAAATGACCTTCGAAATTAATTCTTTTTCGAAGGCCATTTTTCTGGAACTGGGTCAAAGCCACCAGGATGTAGTGGTTGGCATTTTAAAATACGGATAATCGTCAAGATAAATCCTTTAATTGCTCCGTGCTTTTGAAATGCTTCTAATCCGTAAGATGAGCAGGTGGGATGGAAGCGACACGAAGGTGGCGTCATAGGTGAGATGAATTTTCTGTAAAACTGAATGAGCCATATAAAGGGATATTTCATGCTTGACCATCCTTGTGTTGTATTGTTGATTGTTCAGGTTTAGCATCGATTGTTTGTTTAAAAACATCGCCTTTTTTCTTCATGAGGACGATGACAGAGACACCAAACATTAGCATCATCATGGCAATCATGATGATAATTGGTAATGGGACACCCATTTTTTTCACTCCAAATCAGTTTCGTTATTTTTATTATAATAGTTTTAGCATTAAAAATGTATTAATTGAACTAGGATCTGGTTATGTAGCAATCTACTTCTTGTCGTGTTGAAAGTTTTGAACAGGTTTTTCATCGACTGTATGTTTAAAGGCATAGGCACGATTGACACTTGCAATAGTAGCAACTGTTATCAAGATAACGATGATAAGTGCTACGATTAATAGTATGGTTAAACTCATTTACTTCACTCCGTTTCTGATTCATCCATTCTTATTATAGAATATGTGCTTCTGGTAATTGTGAAGGAAGTTTGACATTCCGGCGAATAAAAAAATTCCTTTTTCATCATACTATAGAAAAAGGAGTGTTTTGATGGATCGCCACCGCGTATATTTTTCACTTGCCAACCGAACGTATTATACAAATCCACATGCAGGTCCATGGAATTTTGAGCTAAATATTGATCGCCAGGCACTAGATGTTTTTGAAAAAATCTTTCAGCAAATGCAGCTACTAGAGATATCGAATATGTGGAGAGCGCAGGTTCCGTATGTACCATATCATTTAGATAAGGAAAATGATGATATTGATTTGAGATTAAAAAAAATATATGCCTTAGTGCATGAGTATGGAGATGATGACACAAAAGCATTTGTGGAACAGTTACCATACTTCGATAAACGTGTCTAGCTCATTGTGGCTAGGCATTTTTTATTGTTCACAATAAGTGCGCTCTCGCGAACAATGAATTTGCTAATATTAATATATTTGGAAAATCATATATAATATAGAGGCGGATATTAGGAGTAAGTGATTTAGAATAGATAGGATATAATTGCATTTTTGCAAGATGAATAACTGGGTCTCTTATTTTATTTTCTACATAATCAATTATAGAACAGTAGAGAAAGAGGAGAAATGATGCGGAAAATTAGCAAAATGGTGATAAAGGTATGTTTAGTGTTAGGTGCCCTTCTAGTGATGGTTTTTGGAGCTTCTTGGATTTATCATTTGAATGCTATAAAAAAAGAGGTGCTAGATACTCCGCCTCCGGGAAAAATGGTAGAGGTGAACGGACATCAGATGCATGTGTATCAACAAGGTAAAGGGAAACAAACAGTTGTTTTTTTATCAGGTAACGGTACGAGTGCCCCAATGTTAGATTTCAAACCACTTTGGTCACTACTATCTTCAAGTAATTCAATTGCAGTTGTGGAAAAGGCAGGTTATGGTTGGAGTGAAGTAGCGGATGTCTCACGGGAAATTGATGTTATTTTAGAAGAGACTAGAACAGCCTTACAATTGGTAGAAATTCGTCCACCTTATGTTTTAGCAGCGCACTCTATGTCAGGCATTGAAGCAATCCGTTGGGCACAGCTCTATCCTGAAGAAGTAGATAGTATCATTGGGTTAGATCCTGCTATTCCTTCTGTTTACGAAATATTTCCAATTCCATCTTCCATGGAACTCATCCTACCTACGATCTTTGCACGCTCAGGGATGATTCGATGGATACCATCTCTATTCAATCAATCGGCAGCTATAGCTTCTGGTAATTTATTAAAGAAGGATCAAGAAGTGTATCGTTCAATTTTATATCGTCGAACGTTAACTTCTAATATGGCTGAAGAGATTGAGCAAATAAAGGAGAATGCTAAAAAAGTTGAACGAGAGGGAATTCCTAAAGATACACCAATGTTGTTCTTCATTTCAAATGGGAAAGAAATACCTATTGAGAACTGGGGAGAGATGTTAGAGGACTATGTCAGTGAGCTTAAGATAGGAGAATCCATTGTAGTAGATGCAGGGCATTATGTCCACGCTTGGCAACCAGAAACTATAGCTGAGAAGATAGAATTATTTTTAAACAAACACTCACTAAGAAAAACTATAGATGCTGAATGATATTTTATAAAAAGGATCAATTATTTTCGATTGATCCTTTTTATTGAGCTAGAATAGAACTAACTACAATAGTGTATACATTATTATTAACTCTATGAAAATAATAGTAATTGTACCGATCCCAACGAACGCTAGTTTATTTTGAATTTCATTTTCCAGTGTACTAATTTTACAGACAGAGCAGCTTAGCGCGACTCTTGAAGGATTCACCATCGTCATGAAAGATGAGCTTACGTTTTGAGTGCATGCTATTAGAATGGGCGAAAGACCTATTTGTATGGCAGTCTCAGTTTGTAATCTAATAAACATCGTATTGGATGCGGTATTACTTCCCGTTAAAAAGCCGCCAGTAGCACCTATTAATGGGGCAATAAATACAAAAAATTGACCAAAAGATTGTGATGCTGTCGATGACAAAATTTCAATCATCTTTGCTTCTGACATAATTTCAGAAACGACAATATATAAAAATGTAGTGAGGATGACCGGATAACATTTATTTAGTGTTAATTTGATACTATCTATGATGGCGCTTCTGTTTAAACGGAAGAAGAAAAGTGTGAAAATGCAAACGAGCATAAGAAAAAAACCAGGTGAGTATAGTGGTGCTAAGTGAAAATTATATTTTTCTATAGAAATATTTAAGATACCGGAAAGAAAATCTTTTATATGATGAATGATTCTTGATGTGAATAGTAGCAGTATTAACAGTAGATAGGGAGAAACATTTTTAATAAATGAAATTTGGCTTTCATGTGTTGAAGTATTACTCTTTAGTTTGATCAGTAGAAAAATAGCGACGATTACTGTTAAAGATCCAAAAATACCTGCAAGCTCGACACTAGCAAAACGATTACAGACCCAGACAGAAAAACCTAATAAAAATCCAATGAAAAGTACTGGTATTATACTTTCTTTTAAAGCTTCTTTTCCAGCCCCTATGTATGCAACTAAGACGGCAATATAGATGTAAATAGGTATAGACATTAAGGCACTCCCCATTCCTAACTCTTGTAAGGGAATATCTCCTAATGTAGCTCCAATGATTGTACCTAATGATAAAGTTCCCCAAGGTATAATACATAAACTGATTAAAGCAATAACAGATGATTGAATAGGACTAAAACCTAAGGCAATCAATATAGGTGCAATGACGATGACAGCTAAACCAAAGCCACTCACAGATTCAATTAAAGGTGATAACCCTAAAGCTAATATCAAGACTTGATAAATTTTATCATTGGTTGCAGTTGTGATAGAAGAAGCGATGCCATCTATAGCCCCTGCTTTTTCCATCAATTGAAATAAAAGAATTCCAAAAAATAAGATATACACAATGACGGATGTCGTCAGAAAACTTTTAGTTATAGGCTCAGGTATTATTTTTATGTTTGTGTTAAAGACTGGTGAAATAGCGATGACAGTTGTAATGATACAAGCAGTTATCCCTGTGAAAATGGAAGACTTTTTTAATACGAAAATCATGAAAAAAATACTAAACAGTGGTAACAAAGCAAGTAAGATTTTTAACATTTCATACACTCCTAATTTATATGACTTTAATTCATTATAGTACATCTAATTACACTATAGTATAAAATTTGTAATTTAAGGAGGATCATCAAAAAATAGGGGGTGATTTCCGTTCCGCCAGCGTGCTTTCCTGGGGGCTACCGGTAAGCCGTCAACACGATGTTGGTCACAAAGGCGCTATCCCAGGAAGTGATGTCTCTAGCCTTTGTTCCCCTAAACGCTCGCTCCAAGGTCTTACCTGTGACGCTAATCTCCAAGGAGTCACGCTGGCTCCGCTACAATCAACAAATGCTGCTTTTTAAATGTCAACCCCACATTTTGTTGAAGAACCTAATTTAAGTTTCACAATAACTGTATAAGGTTTTATTAATGTTGATAGTTATAGCTGTTGTGCCATATTATAGAAGGAATACGTCACTGGAAATACACTATAGTGAAAATGAAGGAGTTTAAAATAATGGGATTTGGAAAACAAGTGAATTTTATTAGGAAAAAAAGCAATTTGACGCTACAGGATTTATCTTCATTAAGTAATGTGAGTGCCTCTATGCTATCTCAAATTGAACGAGAAGAAAAAAACCCAACCATTCAAGTAGCTTGTCAAATTGCGGAGGCATTAAATACGACACTTTCAGCTTTATTAGATCAGCAGGAAAAACGGGATATTGTTGTAATGAGAAAAAATAATCGTCCCATTTATGTTGATGAAAAATCTGGATTTCAACGGCATTTATTGTCCCCCTCCTTTCCATCCAGAGGCATTGAATTTGTCTTGAATATTGTTCCTGCTAATGAAGAATCGGGTGTATTTCCGGCACACAAATCAGGTGTTCAAGAATATATTTTTGTTGAATATGGAAAATTACGTGTTGAACTAGGAAACGGCGTTTTTAAAGAAGAATTAGGTGAGGGAGATTCCTTCTTTTTTGAAGCGGATACAGAACATAGATTTCTTAATATTGGAGATGAAGAGTGTCGTTATTTCCTTGTGATTGATTCTACACAGGCGAAGAAATAGGCATATTGGTGATAAATTAACGACTTATTAGAGGTAATACATACCAAGTTTTTAATAAGTACATTTATTATTGTTTACATGTATTTTTTATCAGGGAAAGTTGAATGCACTGAATACGTTCGTTACACTATGTATATAGGAGTTGACGTGAATGTTTTCATTTCAAGATTTAAATGGTTTTCAAGTAGATTTAAGTTTCACAAAAGGGAAATTTACTGTTGAGCCAAAGCATGTACTAGTGTTTTTAAAGTATGAGGACAAGTGGCTTTGTACAATTCATAAACGTAGGGGAGTTGAGTTTCCCGGGGGTAAGCTAGAGCCTGGTGAAACTTTAGAGGAAGCTGCTATACGAGAAGTATTTGAAGAAACTGGGGTACGGGTAAAGAATTTGCAGTGGTTTGCGGAATATGCAGTACACGATGACATGCTATTTTGTAAAACGGTGTTTACTGCACAGTTTGCTAGTCAAGAGGATATATCTTTTGATTTAGAAACATCGGGTATGATGTGGCTAACAGATGAAGAACTAGCGGAACATCCAAATTTAAGTTTTTATATGAAGGATGAAGGTATGAAAAAAATGCTAGAGGAAGTGAAGCACTATGAAAATCGATGGTGAGATACTTGAAAAACGTGCATATCCTTCACCGAATCCTGCTATTCGTTTAACAGAAATAACGTATATTTCGCAAGGTTTACGGGTGAAAGGGTTACTAGCAGAACCTAAAGTAAAAGGCACATATGATGGTTTTCTCTATTTACGAGGTGGCATACAAAATGTTGGTATGGTAAGAGCCCCACGTATCGCACAGTTTGCAGCCCAAGGATTTATCGTTTTTGCGCCTTATTATCGTGGCAATAGGGGCGGCGAAGGACGTGATGAGTTTGCCGGAGATGATCGCTTTGATGCGGTACATGGTGTTGAAGTGTTAAAGCAATATTGTAATGATCGCGTTCATGTTTTTGGTTTTTCACGAGGTGGTATGATGGCATTATGGACAGCGATTATACGAAATGACATTACATCCATTGTTACGTGGGCAGGTGTATCAGATGCAACAGCTACATATTGGGAACGCATGGATATGCGTCGTATGATGAAACGTGTCATCGGAGGCACGCCAAATCGTGTACCTGAAGCATACGATGCTCGAACACCCTTATTTGAAGTGGAAGAAATAAAAGCACCCGTATTAATCATACATGGTTTACGCGATGAAAATGTTGAAATTGAGCATGCAAGACAGCTTGAATTTTATTTAGAAGAAGAAAAGCGAAGCGTGGAAACATGGTATTATGAAAACCTGACACATTTTTTCCCGCCAGAAGTTAATCGACAAGTTGTTCGAAAACTGTGTAACTGGATGAAAGCACAATAAAGAACATGACAGTCGTTCTATCATTAGAATGACTGTTTTTATATGGTTTGTTACATGTATCTTATATATCAGCGTGGCTATTCATAAATAAAAACAATCTAAAACTAAAGTATTGACAGTTACAGTGACTCTATGTTAAATTTATTTCGAATTAAAGATACTTTAATTCGAAATAATTAGAAATGAATGTTATTGATGATTGATATGATTTGAAATATAACCTAAAAACATAAAGATAATAAAATTTTTTTAAATAGATATCTCGAATTCGAGATATCTTAATTAACAGGAGGAAATAATAATGAAAAAACAAACAGCGGGTATTCACCATATTACAGCAATTGTAGGGCATCCACAGGAAAATATTGATTTTTATGCAGGCGTATTGGGTTTGCGTTTAGTTAAACAAACAGTTAACTTCGATGATCCTGGCACTTACCATCTCTATTTTGGCAATGCGGCAGGTAAGCCAGGCACAATTATTACATTTTTCCCTTGGGCAGATGCCTATAAAGGAAAAATTGGAGATGGACAAGTTGGCGTGACAACGTACGTAGTCCCATCTGGTGCATTGGATTTTTGGATTAATCGTCTTGCAACACTTGCGATTCCATTTAAAAAAGCAGAACGTTTTGGAGAACAAGTGATTCAATTTGATGATCCGCATGGCTTACATTTAGAGTTAGTTGAACGAGCGGAAGGTGAACAAAATGACTGGACATTTGGTGGGGTAACGCCAGAAGTCGCAATAAAAGGATTCGGCGGTGCAACACTATACTCAAGTAGACCAGAAGAAACTGCCAAAACATTAACAGATGTAATGGGACTTGAATTGGTTGGAACTGAAGGTGATTATACACGCTATAAAGCACCGGCTTCTATCGGTAATATAATCGATTTAAAAATGGTCACTGGTGTTCGTGGCTCAATAGGTGTCGGCACAGTTCACCATATTGCTTGGCGTGCAAAAGATGATACAGATCATCTTGAATGGCAACAACATGCAATGAATCTTGGACAACATGTAACTGAAATGAAAGACCGTAATTATTTTAACGCACTGTACTTCCGTGAATCAGGCGAAATACTTTTTGAAATTGCAACAGATCCGCCAGGGTTTGCCCATGATGAAACTACTGAAACAATGGGAACTCAGTTGATGTTACCTGTACAGTATGAACAATACCGTGAGCAATTAGTTAATTCCCTTATTCCAATTCAAGTGCGTACAATCGACTAATAAGGGGGATGAAGAATTTGATTTCGATTGATCCGAAACGAAATAGTGAGCGGGATAATTATAAACTTCTAATTGGTGCTATAATTCCTAGACCTATAGCCTTTGTTACTACTGAATCTGAAGATGGTATTGTAAACGGTGCACCATTTAGCTATTTCAATATTGTGTCATCAAACCCACCAATGGTTTCACTTGCTGTCCAAAGGCCTGATGAACAACTAAAAGATACTGCTCGAAATATTTATCGAAGTTCGCAATTTGTAGTGCATATTGTGGATGAAGAGAATGTTGCGAAAATCAATGAAACCGCAGCCTCATTACCTGCAACTGAAAGTGAAATCGAGTTGGCGAATCTAACGCTTGTACAAAGTGAAAATGTATCTGTGCCGGGAGTAAAGGAAGCGAAAGTTCGAATGGAATGTAAACTTGTCAAAGCTATTCCACTAGGGGGAGAAGGATCTGGTAGTGATTTGTTTATTGGAGAAGTTGTACGGTTTCATGTGGATGAAGCAATTTATCAAGATGGACGAATCGACCCTCGAGGGTTAAATGCGGTTAGTCGCTTAGCAGGTTCTGATTATGCGACAATTGGTGATATTTTTTCCATTGAAAGACCTAAGTAGTAATCTCAATATTTGAAAAGTACGTTAAAGCCCCATTTATGATAGAAGAGGTAATTATTAAAATTAACCTTTTTGAAAGGAAAGAATGATATTATGCAACATATTTTTAAACAGGGAACAAATAACGAAAAACCAGTTCTGTTACTTTTACATGGTACTGGTGGTAACGAACATGACTTATTGTCTTTGGCAGATATTGTAGATCCAAATGCATCTGTACTAAGCGTACGCGGTAATGTATTAGAAAATGGAATGCCTCGTTTCTTTAAACGTTTAGCTGAAGGTATATTCGATGAGGAGGATTTAATATTTCAGACAAATGAGCTTAATGCGTTTTTAGATAAGGCTGCTGTAGAATATAAGTTTGACCGTCAAAACATCCTAGCTATTGGTTATTCAAACGGTGCCAATATTGCGGCCAGTCTGTTATTTCATTTTGAAGATGCACTAAAAGGTGCAATTTTACATCATCCTATGGTGCCAAGGCGCGGTATTACACTCCCCAATTTAACGGGTATCCATGTATTTATCGCGGCAGGAATGAATGATCCGATTTGTCCGCAACAAGAATCTCTTGAACTACTACAACTATTAGCAGATGCAAGTGCATCGGTTGGTGTTCAATGGGTAAGTACTGGACATCAGCTCACAATAGTAGAAGTGGAAGCTGCTAAACAGTGGTATGAACAGATTTATTCTTAAAAAAAGTGCTCCCCGTTTATAAAACAGAGCTCAAAATAGCATTTATCCAACCAGTTGTCGGTATTGAACCGGTGACTGGTTGTTTAGTTTTTTATAAGAGGTTATAACTAATTTTCTAGAGGAAGAGCCTTAGAGTAGTATAGAGACTGTTAGTGATGAGCCGTTATATGAGCAATTATTAGAGGAGTTCCCTTTGTGGTTGCAGGAGGGAAAAGAAAAACCAATTATGTAGGCTGTGCTACTTTCGTGTTATCGTTTAATATCAAAGTCTATTTATATCTTTATAGAACATAAGAAAGAGGAGACGATATTATTCGTCTCCTCTTTGAATGCGTCTTATTTTAAAGGACCGCCTTGTTTAATGATTGCTTCAGAAACGTTTGAGAATTTCTTGAAGTTATCGTTGAAAAGATTAGCAAGTTCAGCTGCTTTTACATCATATGCTGCTTTATCTGCCCATGCATCACGAGGGTTAAGTACTTCAGTTGGAACACCTTCAACAGCAGTTGGGATATGTAATCCGAATACAGCGTCTTGGATTGTTTCAACGTTGTTTAGTTTACCGTCGATTGCAGCACGTATCATTGTACGAGTGTAAGAAAGCTTCATACGTGAACCTACGCCGTATTCGCCACCAGTCCAACCTGTGTTAACTAGGAATACTTGTGCGCCATGCTCGTCAATCTTGTTACCTAACATTTCAGCGTAAACTGTTGCTGGAAGTGGTAGGAACGGAGAACCGAAGCATGTAGAGAATACTGGTTCAGGCTCTGTAACACCACGTTCAGTACCAGCGAGTTTTGAAGTGAAACCGCTTAGGAAGTGATACATTGCTTGCTCTTTTGTTAATTTACTGATTGGAGGTAATACGCCATAGGCATCGGCTGTTAAGAAGACGATTGTTTTTGGGTGACCTGCAACAGATGGTGTTACGATGTTTTCGATGTAATCGATAGGATAAGCAACACGTGTGTTTTCAGTTAATGAACCGTCATCGTAGTCACATACTCGAGAGTCCGGATCAACCACAACGTTCTCTAATACAGAACCGAAACGGATAGCATGGTAAATTTCAGGCTCTTTTTCTTCAGAAAGATTGATAGTTTTTGCGTAGCAACCGCCTTCGATATTGAATACGCCGTTATCAGACCAACCGTGTTCATCGTCACCGATTAATTTGCGGTCAGCATCTGCTGATAACGTAGTTTTACCAGTACCAGATAATCCGAAGAATAATGCTACATCGCCAGCTTCACCAACGTTTGCTGAACAGTGCATCGAAAGGATGCCCTGTTGTGGTAACAAGTAGTTCATGATACCAAAAATCGATTTTTTCATTTCGCCAGCATACTCAGTACCACCAATTAAGATGATTTTCTTTTCAAGAGACACGATAATGAATGTTTCAGAAGCTGTACCATCGACAGCAGGGTCTGCTTTGAAGTTAGGAGCTGAAACGATTGTGAAGTCTGCAACGTGAGATGCTAATTCTTCTTCAGTTGGACGGATAAATAATTGATGAACGAAAAGATTGTGCCAAGCGTATTCGTTGATCACTTGGATACTTAATTGTGAATCTTTATCAGCGCCTGCAAAGCCTTTGAAAACGAAAAGTTCATCTTTTTCTTTTAAGTAGTTTAATACTTTTACATATAAGTTATCAAATACTTCAGATGAAATCGGTAGGTTTACATTACCCCAATCAATTTGTTCTTTTGATTCTGCTTCTTCTACCGTATATTTATCTTTAGGTGAACGACCAGTGTATTTACCAGTTTCTGCGCGAAGTGCGCCATCTACTGTTAACAATGCTTCACCGCGAGATGTAGCTTTTTCTACAAGTTGTGGTACTGAAAGTTGAACTTTAATGTTCCCGCCGCTTAATAATTCCTTCAGTTCGTTAGCGATTTCTACTGAATTCATCGATTAAATACCATCCTTTTTTATAGTATTCCCTGAGTCAGGGAGATTTTCTTATTTTCAAAAATAGTATAACACAATTGCCTAAATAATCTATACTAATTCGAAAATTTATTTTTGCGAATTTCTTACAATTAGCATAAACGTCATAAAATATTTGACATAAGCGGCTGTTTTAAGTAACATGTGGAATTGAACGGATACTCTTATCCCGAGCTGGTGGAGGGTCAGGCCCTATGAAACCCGGCAACCTGCATAACCAATTTCACGGTATGCGCTGGTGCCAACCTGATGCAGGGGAATTTCCCTTGAACGATAAGAGTGAAAGGTTACGAAATGTCAAATCCTTTCCTCATGTAAAAGCGTGAGTTGAGGATTTTTTTGTTTGTAAAAATAACTACCGTAGTAACGATATTTATTTTCTTCCTTATTATAAGTAAGGATAAGCCTTTCGAAATCCTCGTGTTAAAAGCAGCAGCTGCCTTTTTGTGCGAAAGTGAAACGTCAGCAACAACGGCTTGAAGTTCAATCCTTTAGGAGCGAACTTGACATGGGTAATGAGTACCGTATTAATTTCGCGAGCACTATTCGCAAGAGTAATAGGAGGAAACCAAATGACAAACCGTCGATTGTTTACATCAGAGAGTGTAACGGAAGGACATCCAGATAAAATTTGCGACCAAATTTCGGATGCAATTTTAGATGCAATTTTAGAAGCAGATCCAAATGCACGTGTAGCGTGTGAAACTACTGTAACAACAGGTTTAGTATTAGTAGCAGGAGAAATCACTACTTCTACGTATGTAGATATTAAAGGAATCGTACGCGATACTGTAGCAGAGATTGGCTACACTCGTGGGAAGTATGGCTTTGATGCTGAAAACCTAGCAGTACTAGTGGCAATCGGTGAGCAATCTGCAGATATTGCACAAGGTGTTGACCAAGCATTAGAAGCACGCGAAGGAACAATGACAGAAGAAGACATCGAAGCGATTGGTGCAGGAGATCAGGGATTAATGTTTGGTTATGCATGTAACGAAACGCCTGAGCTTATGCCACTACCAATCAGCTTAGCACATAAATTAGCTCGCCGTCTTACAGAAGTACGTAAATCTGGCGAATTAGCATACTTACGTCCGGATGGTAAAACACAAGTAACAATTGAATACGATGAAAATAACCAACCAGTACGTGTGGATACAATTGTTATTTCAACACAACATGATGAAGAAGTGACGCTTGAACAAATTCAGGCAGATTTAAAAGCGGTAGTAATTGGACCTGTTGTACCAGGTGAATTACTTGATGCGAATACAAAATACTTCATCAATCCAACTGGTCGTTTTGTAATCGGAGGACCTAAAGGTGATGCAGGTCTGACAGGGCGTAAAATCATCGTAGATACTTATGGTGGTTATGCACGTCATGGTGGTGGTGCATTCTCTGGTAAGGACGCGACAAAGGTTGACCGTTCAGCAGCGTATGCAGCACGTTACGTGGCGAAAAATATCGTAGCAGCGGGTCTTGCGGAACGTGCAGAAGTACAACTTGCTTATGCAATCGGTGTAGCACAGCCTGTGTCAATCGCTGTTGATACATTCGGTACAGGAAAAGTAAATGAAAGCCAAATCGTAGAATGGATTCGCGAATACTTCGACTTACGCCCAGCAGGTATTATTAAAATGCTTGATCTACGTCGTCCAATTTACAAACAAACAGCAGCATATGGTCATTTCGGTCGTATTGACTTAGATGTACCATGGGAAAAAACGGACAAAGCTGACGCATTAAGAGCTAAAGCTGGTCTGTAATGAATAAAGGGGAACTAAGAAAAGAAATTATCTTAGTTCCCCTTTAATCTATTTTTGCAGTGATTTATAGTATTGTCCTTTTTCAGCGTATTCACGAACAATGCGCTCCATATCTTCTTTATCTTCGGCATTTAATTCACGTACGACTTTTGCTGGGCGTCCTAGAGCCAAGCTATTAGGAGGAATTACTTTTCCCGGAGGTACGAGACTACCTGCACCGATAAAAGCACCTTCGCCAATTTCAGCCCCGTCTAAAATAATGGAACCCATGCCAATCAATGCATTTTGACGAATCGTACAACTATGTAGGGTTACTTGATGACCAACTGTTACTTCATCCTCTATAATGAGTGGATATTTAGGGCTTTGATGTAAGCAACATAGGTCTTGAATACTCACTCGTTTACCGATAATAGTAGGAGATACATCTCCTCGAATAACTGTATTAAACCAAATTGTTGTTTCGGCTCCAATTGTGACGTCGCCCGTTACTGTCGCATAGTCTGCGATAAAGACCGATGGATGAATATGGGGGTTTTTATCTTTAAAAGGATAGATCATATTAAGGGCCTCTTTTCTTTTACGTGATGTGATATTATCGTATCAAATACGCAAGTTATTGGAAAGGTGAAAATCGAATATGCCAAAGTGGAAGAGTATCTGATGCTTTGATTAATAAAAAAATATTGGATACAGGTTTTTCATTACGTTAATGCGATAGATTGATTTACAATAAAAGTGTAGCTGGGACATGCTGCATCTATTTATTTGTGTTAGATAGATACACGAATGTAAGGGTAATTTTGGTAGTATTTGAGGATTATTTAGGTAAATCCTCGAATAATGTTAAAAATCATGATATTCGTTATAATAATTGTGTAATTAAGTTTCAGGAGGAGTAAATTAAATGTGGAAATGGGAAGCTGATGGACAAGCCAAGGCAGTAGTTGCCATTCTTCATGGTGCTTATGAAAATCACCGCTGGTATGCGTGGCTTATAGAAAAACTTAGAATAGAAGGCTTCCACGTAGTAATGGGGGATTTACCAAATCACGGGACAAAAGCGCAGTTTTCACGTGCACATGATGAGGATTTTAAAGAATATTATAAATATACAAGACAGCTTATTGAGAATGCTTTTTCGTATGAGTTACCTGTTTTTATAATTGGGCATGGATTAGGTGCAACACTAGCACTACGTATGATGCACAAAAAAAAGTATGAGTGTGCAGGAATTATTTTAAGTTCACCTTGGTTGCAATTAAAATTACAACCCGGTAAATTATCAAATGCATTAACGACTATTAGCGCACTAACTGCAAATGTAAAGATGACCCATGAAATTGATTTGGGTAAATTAACGCGTAGTGTTGAAGGTATAGAAGAAATGAAAGATGAATTTCCCTTTATGACAGTTGTTTCCGTTAAATGGTATCGAGAACTTCAAATGTTGATAAAAAATTTAATCATTTTACAAAAGGGTGAATTCCCAAATAAGCCTATGCTTGTAATGACTGGCGAAAGAGATGTTATTACTGATGTAAGAATGGCTCGTCACTGGCTTTTTCAGCAGGATATAACGGAAATTCAATATAAGGAATGGCCAAAGAGTTATCATAATTTATTTCACGAGGTAGAGCGTGAAGAAATTTTTATTTATATGAGAGATTTTATGAATAATGTACTTCGATCGGTAGGCTATATTATTAAATAATTCATCCCCCTCCCTATTTAGCAATCATTTTTCAAGATAGTTTTAATCTGAAAATGATATTGAAATTTTCTGAAAAAAGTAATACGATAATCTCTTAATCAAAAAATATGTATAGGGAGGGGTAAGATGGAGAGTTTTGTAAAGGTATTAAATGATATTTTATGGGGGCCGTGGTTAGTTTACGGAATTCTAATTGTCGGTGTATTATTTACAGTTATGACGAGGTTTGTACAAGTCAGACTTGTAAAAGATAGTATTGTTCTAATGATAAAAGGCGAGAAATCTGAAGAAGGGGTATCTTCATTTGAAGCGTTATCAATGGCTTTAGCAGGTCGTGTAGGTACCGGAAATATTGTTGGTACGGCATCTGCTATTGCGTTTGGTGGACCTGGTGCAATTTTTTGGATGTGGGTGACGGCTTTTATAGGTGCTTCGACAGCTTTTGTAGAGTCGACATTAGCACAAATCTACAAAGAAAAACGTGGCGGTGTATACCGAGGTGGGCCAGCTTACTATATTGAAAAAGGTACAGGAAAAAAATGGTTTGGTATGATGTTTGCCGTTGCTGCACTTTTAGCAACGGGTATTTTAATGCCAGGGGTTCAATCCAACGCAATCTCATCTGCTGTTGAAAATGCATTTGGAATTGAAACGAGAGTAACAGGCGTAGCGATCGTATTGTTACT
The DNA here is from genome assembly GCF_044762775.1 of Lysinibacillus sp. NPDC096418. Lineage (NCBI taxonomy): Bacteria > Bacillati > Bacillota > Bacilli > Caryophanales > Bacillaceae > Lysinibacillus > Lysinibacillus sp. NPDC096418. Next base: position 31,180 of record NZ_JBIWEY010000024.1, read on the forward strand.
AGCATTCATTATCATTGGTGGTGTTAAACGTATTGCGAGTGCCGCGACATTATTAGTACCATTCATGGCAATTGCGTATATTTTGTTAGCTGTAGTCGTGATTTTTATGAATATTTCAGATGTTCCTGCAGTGTTTAGTATGATCATCCGAAGTGCATTTGGTGCTGATGCGGTATTTGGAGGTTTAATTGGTTCTGCTATTGCTTGGGGTGTAAAACGAGCGATTTACTCAAATGAAGCAGGACAAGGTAATGGTGCTCACCCAGCAGCAGCAGCAGAAGTGTCTCATCCTGCCAAACAAGGATTAGTACAATCATTCTCTGTTTATATTGATACATTATTCGTATGCTCAGCAACAGCGTTAATGATTCTATTTATGGGTACATACAATGTGCAAGAGGGAAGCTCAACAGGGGCGCTTATTGAAGAGAACGTACCAAATATGACGTACTCTGACTTCACACAAGGTGCTGTAAACGCAGCATTCCCATCATTAAATAATTTTGGTTCAGCTTTCGTTGCAATCGCATTATTCTTCTTTGCTTTTACAACTATTATGTCATATTACTATATAGCAGAAACGAATGCGTCATATTTATTTAGGGGTAGTAATGAGAAATTAGCCATTTGGGTTGTGAAAATTATTGTAATCGCCGCAACATACTATGGGACAGTGCGTACATCTGACCTTGCTTGGGCATTCGGTGACGTAGGTCTTGGTCTGATGGTTTGGGTTAATATTCTTGGTATGTTGTTCTTGATAAAGCCAGCCATGCTCGCCTTAAAAGATTATGAGCATCAGAAAAAAGAGGGGAAAGACCCTGTCTTCGATCCTCGTAAACTAGGCATTAAAGATGCAGACTTCTGGATTGACTACAATGAAAAACGGAAAAATAAATAGTAAAAAAGGGGCTGGGACAAGCCTCAAATAATGAAAAAAGTGAAATTGAGTGTGCTCAATTTCACTTTTTTCTATTCAGAAGAGGTTTTTGTCCCAGCCTCTTATATTTTGTTAATAGCCTTAGAAGGATAAATAGTATTCGTTGCTTATTTAGGAAAATCGACAAGTCCCTCTAATAATGTGGACAAAAATAATGGCGAAAAATGCTGCATCTATCGCTAGAGGCTACAGAAAAAGTTATTTAAAAATAGATTCTCTAATAAAAATATGACCTAAAGGATTATGCTCTCTAGCATTCGCTTTCCTCAGGCACAGAGTAGGCCGCAACCCTCGTTACGCGTGGCTTGTTGCGTCTTACGTCTCGTGCGCGCTCCTGTCGCTACGTTTCACTTACGCTTTCGTTGTAAATAATGTTCCTGCTGGATTCTCACGCCTCTGTTGCTTTGCTTTCGCGCGGAAGACATTCGCTGCCGCGTAAAATCCTTGCATAGTAAAATAATGCCCATGCAAAAATACTATAAAAATAATCTTAGTTTAGAGCTTTTCAGTACCCTCCTATCGCTAACGAGTATCTTTTTATGCCTCCTATTTCAAATCACATTAGAAACTCCAACTTGATTTTGAAGGACCGCTGTTAGTTCAAAACATCAGATATTATGAGCGATTCGATTTTTTCCTTCCCCTCGTTTCATAAGTAAAAATCTTCCACTCTGACTAACATCGGAATCTACTTGAACGTCTATCCAATATTATACAAGTAATTAACCTATACCACTTTATACTGGAGATACAGGTATTCTGTTTGCTGCGAAATCCTTCATCGGTTTAAAGCCAAACTTAGGATGAAAATCCAAATATGAAGTGCAACGAGCATAAATATATATATTTAGAAAAATTTGACTTTATGGATACATCTGTGATACTTTTTATATAACAGATGTGTTTTAGCTGTGAAAAAAATGCAATTTGGAGGTGATGTTTTTTATTTATACTGCTGAACAAGGAGATACTTTTGTTCGAAATAAGAGCAATGAAATCGATCACTTATCTAAGGAGGCAATTCTTTTATGAAAAATAAACTATCTGGGGTGTTAGCCGCTACATTAGCGTTAACGATGAGCTTACCAACAGGGGCGATGGCGTTTTCTGGAAGTCAGACTACGGTTGTAGCTAGCCAAGAAGTAGCTAGCCAAGAACTGAAGAAGATTGCGGCAGAGAAGGCTGCGCTACTCACGGAGTCGTATGCAACGACTAGCGTGCAGTATGCGCTAATTGATAATGGCAAACTTGTTTTGTCGGATCAGACAGGCAAGAACGATATGAAAGGGAAACAGCCGCTGACCAAAGATACCCTATACGGGATTGGTTCAGTCAGTAAAATGTATGCAGCGGCGGCTGTGATGAAATTGGTTGACGAAGGAAAAGTTGATTTGGATGCTCCTGTCGTCGACTATGTTCCTGATTTCAAGATGAAAGACGAGCGTTATAAACGCATTACGCCACGTATGCTGTTGAATCACTCATCAGGCTTGCAAGGTACTATGTATGGTAATTCATTTTTATTTAAAGATAATGATACATATGCCCATGATACCTTGTTGCAGCAATTGTCCAATCAAAGCTTGAAGGCGGATCCTGGTGCGTTCTCGGTATATTGCAATGACGGCTTTACGTTAGCCGAGATTATGGTGGAAAGAGTCAGCGGTATGAGCTTTACCGAATTTATACATCAACAGTTTACAGAACCTTTAAAGTTAAATCATACGAAAACGCCGCAGGACAAATGGGAAGATGATAAGCGGGCTGGACTTTATTTTCCGATGTACCAAGGACAGCTTCCCGCTGAATCGGTGAATATTATCGGGACGGGAGGGATCTCTTCCACAGCAGAAGATATGGTGCGATTCTCACAATTATTTATGGGACAGGGAAAAGGGATCCTCTCCGATAAGGCAGTCAAAGCGATGGAGCAGGAGGAATATAAAAAAGGAATGTGGCCGGGGGATGGAGATAATATTTTCAACTATGGTCTTGGCTGGGATAGTGTGAAACTATATCCATTCAGTGAATATGGAATAAAGGGCTTGGTTAAGGGCGGAGATACGTTTTTACAACATGCTTCACTGGTCGTGCTACCGGAACAGAAGATGGCAGTGGCTGTCTTGTCATCTGGCGGCAGCAGCTCTACAAATCAATTGCTGGCAACTGAATTGCTACTTGCCGCGCTCAAAGAGAAGGGCACAATTAAGGACATTAAGCCGAACAGATCCTTTGACAAGCCGGTCAAGGCCAAGATGCCTCAAGACGTAGCGAAGAAAGCGGGTTTTTACGGTAATAGTTCAAGTCATTTCAAAATAGAAATTACGAAGAATGGAGAACTGTTCTTATCATCTAATCCAGAAGAAAAATATGTATATACTGCGAATGGAAGCTTTATTAATGAGACAGGTACCTCCAAGCTCAACTTCGTCACAGAGAAGAATAGACGAACATATTTGAGGGAGAGCACATTTATATCGATGCCTGGCTTAGGGCAAGTAGCGATGAATCACTATGGAGCAGAGAAACTAGAAGACAACGTGCTATCGAAAGAAACCACTGCCGCTTGGGCAAAGCGGGAAGGCGTCAAGTTCTATCTTGTAAACGAGAAATATAGTTCTGCTCAATATCTCGTACCAGTGTTGCTTACAACACAAATTAATCGCAATGATGGTCTAGAGGGCTATTGGAACGGCAGAAAAATTACAGGCCCAAACACGGCTGCGCATCAGCTCCAGATCCCCGGGTTGACAGGCCGTGATACGACGGAATCTCGTTTCTATACAGAAGGCGGAAATGAATATATGGAGATGTCCGGATTTTTATACGTAAGTGGAACCAACGTAAAACCGCTTGATGCAAGCCCAGCATCTAAAGTTACGCTACAAGCAAATGGTCATGCGAGATGGTTTACAATCCCGCAAGCGGTAACAGGGAAAACGATGACCGTAGCGTTGCCATCGAAGAGTTCGTTCGCGGTGTATGATGAGAAGGGTGTATGTATCAATTTTACCGTTGTGAGCGGCAATAACAAAGTAAAACTGCCAAAGAACGGAACGGTTGTATTTGCTGGCGCGCCGAACTCGGAATTTGCAGTCAAGTTGAACTAACTACAATTTAAGATGAACTTCAATAAAACCAGTACGACACCGAAAAGGTGTTTTGCTGGTTTTGTTTGTATTTACGGATTATTCCCACTAAATAATCATGGTATATGATTTGGTTCCCAAAAATTAGTTTAGTTGTTGGATTATTAAACTTCAATTTCACTTAAATGGAAATAAGTATTATACCTATCGTGGATTATATCTAGGCGATCAAAAAGTAATTCATTATTTGCTTGAAGAAGGGGTAACAATAGATTCATTAGCTCTTGGAGCAAATATCTATATGAAAGATAGTCCAGTTATGCCAGTTTTCTTCTTAATAAAGTGAAAAAGGAAAAAGTAAACGGCGGAAAAGCACCGCCCTTTACTTTTTTTATTTAAAAAGACCTGGATTCACTGTTATTAAAGTAATCACATAAAGCATAGTACGCAAACCCTTTTCTGTCTTCTAATTAGTAGGGAAGCCTTTTACTTTCTCTAATGCGATGATAAAGGGAGGGTCATTTTGTTGATTTAAAAATTCATAGCGCAATACATGTACGAATTTTTGAGGCAATGTAGAGACATAGTCGATGACAGCATCGCGCTCTTCTTTTCCACCTTCATGTCCGTGATAAATGACGAGTACAATGATGCCACCTACTTTTAATAGGTCGAGCAATGCTTGAATGGCCTGTATTGTTGTGTTTGGCTTTGTAATAATATCGTGATCACTACCAGGTAAGTAGCCAAGATTGAAAATAGCGGCGGCGACTGGCTTTTGTACATGTTTGGCAACTTGTTCATGCCCCGTATGGAGGACAAGTGCACGGTGCTCTAACCCATTATCTAGTAGGCGATGTAAGGTAGCATCGACTGCTGATTTTTGTACATCAAATGCGTATACTTGTCCATTATCTCCAACAAGCTGTGCGAGAAATAATGTATCATGACCGTTACCAGCTGTCGCATCAACGACTGTATCGCCTTCTTCTACTGAGTCTTTTAGAAGTTGCTGCGCATACTGTAAAACTCGTTGTAGTTTCATTTTGGTACCTCAGCATTGTAAAGTTTCCCTTGCCAGCTGCCTCGTTTTTCAAGTTCAGCATCAATGCCATTTAAAACTTCCCACTTGTTGACACTCCACATTGGTCCGATCATTAAGTCGATTGGCCCGTCACCAGTTATACGGTGAATAACCATCTCTGGAGGTAAAATTTCTAATTGATCAGCTACTAATTTCGTATAGACGTCTTGGTCTAAAAATTCAAGCATGCCCTTTTCGTATTGCTTCACCATAGGCGTACCTTTTAATAGATGAAGTAAGTGAATTTTAATGCCTTGAACATCTAGTTTTGCTACTTCGCGAGCTGTTTCCATCATCATGTCATAATCCTCAAGAGGAAGCCCATTAATAATGTGTGAACATACACGAATCCCGTGTTTACGCAGTTTTTCCACACCTTCTACATACGTTGCATAGTCATGTGCACGGTTTATTAAGTTAGCTGTTTTTTCGTGTACAGTTTGTAAGCCAAGCTCTACCCATAAATATGTGCGTTCGTTCAACTCTGCTAAGTATTCCACCACATCATCTGGTAGGCAGTCTGGGCGTGTGGCAATCGATAAACCGACCACACCTTCTTGTGCTAATGCTGCTTCGAATTTTTCTTTAAGGACAGGAAGTGGGGCGTGAGTATTGGTATAGGCTTGGAAGTACGCCATATACTTACCATCTTTCCATTTTTGATGCATTTTATCGCGGATTTCAGCAAATTGGACGTCGATCGGGTCAACTTTATTCCCTGCGAAATCCCCTGAACCAGCAGCACTACAAAACGTACAGCCCCCGAAGGCGACTGTGCCGTCACGATTCGGGCAGTCAAAGCCTGCATCAAGTGCTACTTTAAATACTTTATGGCCGAACTGATCGCGTAAATAGCGATTCCATGTATAATATCTTTTCCCTTCAGAAGGAAAAGGAAAGTTTGTTTCTGTCATGTGTTTCACTCCTCTAACGGTATATTTTATCATGCGTGGTGCGTTCCGTCATGGGATAATAATTACTACTAACAATGAGTACATTTTGAAACAGTTATTTCCATTCTATTAAAGTAAAAGAGCCTTCCCCTATGGCACTCGCTTTTTGTAGTCACATCGTAAACCACAACCTTATCTACGCCCCATATAAGTGCTATCTAGCCGTGTGGAAATAGTAGTAACTATTTAAAGGACTATAAAAGATTGGTGAAATTATTTTCTTGTCTATTTTCGGAATTCGGAATAAACTAACTATTTAGAGCGTCGAAACAATGGAGGTCTGAAAATGCCAAAAAGTGTTTGGTTTTTAATTATAGGGATGCTCGTAAATACGACGGGCAACTCCTTTTTATGGCCTTTGAATGCCATCTATATGCATGACTACTTAGGAAAAACGCTTGCAATGGCTGGCTTTGTTTTAATGTTAAATTCAGCAGCGGGGGTTTTAGGTAATTTACTAGGTGGATTTTTATTCGATAAAATTGGTGGTTATAAAGCGATTATGCTTGGTATTTTTCTTACAGTAGTATCTTTAATTGGACTAACACAATGGCACGAGTGGCCGCATTATGTGTGGTTATTAACATTGCTCGGTTTTAGTGGGGGAATAGTCTTTCCAAGCATGTTTGCACTGGCAGGTACTGCATGGCCTGAAGGTGGCCGGAAAGCATTTAATGCCATTTATTTAGCCCAAAACGTAGGTGTTGCTGTAGGTCCGGCGTTGGCTGGTATTGTCGCTGAAAAAGGTTTCGATAATGTGTTTGAGGTGAATCTATGGATGTATGTATTGTTCTTCTTTATTGCATTACTTACATTTAAACGTTTTGAAACAGATAGTGTAGTACCTAAAAATGTGGTCAGTGAACGGAAACGAATTACAAATAAGGCTTCATTGTATGCATTATTAATCATTAGTTCATCATCTGTTCTATGCTGGATTGCCTATTCACAATGGAGTGCGACGATTTCTTCTTATACGCAAGACCTAGGCTTGAGCTTAAAACAGTATAGTCTACTTTGGACAATTAATGGATTACTCATTGTAGCGGCACAACCATTAATTGCACCACTCGTGAAACGTTGGGAAAATAATTTAAAACGCCAATTAGTATTCGGTGTTGTAATAATTGCAATTTCATTTGGTATTGTAGCATTTGCAAGTGATTTTAAAATGTTTGCAGCTGCGATGGTCGTCCTAACGTTTGGTGAAATGTTCTACACACCTGCGTTACCGACCATTGCAAATCAGCTTGCGCCAAAAGGTCGTCAAGGCTTTTATCAAGGGATCCTTAATAGTGCAACAACAGTTGGTCGGATGATTGGACCATTATTTGGTGGTATTATGGTCGATCAGTTTGGTATGATGGCGCTCATGTCGATTTTAGTTATCATTGTAGTTATTGCGGTTATTCCGTGTCTTGTATACGATCGTCCTCTTGTTAAAAGAAGTAAGAGTACTACAGTACTAGAGTAAGAAAAGTTTGCGAAATGAAAAAAGTTACATAAAAGGAGAAATAAGGTTGCTTAAGCAGCTTTATTTCTCCTTTTATTATAAATTCTCTTGAAATCTTCTCCCTTTCCACTTACAATCATACATATTCAAATATTTGAATATATAAGAGTAACAATTATGCTTTTTTCCGGCAGAAAATGAGAAAACAAAAGTAATGAATTAGAAGTGGGGGATTAGTATGGAAGAAGGATTACAAAGTTTCAAGGCGGATTTTTTTAAAGCATTGGCACATCCGTTACGAATAAGAATCCTTGAATTGTTAGTAGATGGTGAAAAAAGTGTAAATGAAATTCAAAATTGCCTGGAGATAGAAGGTTCTGCAGTTTCACAGCAATTGAGTGTATTACGCGCAAAAAATATTGTGTATGGTACGAAAGATGGAAAGCGCGTTTATTATTCTTTACGTGATCCGATGATTATAGAATTGCTTGATGTAGCGAAAAGGATTTTTAACAATCATTTAATTAATACGATTTCAATATTAGAAGAAATGACCATTAGTGAAAGGGAAGATGAGATGTAATGATGATCGAACTTACTGATAGATAGAATCGTATTATGATTCAATTTATTCCCTCTTTAAGAAGGACCTTAAAATCTGTATAGGAATTACTATAACTGTACTAGATTCGATTGGAAATTAAATTTCGAAAGGAAGAATTATTATGAAATCACTGTTTACGGGACGTTTTCGGGGGTATTCAGTTGGTCATTTTAAAAAGGATTTATTGTCTGGAACCATCGTCGGCATTGTGGCAATTCCACTTGCCATGTCATTTGCGATTGCTTCGGGAGTGAAACCAGAGTATGGCATATATACCGCATGTATTGCTGGTATCCTTATTTCGTTACTCGGTGGTTCCAAATATCAAATAGGCGGACCAACAGGTGCATTTGTCCCTGTGCTGTTAGGTATTGTACTGACATACGGCTATGAAAGTCTGCTAATCGCAGGGCTCATGGCGGGGATTCTACTATGTTTAATGGGGATTTTTAAATTAGGGTCACTTATTAAATTTATCCCTCGTCCTGTCACAGTAGGCTTTACTGCTGGTATTGCGGTTATCATTTTTACGGGGCAAATTGCGAATTTCCTTGGTTTGACGAATATTGAACAACATGAATATTTCATTGCAAACATTAAAGAGTTAGCTAAACAGATTGGTACTACTAATTTTTACAGTATTTTAATAGCACTTCTAAGTTTAGTAATCATCCTATTAACGCCAAAAGTATTGCCTAAAGTACCAGGAGCTTTAGCAGGGATCGTTGTTTCTACGATAGTTGCAACCGTATTTTTCTCTGGGCAAGTAGCGACAATAGCCACGGCATATGGCAGTATTCCAAATACATTGCCACAATTTTCAATACCTGAAATTACGTTTGAACGTATTCAGCAATTAATTGGGCCAGCATTTGTCATTGCAATGCTAGGGGGGATTGAATCCCTTTTATCCGCAGTTGTGGCAGATGGAATGACAAACAGTAAGCACAACAGTAATCGAGAGCTTGTTGGACAAGGAATTGCTAATATTGTTACGCCTTTATTTGGCGGAATTCCTGCAACTGGGGCGATTGCTCGTACAGCGACAAATATTAAGACTGGTGCAACATCACCTATGTCAGGTATTATCCATGGTATCTTTGTATTAATAACAGTGCTATTGTTAGCGCCTTATGCATCACATATTCCATTGGCAAGTATGGCACCGGTATTAATGGTTGTTGCATGGAATATGAGTGAACAAAAGCATTTCGCACATATTTTAAAAATGAAATCAGGAGATTCACTGGTTTTAGTGGTTACTTTCTTACTTACTGTTTTTACAAGTCTGACTTTGGCTGTGGAAGTAGGACTAGTATTAGCGGTTATTCTTTTTGCTAAACGTATGAGTGAAATGCTTGTTGTGTCAAAGGTACTTCCAGACCATACGAAAAAAAGTGGTAAAGTACTTCCTCATGTTGTCAATCAAACGCATGATTGCCCGCAAATTAGTATTTATACAATAGAAGGGCCACTATTTTTTGGTGCTGCTCAAACATTTGAGCAATCGATATTAGATTCAATACATTATCACCCTAGAGTATTAATTTTACGTATGGGGAAAGTACCTTTTATGGATTCGACAGGGGAATCTTACTTTAGTAATATTGTACAAAATTTTAAAAAGCGCGGCGGCACAGTGTTAGTCACAGGTGTACAGCCTGAGTTAAAAGTAATGATCGAACAAAGTGGCTTAGTAGCTGAAATTGGTGTTGAGAATTTCTATAGCCAAACAGGTGAAGCCATAGACGCTGCATTAACATATTTAAATACTAATAAATGTTTAGGCTGCAAACACTTCGCTTTCAGAGAATGTACAACGCTGTCTGTGCAGGAAGAAAAAATGAATAAGATCGTGTGTAAATAGCGGATTTCTTTTTGTACTTGTGCTTTTTGAAACTATCTATTAGAATAAATGCAATACATGTAATGACAATGATGAGGAATAGTAGATTTGCCTTTCTTTTTAGAGAGCTAGCGGTTGGTGGAAGCTAGTAAGAGAACAAATCGAACTCGCCTACTGAGTCAGCAAACGTAAATTAAGTTTGTCGTTTATTTCCGCGTTAAGGAAAATTGAGCCGAGTGTGATCACTAATTTGGGTGGTACCGCGGGAGATGCGTATTCTCTCGTCCCTTTTATACAAAAAAGGGGCGAGTTTTTTTATTTTTTAAATATTTTGTCAATTCTAAAGGTGAGCAACATCGCACATATAAAGGAGGAAATATTTTGAGTTTCAATCATCAACAAATCGAAAAAAAATGGCAGCAGGTCTGGGCTGACAATAAGACATTCAAAACTGAAAATGAAACAGACAAACCGAAATTTTATGCATTAGATATGTTCCCGTATCCATCGGGTGCTGGTCTTCATGTAGGACACCCAGAAGGATATACTGCGACGGATATTCTTTCACGCTTCAAACGTATGCAAGGCTATAATGTTCTTCATCCGATGGGGTGGGATGCATTTGGTTTACCTGCAGAGCAATATGCACTTGATACAGGAAATGACCCAGCGGAATTCACTGCGAAAAATATTGCAACGTTCAAACGTCAAATTCAAGAACTAGGCTTTTCATATGACTGGGATCGTGAAATTAATACGACAGACCCAGAATATTATAAATGGACACAGTGGATCTTCATCCAACTTTATAACAAAGGTTTAGCATACGTGGATGAAGTGGCTGTAAACTGGTGCCCTGCACTTGGTACAGTACTTGCTAATGAAGAAATAATTGACGGTAAATCTGAGCGTGGTGGTCACCCAGTTGAACGCCGTCCGATGAAACAATGGATGCTTAAGATTACTGCTTATGCAGATCGTTTAATCGACGACCTAGAGGAAGTTGATTGGCCAGAGTCTATTAAAGATATGCAACGCAACTGGATTGGACGTTCTGAAGGTGCTGAAGTAACATTTGATATTGAAGGTACTGATAAAAACTTCACAGTATTCACAACGCGTCCAGATACATTATTTGGTGCGACTTATGCGGTACTTGCGCCAGAACATAAATTAGTAGCTCAAATTACAACTGCTGATCAAAAAGAAGCGGTTGAAGCGTACTTAGATAAAGTAAAACTTAAATCTGATCTTGAGCGTACAGATTTAGCGAAAGAAAAAACAGGTGTCTTCACGGGGGCTTATGCAGTAAACCCTGTAAATGGCGAAAAAATGCCAATCTGGATTGCAGATTATGTACTTGCTACTTATGGTACAGGTGCGATTATGGCGGTACCTGCTCATGACGAGCGTGACTATGAATTTGCCAAAGAATTCGGCCTAGAGATCAAAGCTGTGCTTGAAGGCGGAGATATCGAAAACGAAGCATTTACTGGCGATGGCAAGCACATCAATTCTGGTTTCCTTGATGGACTTGGTAAAGATGAGGCAATTGCAAAAGCAATCGCATGGTTAGAAGAAAAAGGTGTCGGCGAGAAGAAAATTTCTTATCGTTTACGTGACTGGTTATTCTCTCGTCAACGTTACTGGGGTGAACCAATTCCAATGATTCATTGGGAAGATGGCACAATCACGCCAGTTCCAGAAACTGAATTACCATTAATGCTTCCTAAAACAGATAACATTCGACCATCTGGTACAGGTGAATCACCACTTGCGAACATTACTGAATGGGTAAATGTTGTAGATCCAGAAACAGGCATGAAAGGTCGTCGCGAAACGAATACAATGCCACAATGGGCTGGTTCTAGCTGGTACTTCCTACGCTATATTGATCCAACAAATACGGAAGCTATTGCTGATCCAGAATTACTAAAACGCTGGTTACCAGTTGATATTTATATTGGTGGGGCAGAACATGCGGTACTTCACTTACTATACGCACGCTTCTGGCATAAAGTATTGTACGATTTAGGTGTGGTTCACACGAAAGAGCCATTCCAAAAATTATTCAACCAAGGGATGATTCTTGGTGAGGGTAATGAAAAAATGTCTAAATCAAAAGGTAACGTAGTAAATCCTGATGAAATCGTTGCTTCACACGGCGCTGATACACTTCGTCTATATGAAATGTTCATGGGTCCGCTAGAAGCTTCAGTTGCATGGTCTACAAATGGCTTAGATGGTGCTCGTCGTTTCTTAGATCGTATTTGGCGTTTATTTGTCAACGAAGAAGAAGGGACAATCGCAGCAAAAGTCCAATCTTCTGATGATAAAACATTAGAAAAATCATATCACCAAACTGTGAAAAAAGTGACAGAAGACTACGAAGGCATTCGCTTCAATACAGCTATTTCACAAATGATGGTATTCATTAATGATTGCTACAAAGCAGATGTTATTCCAACAGCATACGCGGAAGGCTTTGTGAAAATGCTTGCGCCAATTGCACCACACGTGGCTGAAGAGCTATGGCAACTACTGGGTCATGAAGGGACAATTTCTTACCAAGAATGGCCAACTTACGATGAGTCAAAATTAGTAGATGATGAAGTAGAGGTAGCTGTACAAGTAGCAGGTAAAGTACGTGCAAAAGTAACAGTTTCTAAAGATGCTTCTAAGGAAGAATTAGAAAAAGTAGCATTAGCTGACGAAAAAGTACAAGAGCATATGGCTGGCAAGGAACTTGTAAAAGTTATTGTTATTCCAGGTAAACTTGTAAACATCGTTGTAAAATAATAATTGTTCAGCCGGGAGAGCACTGCTTTCCCGGTTTTTTTATAGGAGGATAAGTATGTATTATATTGAGGTTCCGAAAAAGTTAACGCCAGCAGAACAAAAGATGATGATTGAGCTAGAACAAGATGCATTTTCTAGTATAGGCGCTGTTGATGAGCAAACCCTAGTGCCAATCGCTCGCTACGGCAAAATGATTTGGTATAGAGCTGAGGGGGATGTACGCCCAATTGCAGTAGCAGAAATCATGCGTAGCTATGAAAACCCTGAAACGGCGTATATTTTTGGCTATTATGTACGTTCTGACTGGCAGGGCAAGGGAACAGGAAGACAGTTTTTACAAGAGGTAATAGCGTTACTACGTAAGGACGGCTTTTCAAACGTAACGCTTACAGTGAATGTTGAGAACCAGGCAGCTATCGTTTTGTATGAGCGCTGTGGGTTTGTGATAAAGGAAACTAGATCAGATGAATTTGGTTTCGGTGAAAATCGATACTGTATGATGCTAGAGTTAAAGGTAAAATAGAAAGCTAGGTTGCTAAACGATAATAATCTACTCGTTTAGCAATTTTTTTATGAAAATGAAACTATACATATTATTTTTCCGACTATAGTGTAATGGAAGTGGGGTGTTTATTTGAGTGAGCACTTGTCAGCAATTATGGAAGAGCACGGCGAGTATTGTTTACGTGTCGCATATTTGTATGTGAAGGACTGGGCAATTGCCGAAGAAATCGTGCAAGATGTATTTCTAGCTTATTATCGACAACAAGATCGCTTTGAACAAAGGTCTTCATTGAAAACATATTTAGTGAAAATTACGGTTCATAAAAGTCATGACTACTTACGTAGCTGGAAGAATAAACGCCATGTTTTATTCGAAAAATTACATATCGGTGTAAGCAAGAGAACGATTGAAACAGAACTTATTGAAGGTGAAGAACGCACGGTATTGAAGAATGCATTGTTCATGCTGCCGGTAATGTATCGCGAAGTGTTGATATTGCATTATTATAGAGACCTTAAAATCCGAGAGATTGCAGACATTTTAAGTTGTTCAGAAAACACGGTGAAAACGAGATTGCGACGAGCAAGGACATTATTGAAGAATCAGCTTGAACAAAGTGACTGGGAGGTGCTAATAGATGACACCTTTTAAAGAAAAGTTAAATAAAGAGCTTGGGGAGTCTTCTTACTTTACAAAAGAATTACAGGCAACTATTTTACAAAAGGCACAGCAGCCACCGAAAAAGAAACGACATTGGCAATATCCAGTTGTTCTTGCTTCGATGTCTGCGATAGTCTTGTTTTTCATAATTACCGGACCGTGGATCACGATAAATCCTTCTAAGCAGGCAACGCTTAATGAAATTGCCCGAATGGAGACTGTGAAGCAATTTGGGATTGCTTGGAATTGGGAAGATGATTCTTTTAAGGCTGGGAGAGTAGGCTGGATATTTGATCAAGAGGGATTTCAACATGGTCAGGAAACTGAGCTATTGGAGCAGGTTTTACACCATGCTGAGTTGAGTGAAAAGGATACGCGATATAGCCCTTTTCGAGATGTGTGGGTACAGTTTGAAGATGGACAAATAGCAAAATTAAAAATGCAAAGTAAGAATGAGCAGCTTGCATTTATTGATATAAACACAGACTTATTTTACAAAGTAGATGATGTGGTAGCAGGTGAGTTTCTAGTATTTTTCAATTCCTTTGAGCAAGACGACTTGCTTTCAAACTGGATTTTTATTTTTCTCCTGGGTTTATTGTTGTTAAGATGGATTGTTGAAATAGTTGTACGAAAAATATTTAATATTCAAAAAGGACCGAAGTATATCTCCCGAGGTCACCAGCTTGCCACGATAATTTGCAGCGTCATTTATGGATTAATTGTAATTGTTTTTATAATAAAAGGGTGGTTAATATATTATAGTGTGATTTTAGGCATATTTATTATGGTAGCCTTTTCAAATATCGCGATTGATTTTTATTATGGGCGCGAGGAGAAAAGGCATTATGTAACGATTGCTACTGCAATTTTTGTGGGGATTTCTCTTATCATCCTCATTTTGTTATTAAAGATGTAATCTAAAGTATGGATGAAGGTCCCCGTAAAGTTCATGTTGATCTTCTACAATGATGTATGTAAAGAAACTAGAAGTCGATGAAAAAGAGATGTCTCGCTTTTTAGCGGACATCTCTTTTATATGCTCGACGGTCATAGTGTTGAATGAAATCTATTTTTCTCATGCTTGTTTTCGTAAAGTACGATTTAAAAATAGTATATAAATTATTGGTAGAGTGGCTGCGATACTAACGATGCCTGACCAATGGAATAAAGTCCAAATCGGACTAAGCATCGTGCTGCCGAAAGCCACACCAATATAATAAGAAACGAGATACAGACTTGAGGCACTCCCTTTTTGATACGTTGCTGTACGACTAACGGTTGCGGATGTTAGAGAATGTGCAGAAAAGAACCCTAAACAGGCAATACATAAGCCTACAATAACGATGAAAAGCGAGTCACTTAAAGTGCAAAGAATCCCGATTACTAATAAAAACACCCCTATTGTTCGTACAATGTGAATCCCTATTTTCCCTGCAAGTGCACTGGCGATTGGTGAACCAATAATGCCCAAGCTGTATGTTAAAAAAATGAACGAAATTGTTTTTAATGAAAGAGAAAAAGGTGGTTCTGTTAAATGATACGGAATAAACGACCACATACCTGTAAACGATACTTGTAAAATGATGCCGAGCCCAAATAGTTTCAACAAGACTGGGTTATTTAAATGGAACCAAAAACCTTGCATATCTTTTCGTATTGTTCGATCATTTACTGCAAAGTTACGTGATTTTGGAAGCAGTAGCCATACGATAGCAAAGATAATTGTACCTAATATTGCAAGGGCAAAGAACGCGGTCTCCCAAGAAAATCGTTCAGTTACATAGCCCATTACGAGACGTCCAATTGTTCCGCCAAGAGCGTTACAGGAAATATAGAGTGAAGTCGCTATCCCCATCGATTTGTGATCAATTTCCTCACTAATGTAGGCAAGTGCCGCAGCTGGAACACCAGCAATGGCGAAGCCCTGAATAAATCGCAAAACAACAATGATGAAAAATGAATCTGTTAAAGGCATGAATAGAAAAGGAAGTACAGTCAGGATGATTGAGAATCTAATAAAAACTAATCGTCCGTGTCGGTCTGATAAAAATCCTAAAACAATTAAACCAAAAATAACAGACAATGTTGTCATGGACATTGACATACTAGCATACGAAACAGATATTTGAAACTGCTCTGTAAAGAAGGGTAGGAGTGGTTGCATCGAATACATCGCAGCAAATACGAATACAGATGCAAGACCTAGACTCGTGACAATTACCCAAAACTGTATGTCTTTTATGGAATACCCTTGTTTAAATGTGTCCATAAGTTCTTACTTCATTTGCTCTGGTAACCAAAGTGATAATTGTGGGATTAAGACAACAAGTGCCAAGAACAAAATCATAAGAATGATAAATGGAATTACCCCTTTTACTACTTCCCCGAGCTTTTCCTTCGCAATACCACTTACGACGAAGAGATTCAGACCTACTGGAGGCGTAATCATACCAAGCTCCATGTTGATTGTCATGATAATTGCAAAGTGAATTAAGTTAATATCGAAGTGTGCAAGAATCGGTAATAAGATTGGTAAAGTAATTAAAATAATAGAAACTGCCTCTAAGAACATACCCATGAAGAAGAACAGAATATTAACAATGATCATAAAGATCCATTTGTTCATATCACTTTCAGCAATCCAAGCACCTACATTTTGTGGAACTTGAGCATTTGTTAAGTATAGACCAAACAGTGAAGCGGCACCGATGATTAAGTAAATCATCGCCGTAATATTAATAGATTCTACTAGCACTTCGCGGAAGTCTTTGAGCTTCATTTCACGGTAGATGAACAGAGAAACGATTAAACCGTAGAATACTGCGATTACAGCAGATTCTGTAGGTGTGACAACGCCAGAATAAATTGTTCCTAAAATTAGGAATGGTAAAAATCCACCCCAAATAGCTTTTAGAGATTTACGTCCACGTTCACCCCAAGATGCCTTTGCGTCACCTTTGAAGCCATTTTTCTTAGCATAGAAAATAGCGGCAACGATTAAGATACCTGTTAAAGCAAGACCAGGGATAACGCCGGCCATGAATAATTCACCGATTGATTGTTCAGAAGTAATACCGTAAATAATTAACGGTACACTTGGAGGGATTAAAATACCTAATGTACCACCGGCTGCTACAAGCCCCATGGAATAACGCTTTTTATAGCCAGCAGAAATCATCGCTGGAATCATAATTGATCCGATTGCCGCTGCCGTTGCAGGTGAAGAACCTGAAATCGCTGCGAAAATCGCACATGCTAAAATGGTAACAACTGCAAGACCACCAGGAAGATGACCTATCCAAGCACGTAAAGCTTCAATTAAGTATTTAGAGATACCACCACGTGCCATTAACACCCCAGCAAGTACGAAGCCTGGAATCGCCATCATCGGGAAAGAATCTAGCGCAGTGAAAATACGTTGTGGCACCATGTTCATATTAAAGTCAATTTGGAACAATACAAAAATAGTTGATAGGGCTAAACTAATTGCCACGGGTACACGTAAAAATAGTAATATAAAGAAACTAATTAAGAGGATTAGCATATTCTTCATCCTTTCCTCGTAGGATATTTACTAGACGCTCAAGGAAGCGCGCTAGGAACAGTATCCCTGACAATGGTAATACTAAATAGACGATCCACATCGGAATACCAATATCAAGAGACACCATACCAGAAGAGAAGCGGTTCTCTACTAATACGAAACCGTAATACGTATAAATAACACAGAAAGTGATACTTAAGCCAGTTGCCACTAAATCTAAAATACGTTTCATAGATGGCTTTAATTGATCGTATAAAATATCTACTTGAATATGTTGGTTATGACGAAGTGCTAATCCAAAACCAAGGAATGTTCCCCAAATGATTGAATAACGTGCAAGCTCTTCTACCCAAGCTTGCGGATCATTGAAAGCGTAGCGCATAATTACGCCGTAAAAGATTAGTGCAATACCGACTAAAAAGAAGAACCCTGCGAGGATTTCCTCTAAATAGCCCCAAAACTTATATAATGCTTTCATCCTGTTGCCTCCTTAAAAATTCATGTTAAGATTTCATTCAACATATAAGCGTGAGCGGCTTATTTTCAAAAAAAGAGTGAGTGCCGATTCAATCGACACTCAAACTAGAAGAACTTATTTTAAATCACGGATGCCGTTGATTAATTCATCAGTAATTACTTCGCCAAATTCTTCGTAAACTGGCTCAAGTTGTGCTTTGATTGTTTCTTTTTGTTCTGTTGTTAATTCGATTACTTCAATACCAGATTTTTTAATGTTTTCAAATGATTTAGCATTTTCTTCAGCAGCTAAATCCAACGCTAATGTAGTCGCTTCGTTTAAAGATTCTTCTACAGCTGTTAATAAATCTGCAGGGATTTTATCCCAGAATGATTTGTTTACGAAAATTGCGTAGTCAAGACGACCATGCTCAGAAACTGAGAAGTATTTTTGTACTTCTTGATATTTTTGTGTATCAAAGTTATTGAATGTGTTTTCTTGTCCATCAACTGTTCCTTGTTGTAGGGCAGCATATGTTTCACCGAATGAAATAGTTGCAGAACCAGCATTTAAAGCTTTGAATTGTTCTTCAAGTACTTTACCAGCTTGTGCACGGAATTTAAGACCCTTGAAGTCTTCTGGTTTTACAAGTGGATGTTTGTTGTTAGAGAAATGTTTGAAGCCATTTCCCCAGAATACTAAACCTTTAATATCGTTATTTGCTAATTTATCTGATTCAAGAATTGTTTTTGCTACGTCAGATTCAAAGAATTTACGAACATGCTCATCGCTTTCAAATAGATAAGGCATGTCTACATATTGCCAACGAGGATCAATCTTTACCATTTTCGTTACAGATGGAGCGATCATGTGGACGTTTCCTGATACCAACGCATCAAGTTCATCTGCATCACCGTATAATTGAGAAGAAGGGTAAACTTCAACCTTTACTTTGCCATCTGTTTTTTCTTCTACTAATTTACGGAATTCTTCAGCAGCTTTCCCTTTAACGCTATCGATAGATGTTACGTGAGAAAACTTAATTACAAGCGGTTTCTCTTTTGTATAGCCGCCGTCACCATCAGTTGATGGAGCAGCCTCATCTTTTTTGTCGCCACCACAAGCAGCAAGTGCTAGTACAAGCACAGCCATAAGTGACATTAAAAGCCATTTCTTCATTGTGTATCCCCCTAAAAATTTTGATATATAGTTAAAAAGGTAAACCTTTTAAACTCGAGTTAATGGTGTGGTTGATTTTTCGGGAGCGCTTTAATGTATTTTTCGTCATAGCGCTCTGTGTAAAATTTGTAAACAGGATCAAAAGCTGACTCCCATTTTTGAATGTCTTGCTCGGTTAAGTAGTTAAGTTCAATACAATCACATGCTTCCATCTCTTGAAGACGTTCAGCGCTTAAATCCTTAGCAAGTTGCCATTCCCAAGCTTGTACTTCTGCAAGTGTATCAGTGAGCAATGTTTGGACATCTTTCGGTAAGGAATTCCAAAACTCATTGTTCATGAGTAGTAGATAGCCCAAATAACCATGGTTACTAACTGTTAGATAGTCTTGTAAAGAATGTAGGTTTTTGCTTGTGATATTCGTGAATGTATTTTCTTGTCCATCGACATTCCCTTTTTGTAATTGATTGAAAACAGTATTAAAATCAATTCGTCTTGGAAAAGCTCCGACACTTGAAAATTGTTCTGCTAATATATCACTTGGCATAATACGCATTCGCAATCCTTTCAAGTCAGTAATTTCTTTGATTGGTCGAATGCTATTACTAAGTTGTTTAAATCCACTATCCCAGATGCCCATTGATAGAAGGTTATGCTCATTTAATTTCTTTACAAGAATTTTCCCGGTGTTACTTTCTATATATGTATGAACTTCATCTGCATTTTTAAATGCATAAGGTAAATCCATGACTGACCACTCTGGTACGAGTGCTGTGACTTTAGAAATCGCAGGTGCAATCATTTGAATATCTCCGCGTAAAAGAGCATTCATTTCTTCACCATCTTTATAAAGAACACCATTAGGAAATACTTGAACTTCTATATGCCCATTGCTACGTTTCTTGACGAGCTCTGCAAATTTAATGGCTGCCATTCCTTTTGGTGTATTTTCACCAACTACATGTGAAAAGCGAATAACAATTTGTTCCTCATGACTCAACTGTTCATTGTCGGTAGGGTAATCAACTTTTTGACATGAAATTAACAAAACTACCGTCGAAATAAGAACGCTTACAAAAATAAGAATAAAACTTTTTCGCCACATAGTTTAAACGACCCCTATCGTGAGTAACAGCTGAACTGTTTTCATTGTAATTTAAATGTCGAAATACACAATATTATGGTGTTAAAGAACATTTTGGTATTTGTGGTATATAACAAATTATTATTTTAATAAACTGTTATAAAACAATGAAAAGCTTGCAAACGTTGAGTTTGCAAGCTTTTTCTACGTACTTATTTGATTGAGTAGTATTTTGTTGGTCGACCAACTGTGCCATATTTTAAATTAATAAGAACACTACCTTTTGTAGCTAAAAAATCTAAATACTTTCGGACTGTTACTCTCGCCATTCCGACATTTTGTGCAAGTTGCTCAGAAGTAATAGGTGTACGATCTTTCATTAAATAATCGACAATTTGCCTCATCGTGATGTCATTAAGACCTTTAGGTAGCTCTGTTGTCTCATACTGTATGCCTAACCACTGATCGATATCCTCTTGTTTAAAGGTATTCGTATTTGAAAGTTTTTTTGCATCGTTTTTAAACTGTTGCAAAGCTCTTTCAAAGCGATCAAAACGAAATGGCTTTATAAGATAATCAATGGCGCCAAGTCGAAGTGCTTCTTGTACTGTTTGTGCGTCCCTTGCTGCTGTAATCATAATAATATCTGATGGAATGCGCTCAGCACGAAGTTTTAAAAAGAGCTCCATACCCGTCATATCCGGTAAAAACATATCAAGTAAAATGAGGTTTGGTTTCTTGGTAATAATATTTTCATACGCATCTTTGCCATTAGTAGATTCGCCTACGAGTTGAAAGCCATTCATTTTATCTAAAAAACCTTTGTTTACTTCAAGTACCATTGGATCATCTTCTACGATAAAAACTGAAAGATTACTCATTGTTCTTCAGTCACCCCTGCTTTAATTGTAATCGTTGTCCCAATATTAATAGTAGACTCTACTTGGATTGATCCTTTGTTAGATTCGACTATTTGTTTAATCAGTGCGAGGCCAATACCGCGGCCTTCTTTTTGTTTCGTACTAAACCCATAATCAAAAATTCGTTGTGGTGTTCCTTCAATCCCCTTACCACTGTCTTGTACTTCTATAAATAAATGATGCTTATCACCGATTAACGTTAAATGAACATCCTTATGTGTACATTCTAGGCAAGCATCCATCGCATTATCGAGTAAATTCCCAATAATTGTTACCATATCTCCGCTTGAGAAACCGCTCATAAACTCGATTAAATTAGAGTCTTCATCAATGGAAAGTTCAATTCCTAGCTCTTTCGCACGTGAATACTTGCCGAGCATTAAGCCTTGTGTGGAGTAATCATGAATTTTGTCACGTAAGCTTTGAATAATTTCTTCTTCATCTGTTATTTCATCAATTATGAGGCTTAAGGCGTCATCATTACGTTTGAGTTGGATCAAACCAGCAATACTATGCAAACGATTCATGTATTCATGCTGTTGAGCACGCAACGAATCTACTAGCATTTTAATACCAGTTAATTCTTCAGCAAGCATATTTGCTTCTTTTCGGTCCGTCAACATAATGAGATAGCCAGCGTCTTGATCCATAATTCGAATAGAGACAGTTCGTACTAAATACATTTGCTCGTACATTAGAAGTGGACGATATGCTTCGGACTGTTGAATCGTATCCTCAGCAAGCCATGTATCTTTAAATAAGGCTTTTCTCGATATTGTTTGTCCGAAGAAATGTGTATATTGCCTTGCCAATCTGTTTATAAACGTTACATTTCCATTACCGTCTGTTGCCAATATCCCGATATCCATCGCTTGAATAATGCCGGAACGTTCCTCTACAAGACGAGCGATCTCAAAGGGCTCTAAATTGAATGTTTGTCGTTTTAAGTGAGTTGCAACTAGAACAGAGCCACCAAAACCTATTGCTAAGCCTGAAAATAACGACACTAATATACCAAATTGATATTCATCCAGAAGCTGATACCATTTTGGTGCAAGAAGACCAACTGTAATGACACCAACCTGCTTCGTTCCTTCTTCATTCATAATTGGGACAAATGCTCGAATTGAGTAACCAAGTACACCACGAGCTTTTGAGATGTACTCATGCTGCGAAAAAGCTTCTACTTCGTCCCCGCCTTCAAAAATTGTACCCAGCTTACTTTCAGAAGGATGGGAGTACCGAATCCGATTCATATCGATGACAACGATGTAATCGACATCTGTGGCTAATCGAATCCGTTCAGCGATAGGTTGGATTTTTTCAAATCCCTCCTGTTTACCTACAGAATTTTGAATATCCGAAAGTTGCGAGACAGTTCTTGCAATCGCAATAGCACGTGCACCAAATTCTTTTTCAAAGGCACCAGAAAGATTATGAATCATAATAGCACCACTTGTAGCAATAGAAGAAATAACAATTATGAATGAAAAAATAAACATCTTTAGGCGCAAAGAAATATTTTTCATAAGTATGTAAAAAGTGATGCCAAGGTGGCATCCTTCTTTAGAATGTACACCTCTTTATGTAAGTATTTTTGATGCAGGCATAAATATTTCAGTGAAAGTTATTAAATTGTGGTATATAAATATATTTGTACTATTTTACCATAGTCTAGTGAATTAGGAATTTCATTCTAATACAAATATGCATAAATAAATAGATTGTTGTAATACAAAACTTACTATACTACATTATTTCTGTTTGTGTACTATAACAACGTGTTTTTATTTTATTATAAGGTATTCTGGTTGGAAATGTTGGTGTATATAAGTTTTATACTGTGTGTATTACTAATGAAAAATATAAAAATGCTAGAAAAATATATATTTGAATAATAAAAAAGTGTAGGGAAAAATTTAAGTGTTAATTTTCGAAGCAAAGAGGTTGTTGTAATAAGTTTAGAACTAAACCAATTTATGGGATTAACCTTTCTGGCTGAGGGGGGACGACGAATATGGGTGTTATGAGTATTTTCTTTTAAAAGTCAAAAAATTCTCTACTATTCTTAATATTTCTGCTTAGTGAAGTGAGGGGATTCCTCGTTGGAAATGGTGGGTCCGATTTATATATGTTTGGAAATAAATATAGAAATAGGGAGAGAGATGTGTGAGAATGTGAAAATATACACAAATTTAATTATTCTAGTATAGTTAATGTTTTTTTTATAAATAGAGTGGAAAAATATTATTAGCTAAATTAAGTAATAAATATTGTTTACTAAGCATCTTTTTCCTTACGGGCTGTAAGTGAGGAATATGAAAAACTAGGTTATTTAATTTGAAATACTTTTTAGAGAAATAATAATTTTTAGAAAAACATCTTGCATTTGAATAATTATAAGTGGTAAATTGTTTTACATAGACGTTCATAAAGTCTTCACATATAGCGAAAGAGGGGAGAAATGAGAATTTATGAATAAAAATAGATGGTTAATTGCATTATCCGCAATTGCAATTCATCTTTCAATTGGGGGAGCGTATGCATATAGCGTATACAAATTACCGATTGTCACAGAGATGGGATGGAGTGAAACGAAGGTAACGATCGCCTTTACTATTATGATGGGGCTTGCAGGTTTTGCAGCAGCGTTATTTGGAAACTTAGTAGAAAAAATGGGGCCACGTAAATCGGCTATGGTTGCGGCTGTTATGTTTGGGGTAGGACAAGCGGGTGCAGGTGTCGCAATTATGATGGACTCAGTTGTATTATACTGGCTTACTTACGGGGTACTTAGTGGGTTAGGAATGGGAATTGGCTATATTGCACCTGTCTCGACATTAGTAAAATGGTTCCCAGACCGTCGTGGTTTAGCAACGGGCATGGCTGTATTAGGATTTGGATCAGGAGCGT
This sequence comes from Lysinibacillus sp. NPDC096418, assembly GCF_044762775.1. Lineage (NCBI taxonomy): Bacteria > Bacillati > Bacillota > Bacilli > Caryophanales > Bacillaceae > Lysinibacillus > Lysinibacillus sp. NPDC096418. The sequence goes on from NZ_JBIWEY010000024.1 coordinate 55,211, forward strand.
TAATTACAGCACCGGTTGCAGCAAACTTAATGGAAGCAGTAGGCATTTCTACAACGTACTTTATTCTAGGGGCAAGTTATTTCACGTTAATGATTTTGGGGTCTTTATATATTGCACCGCCAGTACCTGGTTATATGCCAGCAAACATGAAGGTAGCATCAGAAAATGGCAAGCAAGTAGTAAAAAAAGATTTAGCTGTTATGTCAGCGCGTGAGGCAGTGAAGACAAAACATTTCTGGATGTTATGGTCGATGCATTTAGTGAATGTAACAGCGGGAATTATGATGATTTCTGTAGCATCTCCAATGGCACAAGAAATCGTAGGCCTATCAGTAGCAGGTGCCGCAGCAATGGTAGGAATTATGGGGTTATTCAATGGTGGTGGCCGCTTGATCTGGGCAGCTGTGTCTGATTATATTGGCCGTTCAAACGTCTTTGTTATTTTCTTTACAGCACAGTTAATTACATTTATCGTATTACCACATACGACAAACGTTATTATTTTCCAAGCACTTATTTTCTTAGTAGTTAGTTGTTATGGCGGTGGTTTCTCGAATTTACCAGCATTCGCAAGTGATTTATTCGGTACGAAGCAACTAGGTGTGATACATGGATATCTACTAACAACATGGTCACTGGGTGGGATTTTTGGTCCACTACTAGTAAGTACAATTAAAAATGCTTACGGAAGTTATATTCCAGTATTTTATGTATTTACAGGTCTAATTGCGATTTCGTTAATTATTTCTTTAACTTTACGTGCAGATGTACGCAAACAAATGGCATTAAATGCACAGAAAGTTTCAGCAGAAAAAGTTGGAGACGTCTCAACTACAGCACAATAAAAACACTTTCAATTCGCACTTGAAAGTACTTAGCCGGATAGTTGTCATTTCGCACATGACGCTATTCGGTTTTTTTGTTCAATGTTGTTATAGTACAAAAGAATATTCTTCATCTAACATATAACAGTGATTGTATAGTGTCAATAATATTATGGGAAATTAAAGGATTTTGCTACCAAAAGAGCTATTTTGCAACGGTATCATAGTGGTAATATAATACATATCAATTAATGGAATATTGAATCTTTGTATGGGTGTAGTACGTATATAAATGTTAAGAGAGGGAGGCACATAATATGGGAAAATATTTATTGGATGAATTTGTTCATAAAACGCAACAAGACGATAATGAGAACGAGTACTTCGAGTTAGAAACTGAGCGCGTCTTAGAAATTAATTTGAATGGTGAAGTTTGGTCGAAGATGGGTGCAATGATTTCGTATATAGGCGATATTAAGTTTGAACGTGAACGCGTGCTGGAGCATGGGCTTACTAAAATGTTTAAAAAGGCATTAACAGGTGAAGGTACTCAACTAATGAAAGCTATAGGGAATGGGCGCCTTTATTTAGCTGATCAGGGTAAAAAAATTACTATTTTTGATTTAAAGGATGAAACCATCTGTGTAAACGGCAATGATTTACTTGCATTTGAGCCAAGTATTGATTGGGATATTCATTTAATGCGTAAAATGGTAGGAATAATGGCAGGTGGTTTATTTAATGTTACGCTACGTGGAAGTGGTAAAGTAGCGATTACAACGCATTTTGAACCGTTAACTTTATTAGTGAAACCGGGGGAAACAGTATATACTGATCCGCATGCAACTGTAGCGTGGTCGGGAAATTTAACACCAGAGTTTAATACAGATATTAGCTTCCGTACGTTTATCGGACGTGGTAGTGGTGAGTCGATTCAAATGGCGTTTTCAGGCGAAGGTTTCGTTATCATACAGCCTTTTGAAGAAGTGTATTTATCAAATGAAAAATAATAATAGTGATTCCGAACATGCTATTTTTGTTTAAGACAACCTTAGAATATGATAAAGCCACCTAGCATCGACATTTAGTCGTTGTCAGGTGGCTTTGTGTTGTTAAGGAAACTATAGATTTTTCAATTGTGGCATTGTCATCTAGGCTAAAGTGGTGGTGGAGCGTTTACTTTCGCTTCAGACTCGCAAGTAGCTTGTCGGATGTGAACGAGCGCTTTAGCGCATTTGTTCTTTTAGAATGCAGCGTTCATCCCTGCGATACGTCCCGTGACAAGAGCGGATGTAATATTATAGCCGCCTGTATAGCCGTGAATATCTAAAATCTCACCGCAGAAAAATAGCCCGGATTTTTTCTTGGACGCCATTGTTTTTGGTTCGACTTCTTTGACCGAAACTCCGCCCCCTGTGACGAAAGCTTTTTCCAGTGATTGTGTGCCACTAACGGTCATCGTAAAGTTGACAAGTTCACGCGCTAAATTGCGGATTTTTTCTTGTGATAATTCGATTCCTGTCGATTGAGCATCGATGCCGGCACGTTCTAATAAGAATAGTAACCAGCGTTCAGGTGCGACACCCTTCCAGACGTTTTTCACAGATTTTTTCGGATCTTCTTTCACGAGTTTGTTTAAATATTGGAGACAAGTTTCTTCGTTGTAATCTACTAGCGTTTGAATACGCATAGTAACTGGTTGGTATCCTGTTTTACGCAACTCTTTGACGACGAATTGGCTACAACGTAGTATAGCGGGACCACTAAGCCCGAAATGCGTGAAGAGCATGTCCATTTGATGTGTCACTAATGTTTTTCCTTTTTTGCCTAAAACGGAAACAGCTACATTGCGTAGTGCTAATCCTTGTAGCTCACGAGATTGAATAAAATCTTCTTTTGATAAAACAGGTACTTCAGTTGGGAATAATTCTGTAATTGTGTGCCCAGCGCGCTCAGCCCACGGATAGCCATCACCTGTTGAACCAGTTTGTGGTACAGCTTTGCCACCAACAGCTACTACAACAGCTTTACTACGAATTTCTGTACCATCAGCTAGGCGTACACCGAGAATTTTTTCATCATCCATTAATAATTTGCTAACCGAAGTGTGTAGTTTGACGTCTACATTAAGGCGATTCATTTCTTTAATAAGTGCATCTACAACGTCCTGTGCACGATTTGAAACAGGGAACATGCGCCCATGGTCTTCTTCTTTTAGTGCAACACCAAGCCCTTCGAAAAAGGCAATAATATCTTCATTATTATAAACAGTGAATGGACTATATAAAAAACGACCATTTCCAGGAATATGCTTGACGATTTCTTCTACAGATAGTCGGTTTGTGACGTTGCAGCGACCACCACCAGAAATGGCAAGTTTCTTTCCTAGTTTTGCACCTTTTTCAAGTAGTAATACTTTCTTTTTACGTTCTCCAGCGGCAATGGCAGCCATTAAGCCAGACGGTCCTCCGCCAATGACGATTACATCATACATATATGTGAACTCGCTTTCTATTGTTATGTGGTTGTTTTATCTACAGACCCTAGCAAGCTAAGGAGGTACTGAATTGCCTTTCCTATTATACATGAAGTCCTATCGTTAAGGTTACTTCTTAACATTGAAAATTGTGCTAAAGTGTTCTATAATTTTTTATCTGTAATGACAGCATGAAATGAACGGCTTTTCGTGCTATTATGGTAGTTGTTATGCACTAAATTATGAGGTGAAAAATAGATGTGCGGATTTATTGGCTATATTAATGGAACAAATGTAATTGATCATCATCAAACAATTGAAAATATGATGAATACGATTATTCACCGTGGTCCAGACAGCGGTGGTATTCATACTGACGATAAAGTAACTTTAGGTTTCCGTCGTTTAAGTATTATTGATTTATCTGACGTTGCAAACCAACCTCTTTACAGTGCGGATGGCAACATCGTACTTGTATTTAACGGGGAAATTTTCAACTTCCAACAATTACGCGCAGACCTAATTGCAAAAGGTCATACGTTTAAAACACATTCGGACAGTGAAGTAATTATTTATGGTTATGTAGAATATGGTGTAGAGTTCGTTAAACAACTTCGCGGTATGTTCGCGTTTTGTATTTGGGATAAAAAGAATGATTTACAATTTATCGCTCGTGATGGCTTTGGTATTAAACCACTTTACTATACAAGCCATACAACTGATAATACATTTATTTTCGGTTCAGAGATTAAATCATTTTTACCTCACCCATCTTTCATTAAAGAATTAAATAAAGACGCTTTACGTCCGTATTTAACATTCCAATATTCTTCAATGGATGAAACATTCTTTAAGGGTGTATACAAGCTACCACCAGCGCACTATATGATTATCAAAAACGGTGATATGAAAATGGTGCAATATTGGGATAAAAAATTCCATGCAAAAGAAGCGCCTATTGAAAAGTATGTGGAAGATATTCGTGAAACAGTGAAAGAATCTGTAGAAGCACATCAAATCAGTGACGTGAAAGTTGGTTCATTCCTATCAGGTGGTATCGACTCAAGTTATATTACCGCGTTACTTCGTCCGGACAAATCATTCTCAGTTGGATTTTCTGACTATGAAGATATGTTCAATGAGACAAACTTAGCAAAAGATCTTTCAGACACATTGAATATTCAAAACGAACGTAAATACATTTCTGCAGATGAGTGCTTTGAAGCACTACCTAAAATCCAATGGCATATGGATGAGCCACAATCAAATCCATCGTCAGTGCCGCTATACTTCTTATCCGAATTAGCAGCCAAAGATGTAACGGTTGTTCTTTCAGGTGAAGGTGCAGATGAAATTTTCGGTGGCTATTCTTGGTATCAAAACTCGGGAAGAATGGAACAATATGAAAAAATTCCAATGGGTCTGCGCAAAGCTCTTCGCGGTCTCGCAGAAGCACTTCCGAAAAACCAATATACAAACTTCCTTGTAAAAGGCGGTCAAACTGTTGAGGAGCGTTTTATTGGTGAAGCAGTTGTTTGGGATGAAGACGATGCACTAAATGTTTTAAAACCAGACTATAAAAACGGTCCATCTGTTAAAACGATTACTAAACGTATTTACGATGAAGTACCAGGCGATGATGATGTAACGAAAATGCAGTACTTAGATTTAAATCTATGGATGCCTGGTGATATTTTATTAAAAGCTGACAAAATGAGTATGGCACACTCTATTGAATTACGTGTTCCTTTCTTAGACAAGGAAGTTATGGAGCTTGCAAAAAATATTCCGTCTGAGTATCGTGTCAATGATATTGATACAAAATATGTTCTTCGCCAAGCAGCACATCAAGAACTACCAGAGGAATGGGCAAAACGACCAAAACTTGGTTTCCCAGTACCAATCCGTCACTGGTTACGTGAAGAGAAATACTATAATTTAGTTAAAGAAATGTTCACTACTGATTTTGCGAAGGAATTCTTCGATACAGATCAACTAGTAGGCTATTTAGATGAGCACTATGAAGGTAAAGCAAATCGTGGGCGTTATATTTGGACAGCATATGTATTCCTTGTTTGGTATAAACAATTTTTTGTTGATATGTAACAAGAAAGAGTAATAATAGCCTGTTTATGCGCTATCGTTTTGCTTTAGTGCAGGAAAGAAGGTGTCTCACATACTATGAGACACCTTCTTTTTGCAACGTTTTCTATATTCATGCGTCTGTATTCCTATAGATTATGTTAAGATAACAGTTAGCTTACTCGTTTCAAGTTAGAAATGTTGTTTTTGTGTTTGATAAATAGAAGTATGATTTTAATAATGAATGGATGGATACGATGTCCTCTTTAATGAAAGGTACTGCGATATTGACACTGGGAATGTTTTTATCAAAAGTACTCGGTTTAATTTATATTTTTCCGTTTTATGCAATTGTTGGTGAAGAGAATATTGCCTTGTATCAATATGCATACATTCCCTACTCAATTATGCTGGCAGTAGCCATTTCTGGTGCGCCTATTGCGGTATCAAAATTTGTTTCGAAATATAACTCGCTTGGCGATTATCAGTCAGGTCGTAAGCTGATGAAGTCGGGTATACTGATTATGCTAATTACAGGCTTTCTATCATTTATTGCACTCTTTATGCTTGCGACACCGATTGCTGGATTGGTCATCAAAAGTGAGGAACAAGTATTTTCAGTGGAGCAAATTGCTTCGGTCATTCGGTGGGTAAGTTTTGCACTTATTGTTGTGCCATTTATGAGTTTATGGCGGGGCTTTTTCCAAGGGTACGGCAAAATGCAACCGACAGCTGTCTCGCAATTAATAGAACAAATTGTTCGTATTGTGGTGCTGTTAGGCGGCTCATTCCTAGTCGTAATTGTCTTTAAAGGGTCAGCGCAAACAGCGATATCCTTTGCTGTATTTGCAGCCTTTATCGGGGCCATAGGCGGTTTAGTTGTGTTGTTTTATTATTGGAAAAAATACCAACCTGAGTTTAATTTACTGCGCAGTCAAAGCGTCACTTCTACACAGCTACCGATGTCCAGTATTTATAAAGAAGTGATTACGTATTCGATTCCGATGGTGTTTGTTGGGATTGCCAACCCGTTGTTCCAGCTGGTTGATATGCTTACATTCAATGGGGCGATGGCTTCAATTGGTATGGCTGATGTAACGGATAAATACTTATCAATGATTAACTTTACGACACATAAGGTTGTTATCATTCCAGTCATGTTAGCTACAGGGTTTTCTATGGCGTTAGTGCCTACGATTACAAAATATTTCACGCAAGGTGAATATTTATCACTGCGTCATGCAATGGATAAAACATATCAAATTTTAATTTTCATTACACTACCAGCAGTTGTTGGTATTTCTCTTTTAGCAAATGAAATTTATTTCGTTTTGTATTCTGAAAGCGAAATGGGTGCATCGATATTAGCGCATTATGCACCTGTAGCGATCTTATTTGCCTTATTCCAAGTGACAGCTGCTCTTTTACAAGGAATCGACTTCCAAAAGTGGATTGTGTTCAGCTTGCTATCAGGGATTCTGGTAAAGCTTGCAATTAATATTCCACTTGTTCGCACGATGGAAGCGGACGGGGCTATTTTAGCAACGGCGATAGGCTATGGCGTATCAATTATTATTAATATGTTAGTGTTAAAAAAAGCACTCAATTACAAGTCCAAGATGGTGGTACGACGTATCATGTTGATTGCTCTTTTAACAGCTACCATGGCACTCAATGTAGTAGTTGCATATAAATTGTTAGAAGTCGTGATGGGCCCAGTGGATAGTAAATTCTCAGCGATTGTCTTTTCAGTTATATGTTCTACAGTGGGTATTGCAGTTTATGGATTTTTATCACTACGTTTGGGACTGGCACAAAAACTGCTGGGCGAACGTTTAACACGTATTACAAGTAAGTTTGGTTTTAAATAGGAGGCATTATGCGATTAGATAAATTACTATCGAATATGGGCTATGGCTCAAGGAAAGAAGTTAAACAATTACTCAAACAGAAGGCAGTTACTGTTGATGGCATCCATGTTAAAGATGCAGCAATGCATGTGGATCCAGACAAGCAGGACGTTTCAGTTTATGATGAACGAGTAATTTACACAGAGTTTGTTTATTTTATGATGAATAAACCTCCAGGTGTTATTTCTGCAACAGAAGATGCACGCGAGGCAACGGTTATAGATTTATTAGAGCCGTTACATCAGCATTTTGAGCCATTTCCTGTAGGGCGCCTTGATAAAGATACAGAAGGCTTATTGCTCCTCACAAATGATGGTACACTTGCGCATAATTTATTGTCACCAAAAAAGCATGTGCCAAAAGTATATTATGCAGAAATTGAAGGCGTTGTAACAGAGGCTGATGGTGAAGCATTTGCACGTGGCGTTGAGTTGGATGACGGCTATGTTACAAAGCCGGGTAAACTAGTTATTTTGAAATCTGCGGATCAGTCAGAAATTGAGCTGACAATTCAAGAAGGTAAGTTCCATCAAGTAAAGCGTATGTTTGAAGCAGTTGGTAAACGTGTGACCTACTTAAAGCGTTTATCGATGGGGAATCTAAAGTTGGATGAAAGTTTAGATCTTGGTGAGTACCGAGAACTAACAGAAGAAGAATTAGTAGCGTTACAAAATAGACAATAAAGAACCTTTTGATAGTGTTTTAAGCACTATCAAAAGGTTTTTTTTTATGCGCCCTTTTATCCTATATAATTGTATGATATTGTTATAACCAAATAATTATAATTATGTGATGTCTTTTCAACTAGGGATTAATATTTAGAATTATCATTGTTTTGGCGATTGCATTACGTATTTTAGATTTTAAAAGAAACCGATCATATTGGAGGGAGGGGGTATTTGGAACTATAAACAAACGTAAGAAAGGAGTTTACGATGAAAAAACTGAGATTTAAATTATTATTATCATTAGTCATATTTGCACTAATACTTGTTATTGTCATGTCGTATGTAAATAGGCAAATGTTGGTGATGGATATCCGAACACAAGAAACAATCAATAAAACATTGATTGAAGATCATATACTTAATGATATGCAAACTGTAGATAATGCACATTTTTATTTTGATAAAAGTGTTTCTGATAAGATGGAGGTAGAGTTACAAGCTTTAATATCTTACTATGAGAAAAACTCTAGTATCGCAACATGGGATTTACAGCAAATGAAAAAAGAGCATGGAATGGATATATACATATTAGATCAAACGAATACAGTTGTTTATACAACATTTGTGCAAGATAAAGGATTGAGTTTCTCAGAATGCTGTAAAAAATTTTCTACTTTATTGGATGAACGAAGAGAAAGCAGCAAATTTTATACAGATGGTATTGATGTGTCCACGACAACAGGAGCGATGCGAAAATTTGGCTATTTAGGGACACCAGACCAAAAATATTTATTTGAGCTTGGTATTGATTTACATGATGTACCTGTTTTTAAGACGTTTGACTTTGTAAAGACTGCCAATTCTTTGGTGGAAAAATATAATGACTTATTAGAAGTAAAAACGATTACAGCGGGAGGAGTCTTTTTAGACGATTCACAAGATACTCGTATTGTAGTCAGCGATCAATCTGAATTGTTCCAAAAGTATTATAAAAAGGCCAAGAAAACGATGGAGCCGACTGAATATAAAAAAGAACTAGAAAATGGATACGTAGAGACAGTTCGTTTTTTACCATACGAGGCCGAAACAATACGCGGAGAATCGACCAATCGAGTCGTGTATGTGAAGTATGGCAATCTAAGTGAGCTAGCAGCACTTGCTAAAAATACAAAGCAATTTTGGTTATTACTAGTCATCGCAATAGTGACAACTTTTATCATGCTACTAGTAATCATCCAACTACTTTCTAAAACGATTAATTTAGCGACATATGATGCATTAACAGGTGTATACAATCGTGCAACATATATAAGTAAAATGGAAAGCTTGTTGAAAAAGCGTAAGGAAAATACGCCAGGATTATTATTAATCGACTTAGATAATTTTAAGCAAGTAAATGACCAGTTTGGGCACGCAGAAGGGGATAAAGTACTTGTTGAAACAGGAAAGGTTTTAAAGCAGGCAGTGAAAAATGAAGGCTTTGTCGTTCGACTGGGTGGCGATGAATTTGCGATTGTGCTATATGATACGGATGAATATGAAATACAGCAATTTGCAAATACTATTATGCAAAATATCAGTAGCTTAAGATATTTAGATACCAAGAGCTGGGATGTAGTGTCCGTGAGTATGGGTGGTGCAATTTATGAAAATGTTGCAGAGTCTGAAATGAGCTTGTTTGTACGGGCAGACCAAGCGTTATACCGATCAAAAAATGCAGGGAAAAACCAGTATTCTAGTTACGATGAAGTAGCAGCTGATAAAGAAATAATAAGGAAAAAAGAATGACCCCGACGAAAGGTCATTCTTTTTCTAATACAAAATCTTTTACGCATTGCTACGCAAAAACTAGGATGACATTCTAACTTTTTTACTCGTCGTTGTCCATCTGCCTCGACTTGGGCTCATGACCAAATCGTTAAAGGCTAACACGTTCAAATCTCTTTGAACTGTGCGAGGAGTGATACTAAACTCTTCGACTAAATCCTGTGTAGACACTGTCCCTTTGTCTAAGATAAACATGTACACATCTTTAATACGATTAAGCATTCGATCAGTAGTTGGTTTCATTAAATGAACCACTCCTTCATCTTAATTCTCTTGGCAAAGACTAGCGGACGACAATATGTGCGGAGTGCACTTAGGCTCTTAAGTTGCTGCCTTAGACATCCCCTTTTCTAATTAGTATAATCAGAACAATTATTCTGATAACTCTATTATATAAAAAAACGTATTATTTTTCTAGTGCATAAGATTGGAATTTACAATACTTACATAAAGTTTATGCTGTATTTAGTGTTAATTGTCGAAATAAGGGACTATATATGGTAGTGCTATGTGCGAGGGATGATATTTGCGTAAAATCTAGAAGAATGTTGATTGAAATTTCCCATGTAAAGCGTAGAATAGCCTTAATAAACACAAGGAGGTAATCGAAATGGATTGGTTACAAGCTGCAAAGGAAAGACAAGATGAATTAATACAGGAGTTGCAGGAACTTGTGCAAATTAATAGTGTATTGGATGAAGATTCTGCAACAGCAGAAGTGCCTTTTGGTAATGGTCCGCTAGAAGCACTTAAATGGTTACTTGCAAAAGGTCAAATGGAAGGGCTACAGACAAAAAACATTCATAACTACGCAGGGCATATTGAAATGGGCGAGGGTAAAGAATTACTCGGCATTTTATGTCACGTAGATGTTGTGCCAGCTGGAGATGAAGCAAATTGGACATACCCACCCTTTAGCGGTACTATAGCAGATGGTAAATTATTTGCGCGTGGTGCTATTGACGATAAAGGCCCTACTATTGCAGCATGGATGGCAATGAAGCTAGTAAAAGATGCTGGCATAAAGCTGAATAAACGCGTGCGAATGATTATTGGCACAGATGAAGAAACAGGTTTTCGTTGTGTCGATCATTATTTTGAGCATGAAGAGATGCCTACAATTGGCTTTGCTCCAGATGCGGATTTTCCACTAATTAATGCCGAAAAAGGGATTGCAGAGCTTGTATTCTCTCAACATAAAAAGGGCAATGAAGTTGAGGAACAGCTCGTTTCATTTTATGCAGGAAAGCGCCCAAATATGGTACCTGATATGGCTAAAGCCACTATTCAGTACCAAACGGCACAGTTTGAACAGAATTTTCAAACATTTTTACGTAAAAATCAGCTAGAAGGGTCTTTATTAATTGAGGACTCTCGCTATATAATAACTATCAAAGGGAAAGCAGCTCATGCAATGGAACCTGAAAAGGGAATCAATGCCGCTGTTTATCTTGCAGCATTTTTACAACAACAGTTGACGACTGAAGCTAGTAAGCGTTTTGTCGATTTCATTGCAGATGTTTTCCATAACGATCACTATGGTAGCACGTTAGCACTTGATTTTGAGGATGAAATGTCTGGTAAAACAACATTGAATCCTGGGATTGTAAGTTATGATGCGACACAAGGTGGTAGTATGGTCATTAGTATGCGTTATTCCGTAACGTATCCATTTGATGAGAAAATTACAGAAGCACAAGATTTTGCAGCTAAAAAAGGTTTCTCACTAGATATCCAAGATGATTCTAAACCACATTACGTGAGTGAGGATGACGAACTTGTCCAAACACTTTCTGGTGTTTATCGTCGTCAGACGGGTGATTATGAAACGCCTTTACTTTCAACAGGTGGCGGTACATATGCACGCGTCATGAAAAAAGGCGTTGCATTCGGTATGCTTTTCCCTAGTGAACCTGATGTTGCGCATCGTGCAGATGAATTTGTTATTGTTGAAAATTTAGTGAAGGCTGCAGCTATTTATGCAGAAGCAATTGTTGAACTTGCTAGTAACAAATAAACAAAAAAGAAAAGGATGAGAGACAATGGCATTTACATTATGGAATGATCAAATCGTTGAAGAAGGATCTATTAAAGTTTCACCAGAAGACCGAGGATACCAATTTGGTGACGGTATTTACGAAGTAGTTAAAGTATATAACGGGCAAATGTTCACTGCACAGGAACATATTGATCGTTTTTACGCAAGTGCCGACAAAATCCGTCTTGTCATCCCTTATACAAAAGATGTACTTCACAAATTATTACATGATCTTATCGAGGCGAATAATTTAGAAAATGGTCATGTTTATTTCCAGATTACACGTGGGGCTGTATCTCGTAACCACGTTTTCCCAAATGCTAGCGTACCTGCTGTGTTAACGGGGAATGTTAAAGTAGGAGAACGTTCTATCGAAAACTTCCAAAAGGGTGTAAAAGCTACATTAGTAGAAGACATTCGTTGGTTACGTTGTGACATTAAATCATTAAATCTTTTAGGAGCTGTACTTGCAAAGCAAGAAGCTTCTGAAAAAGGTTGCTATGAAGCAATTTTACACCGTGGTGATATAGTAACAGAATGCTCGTCTGCCAATGTTTATGGCATTAAAGAAGGTAAACTATACACTCACCCGGCTAATAACTTCATCTTAAATGGTATTACACGCCAAGTTATTTTAAAATGTGCTGCTGAAATCGGTCTACCAGTGATTGAAGAAGCAATGACAAAAGAAGAATTATTAAACATGGACGAAATAATCGTATCATCAGTATCTTCTGAAGTAACACCTGTAATTGATGTAGATGGGCGTGCAATTGGTACAGGCGCCGTAGGAGAATGGACAAGAAAGCTACAAGCTGCATTCGAAGCTAAACTACCAATTTCAGTGAATTCTTAAGTTGTGACATCTGAAAAAAGAACTACCCAAGGCTTGGTTATCTACTAAGTTAAGCGGGTAGTTCTTTTTTTATAGGGATAAAAATGGATGTTTTTCTAGTGTTACGTCATGTAAAATAAAAAGATAGGATAGTAGCATGTGAACAGAAAAAACATGCGCACTAGGATTGGAGTGACAATGAGTTGGCGCAATTAGTGAAAATACAAGATTATGTTTCGCGTTATCAAATTGATTTGGCAAGATATCCAACACAATTTGTTCGTTTAAAGAAAAGCCAGTGGGACCGTGTAAAAATGCAATGGATATCAGGTGAGGATATTACCGAATGGCAACATGACGACAACGACACAAACATTGAGTCAGAAGATAAAGAGCGATTCGCCTTCTTTAAAAAAATATTTTCGGGACGTCAAAAGGTGGATGAAGAAGATATCGAACAAGTAGACGTTTCCAATGAATTAATGAACGACGAAGATGCAATTCCAGAAGAAGAAACAACATTAACGTTTGAGCCAAGAATTGTTTATGCACCACAATCAATACATGAATTAAAACGTATGTTCAAGGATCAGTTTTTCCATTTTCAAATGAAGTGGGCAAGTTCGACACTACGAGAGAAATCATATGTAGATCCACGGTTTATGCGTGATACCTTACTTCGTACACTTTTATTAAATTTACCAGATAATTATTTAGTATTCTATTACCCTATTTTAAAGGTGAAAAAAGCGCCTATTGAACTGGATGTTGTGTTATTGTCGCCGACAGAATGCATTTGCGTCACTGTACTAGAGGCGGAAAATCAGGCAGTTTATGTAGGTAATAGTGAGCGTTTTTGGGTAAAAAAAGTGGGCACAAAAGATTTGAAAGTACTAAACCCTACAATTAATTTAAGTCGTATGGAGTCTGTATTAACACAATTATTCAAGCAAGATGGCGTAGATATGCCCATTCGTAAAGTGGTGTTAACACGTAATGGTTATTTCGATTATCCTGGAGCACCTTACAATATTCAAATGGTGGATCACAGAAATTATGGAGAATGGCTAGATCAGTTGACAAAATCATCTTCTCCGATGAAACATATGCAAATTCGTGCAGCACAGACGGTTCTAAATAATGTTCAAACAACATCATTTAATCGTGATATTTGGCAGCGCTCAACGCCATTAGTTAAGGAATAGCCTATGCAGCTTTTGTTTATTGTCAATGAATATGCTGGAAATGGTAAAGGAAAGAAAGTATGGCATCGTATTCGACAATATTTAACAATAGATTATAAAGTAGTATTTACACAATATGTGGGGCACGGAGAAGAAATCGCCAGGCAATATACACAACTTAATGATGAACAATGGTTAGTTGTTGTGGTTGGTGGAGATGGGACGATTCACGAGGTTGTGAATGGTGTTATCTATAATGACCGCGTTAACATCGGGGTAGTAGCAGCTGGTTCTGGTAATGATTTTGCGAGAAATTTTCAGGTGTTTCGCCATGCAAAGCAGATTGAATCCTTTTTGTATACGGCAAAAGGAACTTTCATGGATGTTGGTAATATACAATTAGGCACGGCGCCTGAAGAGGTTTTCGTTAACAATGCTGGGGTAGGTTTTGATGCGTATGTCGCGAAGATGGCGAACAAGTCTCGTTTTAAATTTGTCTTAAATAAGATCGGGCTTGGTAAGCTTTCCTATGCGGCCTTCGTCATAAAAGGCTTATTCACTTTCCCTCGCTTTGATGTGACAGTCCGTTATGATGAAGAGGAACTTTATATTAATCAAGCGTGGTTTGTGGCTATAACCAATCAACCGTATTTTGGTGGTGGTATGAAAATTTCACCTGTATCTCAGCCAAACGATGGGAAAATAGAAGTTACAATTGTCCACAATATATCACGGATCAAATTATTATTTGTCTTTGCTACAGTTTTTTTTGAGAAGCATACGAAATTTAAAGAAATTACTTTTTTGCAAAGTGAGCAATTTGATATTACAGTGCATACTGACAAAATGGTCTGTCATACTGATGGCGATTATATTGGAGAAGTAGAGCAGAATATGAATATCCATTGCACGGTTACACAGAATGCATGGAAAAATGTCCATAGTCAGATATGAAAAAACGTCATTTCGCAATAATTTCGAGCGAATTTGACGTTTTTACGCTATAATAAATGAAATAAATTATTTAGTAGAAAGAAATGAGGAAGTAATTTGAGATTAAGAAATAAGCCTTGGGCAGAGGAGTTTTTAGCAGATCATCCGGAAGTTGTGATTCCGAATCCTGAAGACTTTAAAGGGAATTGGCAAGCTGTTTTTGGAAATGACAATCCACTGCATATTGAGGTTGGTACAGGGAAAGGTCAATTTGTGACAGGGATGGCGCTACAAAATCCAGATATCAATTATATCGGTATCGAATTATATGATAGCGTAATTGTTTGTGCATTAGAAAAAATTTTAGAAGCTAAATCTCCAGCGAATTTACGTTTATTAAAAGTAAATGGCGCAGATTTATATAAATATTTTGAGAAAAGTGATGTAGACCGTGTTTACCTGAATTTCTCAGATCCTTGGCCGAAAATTCGCCATGCAAAGCGTCGTTTAACGCACGAAGGATTTTTGAAATTATATGAGTCGATTTTAGTAGATAATGGGGAAATCCATTTTAAAACGGATAACCGTGGCCTTTTCGAGTTTTCTCTAATCAGTATGTCTGAATATGGGATGTTGTTAAAGTATGTATCACTCGACCTACATGCGAATATGCCAGAAGATAACATTATGACAGAGTACGAGCAAAAGTTTTCAGCCAAAGGACAACCTATCTATCGTCTAGAATCGCAATTCAACACCGTTCAGCAGAAGTCAACGTCTAATTAGATTTAAGGATGAACGCTAGCTAAACATAGTTGAAGCCTCTGGCAGATGTCACATGTTTTTAATTGTGCTTGCACGATTAAAAATATGGGCTCAAACATGCCAAGGCGATTTTTGAAAGAATAGTTTCTAGGGGGAGAAAGTATGGATCAACTACAGTTTCACAACATGTCACTGACATGGCTAAACGGGGGTGTCACTTGCCTAGATGGCGGTGCAATGTTTGGAGTTGTGCCAAAGCCACTTTGGTCACGTAAATATCCAGTAAACGAAAACAATCAAATTGAATTACCTACAGAACCGATATTAATTCAGTTTGAAGGTAAAAACTATGTAGTTGATACAGGCGTTGGCTTTAAAAAATTAAATGAAAAGCAACTACGTAATTATGGTGTAACAGAAGAATCTGCACTTGCTGCAAGTCTTCAAGAATTAGGCTTAACAACAGCCGATATTGATTATGTTCTAATGACACATTTACATTTCGACCATGCTGGTGGCTTAACTCAGTGGGAAAATGATGTGCTTGTCCCAACATTCCCAAATGCTAAAATCTACGTATCGAAAATCGAGTGGGATGAAATGCGAGAGCCGAATATTCGCTCGAAAAATACGTATTGGAAAGAAAACTGGGAACCGGTACAACACTTAGTTGAAACATTCGAAGGAACATTAGAAGTTACTCCTGGTATCGAAATGATTCATACTGGGGGGCATAGTGATGGACACGCTATCATTAAGCTAACGCAAAATGGTGAAGTGCTGCTACATATGGCAGATATTATGCCAACACATGCCCACCAAAATCCGTTATGGGTAATGGCATATGATGATTATCCAATGACAAGTGTTTTTGCGAAAGAGCGAATTATGAAAGAGGCACTAGCAAATGGCTATGGATTCATTTTCTATCATGATGCGTATTATCGCATGGTGAAGTGGAATGAAACAGGTAAAGAAATAGTTGATAAGTTAGAACGTAGCCGACAAGCTAGCATTACATTTTAAGAGAAAAAGCGTGTGAGTGAACTAAGCTCACACGCTTTTTCTAAGTGTTATCTACAGTTTTAATATTATTTAATGTGATTCTACTACGTATCTTCTCAACGAAATTCAAATGGAATACATCAAATGATTTTAAAGTGAATGATCAATGATAGAAAAGTCTCTTAAGTGGGCTTTTTTTCGTGAACAAGTTGAAAAATATGATACACTAAACACTATACTAAAACACAAAAGAGAGTTGAATACCCAATGGCAATGGAACAACCATTTTTACCAGTACTATTAGGATCAGATATGAATGCGTATGGTATGGCACGTGCTTTTTATGAAGCGTACGGCATAAAACCACTTGTACTAGGCCGTTCTCATTTAACTGCCACACAAGATAGCCATATCCTTAATTTCCAAGAAATCGATCGCTTAAATGAGCAAGATGTATTCGCACCTGCTCTTGCAGAAGTTGCGAAAAAATATGCAGGTCAAAATTTACTACTACTTGCTTGTGGGGATGACTATGCAAAGTTAATTATTAAAAACAAACCTGCCTTGCAGGAGCATTTTACTGTGCCATACATCGACGAATCGTTAATGGACCAAATTTTATTGAAGGAAAACTTTTATAAAATGTGTGAGAAGTATAACTTCAAATATCCAGGTACGACGACTGTAACTGCAGAAAACTATGAAAACTTTACACCGCCTTTTAATTATCCGATTATTATCAAAGCATCGAACTCTGTTGAATACTGGGCATGTTCATTCCCAGGAAAGAAAAAGGTGTTCGTCGCGCACGATGAAGCAGAAAAAACCGCGATTCTAAAAGCAATCTACAGTTCAACATATCAAGATACGATGATTATCCAAGAATTCATCCCAGGTGATGACTCGTATATGCGTGTGTTAAATGCGTATGTTGGCAAAGATGGCGAAGTAAAGCTAATGTGCTTAGGTAATCCAATTTTAGAAGAACATTCTCCAGAAGGTATCGGAAGTTATGCGGCAATCGTTACGACATATGACAAAGAGTTGATGGACCAAGTACGTCACTTCCTTGAAGACATCGGATACACAGGCTTTGCCAACTTCGATATGAAATATGATGTACGCGATAAACAATATAAACTATTCGAAATTAACCTACGTAACGGTCGTTCAAGCTACTATGTTACTGCGAGTGGACATAACTTGATGAAATATGTAGCAGACGACCATATGTTAAATATCGAGCAGGAATTGACATATGTGGAGGACAAGCACTTATGGATGATCATTCCAAAAGGCGTGCTGTTTAAATACGCATCGAATGAAAAGCTTAAACTAGAAGCGAAAAAACTAATTCGTGAAGGTAAATATACGAATTCTTTATACTTTAAAGAAGATATGAATGCTAAACGTTGGGTAAAACTTACATTAAACAATTTAAACTATTACCGTAAATACAAAAAGTATTTTAACAATAAAGGGTTAGAAGAATAAGTCGGAAAAAGAGCATGTGATCTCATTAATGAGTCCCACATGCTCTTTCTTTTGTAATTAAACCTCTACTAATTCTACAACGACACCAGAACGTGCATCGGCAGCAAATTCAAACGTTTGCATTTCTCCTTCATGCATGCGGGAAATCCCACCACGGTATACTGGTATTGTCATAAAGCCATTTGTAAAGTTATCTGTTTTCATATAAATCCAAGAGCCATCGATTGGGGCATCTTTTTTAAAATCTTTTTTTATGTTATCTAATACTTGTCCTGCAGGTACATATGGAGAAACCTTTTCACTTGTTTCTTTAATAATGACAGCGGCTGCTAGACCTGTTGCAACACCAATTAAAAAATCGCGTAATTTCATAGTTATTTCCTCCTTTTTCTATAACTTCATTTTATCATAGCTGTTAGAGTGAATGCACTTTCATAATTCTGCTCTTTTAATGAAAAAGTTCGTATAGTAGCAATATTTCGATTTCAAAAATGAATATGATACAATTAGTACGGAAGAAAATACTACTTCGTTGGGAGCGAGTATCGTGAACGGGGAAACATTACAATTATTTAAAACTTTAACTGAATTGCCAGGTGCGCCAGGTAATGAGCATGCTGTACGTGCGTTCATGCGTGCTGAATTAGAGAAGTATTCAGAAGAAATTGTCCAAGATAATTTAGGCGGTATTTTCGGCGTCAAGCACAGTGAAGTGGCGGATGCACCGAAAATTTTAGTAGCGGGCCATATGGATGAAGTTGCATTTATGGTGACGTCAATTACTGAAAACGGATTGGTTCGTTTCCAAACACTTGGTGGCTGGTGGAATCAAGTAATGCTTGCACAACGTGTGAACGTATATACAAAAAACGGAGCGATTCCTGGGGTTATATCATCCATCCCACCACATCTTTTAACAGATGCAGAACGTGCAAAACCGATGGATATAAAGAATATGTTAATTGATATCGGAGCAGATAACAAAAAAGATGCAATGGAACTTGGAGTTCGTCCGGGTCAATCTATAATACCGATTTGTCCATTTACACCAATGGCAAACCCGAAAAAAATTATGGCTAAAGCTTGGGATAATCGATATGGTTGCGGGCTTGCCATCGAATTAATGAAAGAAGTAAAAGATGAAAAGTTAGCATCCCATTTGTATTCGGGTGCTAACGTGATGGAAGAAGTAGGACTGAGGGGAGCACAAGTATCAGCAAATATGATTAAACCTGACATATTCTTTGCATTAGATGCCTCACCAGCAAATGATATGTCTGGAGATAAGCAACAATTTGGCCAACTTGGTAAAGGGACGTTATTACGTATTTTTGATCGCACAATGGTAACACATCGTGGAATGCGAGAGTTTATTCTAGATACTGCAGAATCGAATAATATCCCATACCAATATTTCGTTTCACAAGGTGGGACAGATGCAGGTCGCGTGCATACGTCAAATGATGGTATTCCTAGTGCAGTAATTGGTGTTTGTTCACGCTATATTCATACATCTGCATCTATCATTCATATCGATGACTATGCGGCGGCAAAGGCAATGATTGTGGAATTAGTAAAGAATATGGATCGTTCGACTTTAGCATCGATTCATAGTAATGTATAATTGTTTTTATTGAATGCTAAAAGTAAATGAAAAAGATGCCTTAAAGGGCATCTTTTTCTATGCATAGAAAGAAGGATTTCACATGAACATAGCAATTGGTACGACTAATAAGGCAAAAATAGGTGCTGTAGAAGTGATAGCCAAGCAGTTTTTTGAGCAAGCTAAATTTACATATTATAAAGCGCCTTCAGGTGTTTCTGAACAGCCTATGACAACTGAAGAAACAAGACAAGGTGCAATAAATCGAGCGAAAAATACATTGGCAGTAACCGACGCTACCCTTTCTTTTGGACTAGAGGGCGGTGTAATGGAAATAGAGGATAACATGTATGTTTGTAACTGGGGAGCACTTGCGGTAGCTAATGGAACGATATTTACAGCAGCCGGCGCACAAATTGTGTTGCCTGAAGAAATTGCCCGGGAAATAAGGGCTGGTAAAGAACTTGGACCAGTAATGGAAGCTTTTACACAGCGCCGAGACATTCGTCAACAAGCAGGTGCGGTAGGTATTTTCACTCAAGGATTGGTAGAGCGTCAAGCCATGTTTGAGCATATTGTATCTCTTCTTGTTGGACAATTTTTATTCAATTTATCACATAATTAGACTGTTTAATATAGATAAAATCACATAGCGGATTTGCATCTTTTTCGAATTTTCTTTAAAATAGAAAAATCAGTGTTGAAAGGAAGATATAAATGTCTCGTAAATGGCTACAAGCATCAGCATTAATGCTATTGCTTTTGGGGCTTTCTGGCTGTAATCAATCAATCGATGAACAAGTTGCAAACGGACTTCAACTATCGGAAACTATTTTTGCTGAAAAACCCGAAACTCATACAGATACAATTGGTAACATTCAATTATTTTTACCTTCGAAGTATAAAATCGAGGATAGCTCAGATAAATATAATATTTTGCTTTCTAAAGGAAAACAATCCTATATTCTTTTTATCAATGATCGTGAAAAACCAGATAGTAAACTATATTATGATTTATTAAAGGAAGATAGTTCTAAGGAAATCATTGACGAAAAAACATATGAAAAAGACAATACATTTGCATTCTCCGCTATTTTTAAAACAGAAAATGAGGAAGAATTTGAACTTGTTGTTAGTAGCGGTGGCGTGAAAATGACGACAATTTCAAAGATGAAAGATGTAGAAGATAATCTGCATGAGATGACGAAAATCGTTCATTCGGTTAAGATTAAATAATTGCATAGTTTTGAACAGGACGGTTCACAAATTGTGAGCCGTCTCATTTTGGTGCGCCCGGCATGCACATGAACTATAGGGTGTAAGTCCCGAACCCCGAAGACAGAAGTAGAGGTTAGCCAAGAGCAAGGGTGTCCGTGG
>NZ_JBIWEY010000025.1:0-68062 GCF_044762775.1 Lysinibacillus sp. NPDC096418
CACGAACACCCTTGCGTTAAGCTAACTATTACTTCTGCCTTCACAGTTCGGGACTTGCACCCTATAGACTACACCCATGCTAGGCGCACATAAAAGTGTGTCCGATTTGATTTATTCGGACACACTCCACAATTAATCTTCTAGTTTTAGGATAAATTCTCGCATTAATCCCGGTAAATCTGGCCATGCATGACCACTTACAAGGTTACCGTCAGTATGCAAATTGGCGTTAATGTAAGTACCACCCGCTACTTGAACTTCTGGTTTGCAAGCAATATAGGCCGTTAGCTCGCGTCCTTCTAGTACCTCAGGGATTGTTGCGAAAATCTGTGCTGCGTGACAAACTGCTGCAACCGGCTTATTCTCCTCAAAGAAATGGCGCACAATTGCCGGTACATACTCGTTTAGACGAATATATTCGGGTGCTCGACCTCCCGGAATAATTAACCCATCAAATTGCTTCGGAACAACATCTTCAAAAGCTGCATGGGCCTCTAATCCGTACGCGGGACGTTCGATATATGTATCGACGCCATCTACAAAATCATGCAAGACAGTTTGTAGCTTCTTTGCTGAAGGTGCTGCAATCGTCACAGTATAACCTGCTTCTAAACAACGGTAATACGGATAATAAATCTCCAATGCCTCTACTGCATCGCCAGCAATAATCAAGATATTTTTTGACATCTTTCCCATCCCCTTTTCTTTGTGAATCTAGTAGCTTAATTCGACACTTAAGAGAGATTACCTGCTGAATTTTTGTAATTTTCATAAAATAATAAGAAGCAAGAAAAACCGCTTCTACTATTCTTTCAATAACTGATGTAAAACAAATAAAGGACCTCGAACAGGCCCTTTAAATTAGAATCCCTATTCAATTAATCTTGCTCCTCATTTTATCTTATATTTTCAAATGTAATGCTTGCTTGTCGATTTTCCCGACAATTGTTTTTGGTAATTCATCTATGAAAATTACCTTTTTTGGCATTTTGTATTGACCTAAATGAGTCTTACAAAGTAGTTCCACTTCTTCTAAAATAGCTTTTGTTTGAAGATTACATACAATGAAGGCTGTGACGATTTCACCCCAATAATCATCCGGTGCGCCAATTACAGCAACCTCCGTCACTAGTGGATGACGTAAAATACACTGTTCTACTTCTTGCGGATAGACATTTTCACCACCACTAATAATCATTTCCTTTCTTCTACCTACAATATAATAATCCCCATCGCTATCCACTTTTGCTAAATCGCCAGTCTTCAGCCAACCATTTTGGATGGTTTGTTCGGTTTCGTGAGGATTATTCCAATAAAATCTAAACATATGCTTTCCTTTTACGAATAGCTCACCAACTTCATTTGGCGCACAAACAGTACCCGCCGCATTTACGATTTTCACTTCATTAAATTGCATACTTTTTCCGACTGCACCTTTTTTAAAATAGGCTTCTTCGCGTGTAATGAAAAAATTGTTTGGTCCTGCTTCTGTTAAACCATACCCTTCTTTAAAGTAAAGCCCTTTATTAAAGAA
Source organism: Lysinibacillus sp. NPDC096418 (assembly GCF_044762775.1). Lineage (NCBI taxonomy): Bacteria > Bacillati > Bacillota > Bacilli > Caryophanales > Bacillaceae > Lysinibacillus > Lysinibacillus sp. NPDC096418. The sequence continues at coordinate 1,535 of NZ_JBIWEY010000025.1, forward strand.
GGCATCATATATTGGAAATGGACATGGAGCACCACCAGATAAAAATACTTTTACTGTTGGAAACTTGTTTTCTTTAAAATAGCTAGTTGTAATCATAGCCTGATACATGGTAGGCACAAAAAGTGAAATTGTAGTCCGATAATGATTGATAGCAATCAGCGCTTTTTCTGCCTCAAATTTATCACCAATAATTACTGTACCACCGGCCATTAACAATGGGATACACAATGCATTAATGCCACCTGTATGGAACATCGGCATATAATTTAACGTGCAATCCTGTTCACTTACTCCCCAGCTAACAATTGTATTTAGTGCATTCCAGTTAATTGAATTGAAAGAAAGAACGACTCCTTTTGCCTTGCCAGTAGTCCCACCCGTATAAATCATGAGCCAGGGATCATTTAAGTCCATTGGAGTAATTGTAGGTGATGCTGTAACTTCGTTATTCAACTGTAACGGTTGCATTTTATCTAAAGAAATTGGACATGGTATTTCTGGATCGTAAATAAGTAATGAAGGTGTAGCATCAGCAAGTATATGGTTCAATTCTTCTGTACTTATGCGCCAATTCAAAGGAACATAAATAAGTCCTCTAAGCCCACAAGCAAACATCACTGCAAACAAATGAATATTGTTCCTTGCATAAATGGCTACACGACTACCAACTTGGAGGTTCTGTCGTTCAAAATAATGACTCCATTTTGCTATTTCACTAGCTAGATGTTGATAGGTCCATTGTTCATTTGTTTCGAGGTTAATCAGTGCCAGTTTAGTCGGGGTTAGGGTTGCACGTTTCAATATCCAAGCTTGCTCCACATTCATCTTGACCGGCCTCCTTTACTACATCATAATTGCGCCGTCTACATGAAGCGTGTGACCACTGACATAAGAAGCCTCATCTGACGCTAAAAATAAATAGGCATTAGCAATATCTCGCGGTGCGCCTAACCGTTGTAATGGCACGACTGAGCGCATTTGGTTAAGTATCGTTTCTGGCATTTTTTTCACCATCTCAGTTTCAGTAAATCCTGGTGCCACTGCATTGACATTGATGCCTTTACGTCCCAGCTCTTTCGCCCATGTTTTCGTCATCCCTACAATCGCTGCTTTTGCCGCTGCATAATTGGTCTGACCGACATTACCATAAATCCCGCTAACCGAGGAAGTATTAATGATTTTGCCACTGCCAGCTGCAATCATATGTGGGATAACTTCTTGTGTACAATGGAAAACACCGCTTAAGTTAACATTTAGAACTTGCTGAAACTGTTCATCCGTCATTTTTGTTAGCATGGCATCTCTTGTAATACCCGCATTATTCACTAAAATATCGATTTGACCAGCTTGCTCCATCACAAATGTAACTAAATTTTTCACACTCTTTCTATCCGCAACATTTACTTTAACGAAAATTGCTTGGTCACCTAGCTTTTTCGCAGACGTTATACCAGCATCCTCATCAAAATCGGCGATATACACTAATGCACCTTCTTCAATAAAACGCTCAGCTGCTGCATACCCAATTCCGTTTGCTGCACCTGTAATAATCGCTACTTTATTGTTTAAACGCATAATTTTTTCCTCCTATTTCTAAAAAACTTTCAATTTTTGAAATAAGCTGTGGTAAATCATCAATCAGCGGAGAATGGCCGCAGTTTTCTAAACATTGAAATTGTACATTTTGACCTAAATCTTCAATTGTTTCATTTTTCATCTGCTCTGTAATTACGTAATCCCGATCGCCTCTTAACACTAAAGTGGGAATGTTAATATACTGGGCTCCTTTTGTTCCCTTTGCCACTTCATTATCAACCTTGCTTATATTGAAGGTGTTTAATGCATGATAAACTTCAGCAAGGTTTCGTTGCGTGAACATATCCTCTACATAGACACCATAATGATTTGCTTCTGGTTGATTATGAGTATAAATAAGTGCATTCCAAACAGCTTTTAAACCTTCCACGTTATGTGTATCGTAAAATCCCTGCACTAATTTGGTTTTGGATGAATCTAGTAATACTTCTTCGTAAGTAGTTGCTCGTTTTATGGATGCCTGATTCCCTGTACCAAGATCTGTATAAAATGGATATCCTCTCGTAGAAGCAGATGCTAGTAAGACGAGTCGTCGGCAGTATCCAGGGTAATTTGCAACAAATTGCATACCTATCGCTCCACCTGTTGACCAGCCAATTAAATCAAATTGACTTAACTTTATCGCATCTACAAAAAGTTTTACATCATCACTAAAATCTTTTATACTTGTAATCGGTTTGTGATAGGATGAACCACCAAAACCACGTAAATCAATTGCATATATCGTATATTTCGGATCTAATGCTTCGATAAATACATCCCAATGTTTTGAAGATGTCATATTTCCATGAATTAAAAGTAAATGGTGTGCACCACCCTCACGTTTACGATATGCAATCGATTCTCCATTTGATAATTGTACTGTTAACAACATTTTTCTTCCTCCTTATCCCCAGCGAATTGTTATAGCTCCCCAAACATAGCCAATACCCGCACCTACTAATGTCACAATATGCCCATCCTGTATACGTCCAACTTCTAAAGCGGTTTGAAGCGATAATATTTGATCAATTTGTCCAATATGACCATAGTTCCGTAAATAGATTGATTGGTCCTCCTGCAGCCCAAGTGATGACAGGACATAATCATGTGCCGACTTCTTCATATGCAGCATTGCTAAGTAGTCCAACTCTTTTTCACTTAACCCACTTTTCGATAAAGAACTCCGAATCACCTTTAAAAAATTGCTTAATGACTTTTGTTCAAGACGTTCCTTCATGCCTACCGGATCAATAACATCTAATTTGTATAAATTATTTTCTAAATCTTTAGGAGTTATAGGTTTCTTTGTACCACCAACTGGCACAAGTACGTCCTCCGAAAAAGACCCATCTGTGATAATGGCTGCTTCTAGCAAGTGATTTTTCTCATAGTTTTTTTGTAAAATCAAAGCACCACCGCCAGCTGCCAAATTAAACATAAAACGAGCTCTTGGGTTTTGATAGTCTATAAAGTCCCCGTTTCGATAGCCTCCAGCAAGTAACACGGTTTTAATAGATTCATCAGATTCCATTAAACTTTTTGCTAATTTCATTGCCATTATTGTCGTGCTACACCTCAATTGGACATCAAAGGCCCAGGCATTTACTGCACCAAGTTCTTCTTGCATTTTGATAGAAGCGGTCCAAAGTGGATATTCCTTATGTTCTTCACCTATATACATCACAACATCAATTAATTTCGGTTCGATGTTTGCCTTTTTTAAAGCATCTTGTGCGGCCCAAATCCCCATCTGAACTGTATGATCTTCTGGACCGGGAATAGGCTTTTCATATATCCCCATTTTTTGACGAATGATTTCTTCCGGTATATCAGAAAGAGCTGCAATTTCTTGTGACGTCATCTTCGTTTGTGGAATATAAATTCCTGTACTCACAATACCTACAGTCATTCAAACCGCTCCTTTTCTTGCGGAAGAGAAGTTGGAGCTTTCTTTCTCTCGTTTAGTTTGAAACGCCATTTCCAAAGTAGCATTCGAATGGAACCAATGATTCCTTTCGGGAAAAAGATTACCGCTAAAATATAGAGAATACCAAAGAAGATAATCCAGCGTTCAAATATTGGATAATCTCTCGCTAATCCAGAAAGCGTATGCTGTGCATATTCAATGACTGCCGCTCCAAGTAATGGACCGACTAATGTACCAACCCCACCGATAATCGTCATTAATAACGCATCGAGTGTAATATCCATCGTCATTACACTTGTATTAACAAAACGCAGAGACAGCGAATATAAAGATCCTGCTAAGCTTGCCACAACACCAGCGACAACAGAAGCAATCACTTTATAGTGCAATGTGTTATAACCTAATGATCTTGTTCTTTGTTCGTTCTCCCGTACTGCAATTAAAATTCTGCCAGTAGGAGAATTTACGAATCGATAAAGCGCTACAAAAATAAGGACTAAACAAGTTAATACGAAGAAATAAAATGTAATTCGATCTTTAAAAATTTCAGGTGCTCTAAATGTAAAGCCGTCATTTCCATATGTGATAGAACGCCATTTCTCAGCAACGACTAAAAACAAACCTGAAAATGCTAAGGTAAGCATTGCAAAGAAGTGACTTTTCAAACGTAGCGTAAGTAACCCTACAAGGAAGCTAATAAACCCTGCAATTAACATACCAACCACAATTGACAATATAAAGATAGCAATCGAGGTATCCATTTGCTTCAGCATAACGGCCGTCGTATAGGCACCAATACCAAAAAACATTGCGTGTCCAAAAGATACAATGCCTGTATACCCCAGTAAAATGTCATAGCTCATCGCTAAAATCCCAAATATAAAAATTTGCGTTAACAAAATGATAAGCGTACGAGAATCGTTAATGAACGGGAAAAGGATTAGGAACACAAGAATGAGAAAAAAACAAAGATACTGCCAAGAGAGCTTTTTCATCATGTTGATCTCTCCCTTCCTAGCGTAAATAAGCCTTGAGGACGGAAAATTAACACGATAGCCATTAAAATCATATTGACGGCAAGTGATAAAACAGGCACATAATAAGCCATGAAGCTACCCGCTAACCCCACTAAGATTGCCGCTAAAAGTGAACCAGAAAAGCTACCCATCCCCCCAATTACGACGACAATAAATCCTAAAATGGCGTACTCCATGCCCATCTCTGCATAGATGACACCTGAATATGGAGCCATTAACATGCCACTTAGGGCTGCTAATGCCGCTCCGACCATAAATACATAGAGAAAGACCCTTTTAATATGAATGCCAAGTGCTTGTGCCATTTCCTTATCCTGTACACCTGCACGGACGATTAGCCCAATCTTCGTTCGCTTCAGCATATATTGGAAAATGCTAAAAATCACAAATCCTACTACAATGATAAATAATCGATATTTAATGATAATAACGTCGCCAACTTCCCAGCTTCCTGCTAAATAGCTTGGTGTTTGCACCGGTACACCATTTGGTCCAAATACAACTTTTATCATTTCTTGCAAGACAAGCATTAACCCTAACGTAATTAAAATTTGTTGAATATGATTGCCATAAACCGGTGTAATAATGAATTTCTCAGTTACTAGCCCTAAAACTGCACCTGTCAAAAGAGCCCCCACAATACCTATTAAAAAGCTCTCTGTAGACATATACGTAAAGATTCCCGCGTATGCGCCCCATACAAATAAACCACCATGCGCAAAGTTTAAAACGTCCATCAGCCCAAAAATAAGGGTTAGTCCTGCTGCCAGTAAAAAAATTAACATTCCAGTTGCTAAACCGTTAATAATTAAATTCGCTAATAATTCCAATGTGCAACACCTCCTTTACCCGATTCCAAGATATCTTCGTTTTAACTCTTCATTATGGACTAGATCCTCCATTCTTCCAGCATGTACAGTTCGACCATCATCAATTAAGGTATACGTATCTCCAATACGACTAGCCATGATGAAATTTTGCTCGACCAGAACAATCGATGTTTGCTTCTTCATCTCAACAATTGCCTCCATCACTTTCTCCACAACAATAGGTGCGAGCCCCTTAGATGGTTCATCAATCAACATCAATTTACTATCATTGATAAATGCTCGTGCCATGGATAGCATTTGTTTTTGACCACCTGAAAGATGGCCGCCAGCTTTTTTCCAAAATTTCTTTAGGTCTGGAAAAAGCTGAAGTACATAATCTTGCCGCTCAAATGCTGCCGTGTCTTCCTTACGCATTGCTACTTTCATATTCTCCTCGACCGTTAAATCAGCAAAAATCCCTTGATTCTCTGGCACATAGCCAACCCCTAATTTTGCAACCTTATAAGTTGGAATTTTCTTAATGGAGTGTGATTGAAATTCAACTTCACCTTTAGAAGCGGGTGTTAGCCCCATGATTGTTTTTAAAGTCGTAGTTTTTCCAGCACCATTTCGGCCGAGAAGTACGCTCACTTGCCCCTCCTTCGCCTCGAAATTTACCCCCTGCAAAATGTGGTACTGGCCTATATGTGTATGAACGTCTTTTAAGTTAAGCAAGGTGTTCATCATAAAGACCCCCTAGGTAAGCATTTTGTACAGTTTCATTTTGCATGATTTCATTTGGCGTCCCGTCTGCAAGTAATTGACCATTAAATAACACCATGATGGAATCTGACAAATCTAATATCATATCCATCTTGTGTTCAATGAGTAAAATAGTTTTGTCGCCGTTATTTTTTATCGAACGTATGACTTCCAAAATTGCAGGTACCTCTTCCAAAGACATCCCTGCAGTTGGTTCATCGAGCAATAGTATTTCGGTATCAAGCGCTAGGAGCATGGCAATTTCTAGTTTTCTTTTCTCACCATGTGATAGCATCGTAGTAACGGCATCTCTTTTGTTGTCGAGCAACACAAGCTTTAATAATTCATCTGCTTTTTCCGTAATGGCACAATAGCTTTTATAATGACGAAAGATTTGATATCGTACTTTCTCTTTTGATTGGACGGCTAATCGCACATTTTCTAAAACAGTCAAATTAGGAAAGACATTAGTAATTTGAAACGAACGTCCCAACCCCATACGAGTTCGTTCTATCGAGGATTTTTGAGACAGAGACTCCCCTTTAAAGTAAACGTCACCGCTAGTTGGCTTTAATTCACCACTAATTAAGTTGAAAAAAGTTGTTTTCCCCGCTCCATTTGGTCCAATGATTGATTTTAATTGTTTCTCTGGCATACTAAAATTCACATTATCGACCGCTGTGTGCCCGCCAAAGCGTATTGTTAAATTGTTTGTTTGCAAAATAGGCTCCATCACAACTCCCCCTTCCTCTATCTCTCTTCACATACTCTCAGTAGAAAGTAGATGAAGAGAGACAGAACGTAATGCGCACTCTGTCTCCTTACAAACCTTTGCAGTAAATCTAATTCATAACTGGTGGAGCAGTCTCTTCAGGACTTAGCTCACGGATAAGCACTGGCACTGGATAGTCAAATCCTTCTTGTTTTTCTAAACGAATCGAATACATCGATTGTAAGGCTTGGTGATCATCCTCTCGGAAAGTCATCGTTCCTTTTGGTGTTTCGAATGACATACCTTCCATGATCCCGATTAACTTATTTGCATCTGCATCACCTTCAGATTTTTTCAAAGCTTCAACAATTGAAATGGCAGAAGACATGCCTCCTGGTGTAAATAGGTCAGGTACTTCATTAAACCGTTTTTGATGTTCATCTACTAACCACTTATTCACATCATTTTGTGGTAGTGTGTGATAGTAAACAGAGAAGCCCTCCATGCCTACTAATGGATTCATGAATTTCAAGGCAATAATATCTGGGGCTCCTGTCGAAATTTTAATGCCTTTTTCTTGAAGTTTAAGATCAGCAATTTGATTCCATGGAGAGTTTGCTCCCGCCCAAACTACAAATAGATAGTCTGGTTTAGCATCAATGATTTTCTGTAAGTTTGAAGTGAAATCAGTTGCCGCTGGATCTGCGAATTCCTCTTTAACTATTTTCGCACCAAGTTTTTCTGCTGCAGTTTTAAATGCTTCGACACCGTCCCAACCAAATGAATAGTCAGGTGCAAATGTTGCAATTTTTACATCTTTTCCAGCAATCGCTGCCGCTGCTGCATACGCATCTTGTGACGAATTACGTCCTGTGCGGAAGATATACTCATTAAACTCTGAGCCAGTTATACTATCTGCCACTGCTGGTTCGACAACCATGATTTTTTCGTATTCTTCTGCTAACGGTAAAACTGCAAGCGTATCACCAGAGCTAGAGGAGCCTACTAGAAAATCGACCTTATCATCTTCTAATAATTTTGTTGCCTTCTGCACGGCTACTTCAGGCTTAGTTTCTGTATCTTCATAAATAATTTCAATTTTTTTGCCGTTAACCTCCATAGTGCCATCTGTTGCATACTCAATTCCTAAATCAAAACCGCGTTGTGTTTGCTTGCCATAAGACTCCAGTGCTCCCGTTAACGAGGCAAGTACACCAATTTTAATCGTGCCTTCTTCAACAGTGCCTTCAGTGCCTTCAGTCCCCTTGTCATCATCAGCAGTTGTAGTATTATCTGCTGGTTTATCCCCGTTACATGCCGCAACGACCATTGTCAGTACAAGTAATAACAAAGCTAGCCAATATTTTTTCATTACAAAACCCCTTCCTGTAAGTGAGATGTTTCGTAAGCGCTTTCTTCGCTGTGCTTTAACTATATAAAAAGCAAGTTACAAATCAGTTACAGATGCTTTGAAATAAAGTTGGATCAAATAAATTAATAACTAATTAATCGATAGAAAATGACCCCTTTTCCAGTTCCGTATCTTACATTTAAGCCTAAGCGAGAAAGCTATAACAGGCGGTTGCGATGCAAGTAATTAATTTTATAAAGTAGGGCACCTCCTCATTGACCTTATAGGTAAATTTTTATATACTAAATTTAACCTAACAGGTAAATATTGTTTCTTTAAAGGGGGGACAGATATTGACAAAGTTATTAGATTTAACCCCTCAAAGGAGGGACACAATTCTAAATGCGGCATTAAAAGAATTTTCATCAAAAGGATATGACGTCGCTTCTACAAATGTAATCGCAAAAGAAGCCGGAATTTCTAAAGCTCTTATGTTTCACTATGTAAGTAGCAAGCAGGAGCTTTTTCTTGTTGTGTATGATTACTTCTCAGAACTACTTAAACATGAATATTTTGAATTGATGAATTATGATGCAAAAGATATTTTTGACAGGCTACGGCAATCATATCTTTTGCAAATTAAATTATCGGAAAAGTACCCTTGGATTTTAGATTTTAATAAACTTTCACGAATTACTAATTCTAACGAGGTTAATGAAGAACTCGAAAATAGAACACACAAAGAATATTCAAGCTGTTATCCTAATTTATTTGATGAAATAGATGAAGGTAAATTTAAAGTAGGCTTGGACATCGAAAAGTGCAAACAATTTATTCTTTGGGCTAATGTTGGATTTACTAATGAAATATTGGAGAATATTAGAAATTCAGAATCTCCAGCCATAAACTATGAATTTGTTGTTGAAAAAATTGATGGATACTTTGATGAACTGAGAAAAGTATTCTACACACCAGGCAATGAATAAGGGATTGGGAAATGTGCGTTCAACATGATAAAACGTATGCCTGTACTTATCAGTTTCGTACTGGCACTACACTTGTGGTACTAGTCATTTTCAATAATGCACGACAGAGGAGGGATATGAGATGTTTGATGCACGTGAGCCGATAATCGTAGAGTTTCCTCTGAGAGGAGAATGGCACTCGCCTAACACTCCAGGGACAAAAATTCCGAGTCACGGTACAAACCGATTCGGATCAAGATATGCTTGTGATTTTATACAAGTGGATTGGGAAAGAAAAGGTTGGCCCGCCTATCGCGTTAGTTTGGCGCAATATTTACTTTTTGGTGTTCCCTTAGACGAATATTATTGTTGGGGCCAAGATGTATATGCTCCTTGCGACGGGATCATTGTCCAAGCAGAGGATGGTTATCAAGAACGAACACGAACAAAATTGCTTTCAGATATGTCTAATGCTTATAAAAACGCTCGTTATTTCAACCCCAAAAAAGACGACATACAATCCGTTGCCGGCAACTACATCATTATAGAATGTGGCGACAATGTATATGTTGGATTAGTCCATCTTCAAACGGGGTCAATTCAGGTTTCAGTTGGTCAGCGTGTTAAAAAAGGTGACGTTATTGGTAGAGTTGGTCATTCAGGTAACTCCTTTGCTCCACATTTGCATTTTCAACTTATGGATAGCAGTGACGTAGCTATTGCAAACGGATTACCTTTTGCTTTTGAACAATACGAATTATTTAAAAATGGCACATGGGAAAAAGTAAAGAATGGGATTCCAACAAATAAGGATAGAATAAGGTTTTAAAAGCCCAATGAATAAAACTGCATAAAGGGGTACCCTCAGGGAATCCGCACTTTCCTGAGGGTACCCCTTTAGAGTTGTGATAATGTCTTTATCAAAAAGGTAATAGTAAATAGTTAAACTTCTTTGAAACCATTCTTAGCGCTTTTCAGCAGTCTATGGCCTGTAATCCACACTGCCATCCCGGTTCCCCATAATGTCAGGGCTGTGCTAAAACCAATAGATGTCCACCATGCCATAATTTGATGATTCCCCCAAGTTACGCTTACAGGGAAAGTAAGCAGTGTGATTACCGAAAACATACAAAGGAGTGAACCCGTAATATAATAGATTTTGACCTGGAAAAGGTTTGCCAGAGGAAAGAAATGAGCACCTACAATAAGAGCCATAACAGGGACAAACAAATCTAAGTGATTGGTAGATTGGCAAATTACGGAGGCTGCGGCTATCAATACTCCTTCTAAACCGAAAATAATGCCGAACCACCTATTCTTTCGTTTCCAACGAAGGGCATCCCCTTCCACCATCTTATTTGATAACATTTTTGAATTCATTATCAAAACGATTCCTCCAGTAAGTAGTAAAATTCCAATCAGCAGGGATAAAATCAACAGCCAGACAAATCCCCAGCCCTGCAGTCCTCTAATTCCAATACCTGCCCACATAGTACCAAAAAACGCCATGAAGATAACTCCACTAGCTGTCCCGCGCACAGCAGCTCTGGGAATGATGGTTTGCGCCATATCATGAACCCTCCTCTTTCAATTTCATTCTAAAAGACTAAAAGATGCCTTCTTACTACTATGAAAAATTCCACCTATTAAAGATAATAATTATATTCATTAATTCTAGAGTTAGTACTCTTTATATTCCACACTACCCGATTAAATCGAAAATCCTACATTGCCATCATAATACCTAGATAAAATTCGGATTGTTCGCAAAAAAACACACTATGCAGTTTATTCGCAAAGTGTGTTTTTTAATTTTGAATTATCAAATCATAAATAGCCATTGTAGACTCCATTGGTGTTGTATTTAGCTCTTTGTGCAATTGTTGCACACATTTTTCGTACCATTTTAATGCAAGTGGTCGATTGTTTAATTGAAAGTAACTATACATTAAAAGTCTATACCCTTCCTCCCATAGCGAATCTTCACGAATCATTTTTTCCGCATAAACAATAGCTTGTTTATAATTTTGTTGATGGATCGCGTTTTGTGCCAATTTTTCGAGTACTTCAAGATATAAGGTTTGAAATTTTTCTCGGTCTTGTACAATCCAATCGAGCTGCTTTTTCTCAGCGTAAAGCGCCCCTTTATAGCAGGTTTCAGCAAGATGAAGCCATTCATTTGAAATATACGGATCTAATTCTTCCATCCCTAATTGATAATAATAGAGAAAACGTTCAACATCGATTTGTAAAAAATGAATATGCCGTAATTGATACATATTATTTTTCCGATGGATAAAATAGCTATCCTGACGAGCACTTCTCGTAGGCTCAAGCACCTTTAAAAGAGCGTTCAATATCACTTTAAAATCACGATCAAGTGAGTCAACTAAACGATCTGGCCATAATGCATGAGCAATTTCTTCTTTAGGAATATACCTATGACGATTACAGTACAAATACACAAAAAGGTCCTTTGCTTTATCACGTTGCCATTCCTTATCTTCACATTGATGATGATCTCGACTCAAACTTAAACTACCAAAGAAATTAACTTGTATCTCGCATGATGGGTATATTAAATTACGATCTACGCTAAAATAACTCTTTATAATTTTAATAGCTGAACTATCGATGTCATTTTGAACACTGTATTGTAAAAGTTCAAGAAAAACTGCTAAATTTGACGGTCCTAACATGGTTCTTCTTTGGAAAAAATATTCGTAGCCTTGTGTAATGCATGAGCTTGCAAATTGCTTGAAATAGATACTAAACGCTTGTGTGTTTTGTTCTTTGGAGGCAATCACAGATTGATAGAAGTATACATGCATTTCACCGTTTTTATCGCCGCATTCTTGAAACTGCATTTTTGCTTTCAAGAGTAGCTGTTTAGCTTTTTCCAAATCATTTTCAGAAACGGTAATTTTCACTTCAACAAGTAAGATAAGTGCGGACATCCATGCATCATGTACTTGTTCAGTTTCATGCAGGCCGAGTGCTAAATACTTTTTAGCAGCAAGCCTGTCCCCAGTCTCATATTTAACAATAGCAAGTCCCATATAAGGTTCTGCTTTCACACGTGAGATATTAATTGTATTCATAAGCGCAATGGCCTTTTCATAAGCCAAGTATGCTCCCTCATAATCTGGAAAATCAAATAATAATAGCGCACTTCCTTTTCGTAAATAACCTACAGCTTCAATAAAAGCAGACTTTTCCCGCACACCTCTCCGAATACCTATTTGAGCAGTGTGCCATGCTTCTTTCGCTTCACCTAACAACCCATGAACGAATGATGCTAACAGTTCACTCTCTCGGTGCGTCGCAAGCATTTGCGCTGGACCTTCGAGCCTTTTAGCCAATAAAATTATCGCTTCGTGTAGCTTACCAGTTCTTAATAGAATACGGACATCTACGTTGGCTCTTTGTAGGATTTCTTCATCTAAAGCGACAGCTTCAATAAAATGACTGGCTTGATTGGCTTTTCCTAAATTCACTAGATTTTCGGCATACTGGCGTTGCAATTCTAAATGCTCTTTTAAACTTAATGTTGTATGATTGGCATGTTCTAATGCCTGGATTAAATAAGGCTCTGCAAGGGCCGGTTGAATAGTATCCAGATATATATGCGCTAATCCAGCATGTGCTTTGGTCATATAGAGGGAGTCACACGCTTCACTAGCTAAGATTATGCACGCTTCATAAGCATTTTTTGCCTTTTCATAATAGGCACGAAAACGATGACATTCACCTTCAAAATAGTATAATGGGTAATATTTTTGCTTTTCATTGACTGAAAAACGATTGATTTTTTCTAATAGCCATTCAAATTGTCCAGCTTTAACTACACTTTCTGCGTTCTTTTGCAATAGTTCCCCACAAAAATTAATATCTTCCGTTTTAAAAGCATGATGTAGTACAGCATGTACATTATCTTGGGTACTAAAATATAAAGCAGCTTTTTTGTGTAACCTAATAAATTGTGTTTGGTCTTGCTGCCATTTCATTTCTAGAAACTTACTAAATAAAGAGTGGAATCTGTATAATCCATTAGGGGTAATTGGTTGAATAAATAAATGCCTGCTCAATAATAACTCTAATTGATCAGCTACTTCCTGATTGTAAAACTGCCTGATTAAGTCATCCGAAAAGGTTGGGAAAATAGCGAAATACAAAAGAGCTTGTTGCTCAAGTGTGGTCATTTTTGCAAAGACATCCTCAGATAAGTATGAAAAGAGATCAGTCGTTTGAATTGTTAACCACCGTTCAATCGGATCATTTTGCCATTGCTCAGCCAATAATGAAATACTGATTGCCCACCCCTCTGTTATTTCTAATACATTCATTAGTTCATCCTCAGTTAGGTGTACCGCTACATAATCTTCGAAAAACACAGAAATTTCTTCAGCTGAAAAAACTAAGTCTTTCTCAGAAATCATGAGCAATTTCATTTGCAGTTTTAACTTTCGTAGAATATCCCAATTCGGAAAAGATCTCGATGCAATGATAAGATGTATATTAGGTGGTGCAAATTCTATTATTTTGTCTAAAACATAGTTAATGTGAAACTCATGGTCAACTAAATGATAATCATCAATAACAATAATGAATGGCCCTTGTATCGTACAAAGGCTATTGATAAATAGCTTGTACAAACGATTTAATTCTTCTATTTTTGGAAACCGTGATAGCCGATTCCAAAGTTCCAAATCCTCGCCAAACGTTGGGATGACACGTTGAATGCTATGGGTCACATACCTTATAAACGGCAATATATTATCATCTTCTTCTGTAACTGTATACCAAGAAAATGGAATGTTTTCAGAATGTAAAAATTGTGCGAGTAAAGTTGTTTTACCATAACCTGCACCGCTATGAATGAAAGTACATGTGTGATCCAGACTCTTTTTCAATTTTTTCATGAGTGGCGCCCGATTTAAACAATAATTTGATGGACTCGGTGAGATACATTTTGATTGAATAATAATATCAATGGTCATTGAATAATAACACCCCTTACATGCTCGCTTTTTATCTATACTACTGAAAAATAGCTCTACATTAAAAACTGTACATGCCGGCACATTCCACTACAGTTGGCGCTTTTCTGGGGGCGAACCTTTCGTTCCATGCGCTTATATTTTTAAGTCAAGTAAATGTTTGGCGAAGCTCAAAATAATAATTTCTAACTGTTCAATCAGTTAGATAATTAACCATTTACTATATACTATATGATTGTTACAAGAAACAAATCATTAAAATTGTTATTTACCTTCATATATATTGTTGATTATGTATACAGAAGTTTTTTCAAAAAAAGTCCAATTATCAATACTGATAATTGGACTTAAAAATATTATAGCAACTCAGCACGTAATTCAGCGGCTGATTTTGGTGATAATAAACCAAATGGAATATCAAATACTGTTTTTGCACCTTTGTCGCCAGCTTGGCTTAAACGATATGCTGCACGAGCATATGCTACTAGAACACTAGATGTAAAGTTTGGATTACTCTCAAGCTTTAACGAAAATTCTAGGATTTGCTTGTCATTAGCACCGCTTTCACCACTGCGAATAACGAAACCACCATGTGGCATTCCTGTATGGTTTGCATTAAATTCTTCTTCTGAAATGAAGTTTACAGTTGTATTATACTCATCAAAGTAGTTCGGCATAGTGACAATTTCTTGTTCAACTTTTGCAGCATCTGCACCTTCAGCTAAAACTACCCAACATTCACGTGCATGTTTTTCACGAGTTGAAAGTTCAGGATTTTCGCCGTTACGAACACGTTCTACTGCATCTTTAATTGGTAATGTGTATTGTACCGCATTTTTCACGCCTTCAATGCGACGTACAGCATCAGAGTGTCCTTGGCTTAAGCCGTCACCCCAGAATGTATATGTTGTGCCTACTGGTAGTACAGCTTCACCCAATACACGATTTAGTGAGAATAAGCCTGGATCCCAGCCTACTGAAATAACAGATACTTTACCAGATTGTTGTGCAACTTTATCTACAGTAGCATAAAATTCTGGGATTTTTGCATGTGTATCGAAACTGTCAATTGTGTTAAACCATTGTGCAAAATGTGGACCTTGTTCTGGTAAGTCTGTTGCCGAACCACCACATAAAATCATTACATCAATATCATTTTGGAATTTTTCAGCATCGTCTACTAAGTATACGCTTGCGTTACTTGCAACATTTACTAAAGAAGGATCACGACGTGTAAAAACAGCCACTACTTCCATATCTGGATTTTGTGAAACCGCATATTCTACACCGCGCCCTAAATTTCCGTAACCTACAATACCAACTCGAATCTTACTCATAAAAAATTCCTCCTTACGTTAACGTGACTATGTGAAGTCTTTCACGTTAAATCTATCTATAATAATACTTTTTGTTAGAAAAATTCACAATAGTTTGAGTACGTGTTTTTTACCATAATCTATACCAGTTTTGTATGAGTACTATCCGACAATGGTATGAATGCGGTTACAAATTAAAATCAGGGTTTTTATTGAATTTCTTGTGCTAATTTTGCAAGGCGTTTGTCATCGAGGATATGATACCCTTTTTTTGTTTTTTCTAGGATCTTTTCTTCACAGAATTGGGCAAGCACATACAATAAATGACGATAAGACACACCCAAGTACTCACATATTTCAGTATGCTTTTCTTTGTAATAGCCTTGATCAGATGATAGCTGAATAAAAGCCGCTAATCGGTTTTCGAGTGGATAAACCTGGTTTTGAGTATATTTTGCGGTCACTGCAGTTTGCTTTTGTCCAAGAAAAACGCAAATTCTGCGCAAAAACACAGCATCAGCAAGTAATTTTTCCTTACATCCGTTTATCGCTATCGACAAACAAATGGTTTGTGACACTGTCTGAATTCCCTTTGTATACCGGCCCTCATTTAATAATTCAATTTCCCCCATAAAACAAGGCGCTTCAATATATTCAATCAGCGATACCTTACCATTTTTGTGTGTTACATAAAGTTTAGCCTTCCCTTCAATCATGTAATACATCGTATCTGGGTATGAGCCTTCCTTGAAAATCCACTCTCCTTTTTCAAACTGGCATAATTCTATGTAAGGTTGTATATCAAACGAGAAAAAGTCATCAATGGGATATTGCTCTAAATAGTACGTGCGTTTACTACCTGTTAATAGTTGCATATTTTTCATCACTTCCCTTTCAAAATATGAGATATCTCACATTATTCTATCGAGGAACGTGCTATTATTCAACATAGTTAATGGAGGTACGAAATCTTATGAACAATCAACGATGGCTTTCTCAAAATTTCTTTGCCTTTTTCTTCACATGGGGAATATTTTTACCCTACTGGACTGGCTGGCTTGTTGATGCAAAGCAACTAACCGTATCAGAAGCAAGTCTTATAATGGGTTGTGGTTTACTTGCCCGAGCAGCTTCTAACTTATTCTTCTTTCCAACACTCGCAAAATACGTGAATAACAAAAATCTTAATGGAATTTTAGCACTTGGAGCACTCGTGACGGCACTACTTTATATTCCAAGTACTTCTTTTACGTCTCTATTCATTGTGACGATTTTATTCAGCATCTTTTATCCGGCACTATTACCAGCAATAGAAAGTAGTGCAGCAACACTTGTACAGCAAAATCACGTCCATTATGGTAAAAGCCGTTCATACGGTTCCTTTGGCTTCGTGATAGCAGTACTCATTATTAGTATGCTCACAGGTGTATTTGGTAAGCAAATGATCTTTTGGAGCATGATTGTAGGTCTGATTGGTATGTTGCTAATGCAATTAACGGCAACACCGAAAGTACTGCTCGCTGTTCCTACAAAAGAAGATCGAAAACAATCACTTTCTATGAAAACACTTTGGAAAGTAACAGGCTTCCCAGTTATTTTAGTAATCCTGATTTTACTACAAGGAGCACATGCATCTTATTATAGTTATGGTTATATTTATTTGGAGGATTTAAACGTTAATCCGCTTTATATGGGAATGATCATTAACATAGCTGTTATTTGCGAAATTTTGTATTTCATGAAAGCAGATACATTGTTTACAAAATGGCGCACATCATCGCTACTGCTATTAGCAGGTGTAGGTTCGACATTGCGTTGGGTATTGATTTTCCTTTTCCCAAATGTATGGATTTTTGTATTCTCTCAAATATTACATACTCTATCCTTCGCATTAGCACATTATGCTTTCATCGCTTATTTGTCAAAAACATTGCCAAAAGAGCAAATTCCAAATGCCCAAGGTTTATATTCAGCGCTTGCCATGGGTCTAAGCACTGCGATTCTTACGTTTTTAGGTGGCTATCTATATGAAATCTCGCCAGGCTTATCATTTTTAGCAATGATTATTTGTACAGTACCAGCGATTATTATCATTCTTGCCACTCGTAAGAAGTTTCAATATTAAAAGCATGAGCTGTCTCGATAACACTGGAGACAGCTCATTTTTTTGACACGACTACATCGTGCAATATTTGCAAGCCTTCACCTAATTCTTCCATTGTCGCGTATGCATAAGAAAGGCGTATATGGTGGGCATCTTGTGGGTCATAAATATACCCTGGGTTAATTAGTACATGATGCTGTAATAACTTCATGAATAACCCTTTATCTACTATTGGTTCATGAAATTTTAGCCAAATATAAAAACCACCCTTTGGTTGCTGCCAACTAGCGATTTCAGCAAAGTTCTCTTTTAATATATTTACTACAAAAATAGCCCTTTGCTGTAATTCATGTCTCAAATGTTTGATATGCTTTTCGTATTTTCCTGTCTGGAGCCAATGCAACACAATTTCCTGTGAAATAGCGCTAGAACCGTAATCCGTTTGCATTTTAATATCAGCAAGCCGCTCGATAACGGTTGTCGGTCCAACTACCCAACCTATCCGAAGACCAGGACTTAATGTTTTTGACATACTACCAATATAAAGAACTTGTCCATTTTCGTCTATTGCTTTTATAGGCTTCGATGTTTCATCAAAAAGTAATTCATGATAGACATCATCTTCAATAATAGGTATACGTAATTGCTTGCAAGCTTCATAAAGCTGTTCTTTTTCAGCTTGAGACCATACTGCCCCTGTTGGATTATTTAATGTGGGGACTGCATAAAAAATTGCTTGGCGTTTACGTTTTCTTTGTTCCAGTATGATATTTAGCTGCGTATCTCGTACAACAGGTACCATTTGCATACCAACTGATTGAAATGGGTGTACAGAATTTAAATAAGAGGTCCCCTCTTGAAAGACGATAGCACCCTGCTCCAATAAGCCAACTGCGATTAGCTGTAATGCCTGTAACCCTCCTGAAACGATACACACATTTTGTGGTGAAGCCTGAATACCCCTTTTTTTCACATAACCACAAATAGCCGATCGTAATGCTTCACTACCTTGTGGTGAAGAATAGCCTAAAGCTTTTGGATGCAATGTTAGTTCTCGTAAAGAAGCCTCAATTTCAGCCTTCGGTAACAGACTCGGCGCCAATTCACCTGTTCCTAAGCGAATTACATCCGAACGTTGCTCATATTCATTGATTAGCTGAATTGTATGATAATTAGGTTTATGTAAACTTGTCTCAATATAATTTTGCCAATTCGGTTGTGCTTGCTTTATTAGTACATGCCAAGAATTATTTGCAACAAATACACCAGACCCAACCTTCCCTTCTAGTAATCCATCCGCTTTTAGCTCTTCCAATGCCTGCTGTACAGTACTTCTGTTTACACCAAATTGCAGCGCGAGCTGTCTTTGTGTCGGGAGTTTGGTCCCCACTACCCAGTTTCCTCGTTCGATGTTTCCAATGATCCAATCAATGATTTGCTGCTGTAACGTCGTTTGTGCATCTCTTTTCGGTTGCCAGCTCATAATTCCCTCCTTAAAAATTGGATGGCTATAAAACCATCCAATTGGTCGTTTTCATTTAGTTATAACATATGTAAACTAATGAAGGAAAGGAGGTATGACAAATGGAAGCATTTCTGCATGGCGCATTATTAGCATTGGGACTGATTTTGCCGTTAGGTGTACAAAATGTATTCGTTTTTTCACAAGGTGCCACGCAACAGCGTTTAGTTCGTGCCTTCCCAGCTAGTATTACTGCGGCATTGTGTGATACATTACTTATCTTACTTGCTGTTTTTGGTCTATCTGTACTTGTATTGCAATTTGAATGGTTACGGTTAGCGCTAATGACTGCAGGTATACTTTTTCTACTATATATGGGCTTTGCTATTTGGCAATCTCAGCCTACAACAACCGAAAAGAATAAAGCATTGCCTATAAAAAAACAAATCTTGTTTGCACTGTCGGTATCCCTGTTAAATCCTCATGCTATTTTAGATACAATTGGCGTAATCGGGACAAGCGCTTTGAAATATAGTGGTGTTACACTAATCTATTTCACTACTGCTTGTATTTTGATTTCTTGGCTTTGGTTTTTTGGACTTACACTCGCTGGTGCATCGTTAAAAAAAATCGACAGCTCTGGAAAACTAATGAACGTGTTTAACAAATGTTCTGCTGTATTTATTTGGGCTACCGCTATTTATTTATTACGTGGTCTTCTGTAATGAACCGCATGTTTTTTTATAGAGAAACAGGAAGATCAAAATGTCTTTCCTGTTTTTCTACGCCTCTTTCAATCCAGCCACATGAGCCGGTCCGAAGAACGATATCTTCATTAAGATTAACGCCATTTCTCGGGGTGTTTGTTTCGTATCACTTGCTAACCATTGTTGAATGACACCAAGATGAGCAGCAGTAACATAGCTCATAAGATACTCCATTGGCACTAAAAGCTCCTCCTTGTTTAAATCTTTCATGATTTTCTCTATAAAGTTAGCTCTCATAAATTGTTTTATTCTATCTTGAAACGAAGGATTTCCATTGGGTCCTAATATTAATTTCATAAAACGTGCATTTTCTTCTATATACCCAAATAATTTCACTAAAAATGGAAGCGGTTCGTTCTGTAAATTAGATTGCAGAATTATGCTTGGATTTATTTCGTGGATAAAATCCTTCAACCCCTCAATCAGTTCATCTTCACTTTTTTTCAGCAAATCATATTTATCTTGGTAATGTAAATAAAAAGTGCCCCTATTTATGTCTGCTTTCTCTGTCAAGTCTCTGACTGTAATCAGTTCAAACCCTTTTTCCTCAATTAAGTCTGTAAGAGCTTCTCGAATGACTTTTTTCGTTCGTACAATTCGTCGATCTGTTTTCTGATTGGACATACCCATTCATCCTTCCCTTCAATAATGAACAATGTATAGCTTTCTGTTTAGTAATAGACAAATCACCTTGTATTGATTATTGCTATCTAATATGGATAAATTATAATTTACATTGTGATCATAAATCAACAACATGTTCACTAATTAATCAAGGGAGGAACTTCGAATGAAAATTGTAAAGGATAAATTTATTCTGATGTCACCTATTATTGTATTAGCAGTAATACTTATTTTTAGTTTAACTTTGGTTCCATCAGTAAATCCTACACAAAAAAACTTACCAATTGCTTTTGTTAATGAGGATGAAGGTGTAATACTTCCTAATCAAACAACTGTTAATATGGGAGAAACAATAGCCACAATGATTCAAGAAACAACAAAAACTGCCGACGATAAAGAACCTACTATAAAGTGGATTTCCGTAAAAAATTATAAGGCAGCGAAAAAGGGCTTAGACAATAGAAAGTATTACGCCGCACTTGTCATACCAAAGGATTTTAGTCAAAAGCAAGCCTCTCTTCAAACGCCAAATCCTATATCAGCAGAAGTTCAAATTTTAGTAAATCAAGGCATGAATACAATGGCATCGACAATAGCTAGTCAAATACTAAATGGATTTGTAGACAACATGAATAATAATGTTAGAGCGCAATTATTGGCTGATTTCGAAAAACAAGAGCGCACCCTAACGACTAAACAAGCAGCCACATTAGCTTCACCAATCACAAAAAACACTACCAATGTAAATGAGATTGGTCAGCATAGCGTTAATGGGAATGCACCAGTTTCATTATTCCAACCACTGTGGATGGCAAGCATAGCTGGAGCACTTATCATAACGTTAGCACTGAATAAACGATTTTTTGCAAATCGAAAAGAAAAGCTCGTAGCTCAATTAATACAGGTTCTTATTGGTGGGATACTTGCTGTTTTTGCAGGTTTTGGTTTGACGTGGATGGCTGGCGTAATAGGAATAGATATTCCTAATTTCTTAGACATCGCTTGGTTCGTAGCAATAGCATTCTTCAGCTTTTACTTAATGATTTCCGCAGGTTTGGCCTGGATTGGTATAAAAGCCATGCCACTATTTGTTTTAATATTGTTCTTTGGTGCACCGCTCCTTGCAATGCCTCCTGAGTTTATGTCTACTTTTTATCATGATTGGATTTATTCATGGTTGCCAATGCGTTTTATGGTCGATGGTCTTCGTGAATTATTTTTCTTCGGCAACGGACTTAGTTGGAATCAACCTACTATGGTTTTAGTAGGAATTGGTTTAGGTAGCCTGATTGTTTTACTACCTTCTGCACTAAAACCTAGTCTTATTACGAAACAGGATATTCAGTCAGATATTTAAAATAAAAACTTAAAATGCAATAATAAACGAAATAAAGTAGGATATCTTTTAAAAAGACATCCTACTTTACTATACAGAATTAAAAACCTACTACTGCTAATTTGAACTTTTCCAATGTTGCTGAATCTTAATAATATTTATTTAATCTCTGGAAGTTATTTTGAAATCCAGGTTCTTTTAACATTATATTTACGTGTTTTGTGCTGCAGTAATCTTTCATCTCCAGCTTTGATTTGGAAATGAAGAATATAACTGAGCTCTTTTGTAATAGACTCCCTTACTTCAAATACTAAGGGGCAAAACGAATTATGAAATCGAACTTCTTTATTTAAAGGAATTTGAAAGTATTGAGCATTTTAAACAAGAGCTAGAAAAGTATATCGGATACTATTATACAAAACCAGACGCGTTGATCAGGGGATTATTGTAAAAATATACCCTTATTCCTCATCTTCCCCACAAATATCAAACTTGTAAATAATCCCAATTTTATAGATTGTACCGAAGAACTAGTCGACTCACGTAGGAAAGCAAGTTGCCTGATGAAATAACCATGTCTAACTTTTAGGGGGCTAATTAACTTTGCCTGCTTTTATTAAAATCTATATGGTATTTAAACGTTAACCAGGGTGGAGTTTGATAGTACCTTTTACCGACATTAAAATAGCAGTAGCAAATTTGGCGACAATTTATATACTCCAAAACAACAGGAAGCGGTACTGAAGCATCAATATAATAAACATACAAATAGTTGCTACCAATATAGCATTCCATATTTTCCTTTTTACGCTAACTCGCTTATCTCTAAATGATCTTAGAATAGGGATAGCTACAATTACCATGCCAATAGACAAAACAGCATTGATTATTAGGTGTATCCTAAAATCTCCAATTGGAGAGGCCATAGCCGACATAAACCTCAATATAGTCACTATCATGTTAACCATACATAATAGACCGATAACCGGTAATAGATTTGTTTGTTTATATGCCGGTATATTAAGAGAGATTCCCTGCTTTTTACGTTTTCTAAATAAAATCACGGACACGAGAGCAGCGATGGAGCCTGTAATAAAAATTATTATACAAAAAACAAAAGCAATCTGGTTGATCTGGATGTTTTTGTATAGCGGCATTTTTAAATAGTCACGAATATTTCCAGTGCGAACTTTATCAACCTGACCGTTTTCATCTAACTCAAAGGATAAAAAAGAGAGAGATCCTCCGCTTCGTTCCAATATAGATGGATTGGAATCCATTCGTTCAAAAACCAAGGGGGCGACCTCTGCAAAGTGAAGTATTTCTCGATTTGGATCGATGGAAGGCCGTACTTCAATTTCCCCGTTCCCCATGTCCTTTACCACAATACTATCACCAGAAAGCAAATATAAACTTGACAGGAAGTTGCTATGAATCATTCGGCCCGAATAATAAGTTCCAGAGAGATTTTGGGTATGGATATTTGGTACAGTAACCGTTGCTTGATGAGAAAACTGGCTAGAAAGCTTATCTACAATTTCAGTCCGCACACCACCCGATTCTCCAGCTACGTTAGTAAGCACACTAACACCGAAATTCTCTTCCGGGACGAGACTTAAAAATGCAGAAAAATTGGTTGTGTTTCCTCCGTGTTCCAGTAAGCGAACTCCTTTTTCCTGACGCTGCCAAAATCCATGGGCATTAGAAGGCATACCGGCAGAAATAGAAAGGGAATCGGCATGCATTTCTTTAAGCGTTTGAAGCGAGTTAAATAATGAGTTATCTAAAGCACCCTCATAATCCATTTGTGCGATCATAAACTTTGCCATGTCTTCCGCGGTTGAGGTAATCGCGCCAGCAGGTGCCTCATTTAAAAAGTTTTCTGGTAGCAGCTCGAATCCTTCTGACGAACTGCCATAACCCTTGCTTTTATTTTCTACAAACTCAGGCAGGTGATAATAATTTGCATAGGCAGTACTTCTTTGCATATGTAAGGGATCAAAAATATGGTTTTTTACATATTCTTCAAAGAGTTCTCCAGACTTAATTTCCACTATATATCCGGCAATATCTGTACCGAAGTTAGAATATGCGATAACCGTTCCTGGTTCATATATTTGCTTGGGCTGATGTTTTGCACTCACCCATTTTTCAAGAGGAATAACTTTTTCTTTATCAAAAGTAAGCATTTCGCTTGCATTTTCTTCAAATCCTGCGGTATGGTTCATTAAATCAAATATCGTAATTGGTTTATCATAAACCAATTTTAGGCGATCATATCCGATATATTCTCGTATATCTGTATGCAGATCAATCTTTCCTTCTTCAACTAGCTGCATTACTGCAGTCCATGTGAAAATTTTGCTGACCGATCCAATTTCAAATACAGTAGATGTGGGATCAACAGGAATATTCTCCTCTATGTTTGCTACCCCATACCCTTTGTTGAAAATTAGCCTTCCGTCTTTAACTATAGAAACTGCCACTCCCGGTACGGTAACCCCTATTTTATCTTCCATAATATCATCAACTATTGTTTCGATTTTTGAAATATCCACCCCTGATGGAGTTACTTCAGTACTTGCAAATGCTGACATGGGAAAGTAGAAAAAGTAACTGAAAATTGAAATTACGATAGTTACAAATGCAACCAGCCTATTTGTTTTTTTCATTATAAGTCTCCTTTTTTCCATTACGTAATCTTAATTTATTTTTAGAAACATAAGTTTTATCTCTTTGCTTGTATACCTGTTATTACACTGGCTGCAATGCCTAATACACCTAGCGCTAGCATCCATTTATATGATAAAAAAATTCCAACCAGAATAAAAACAATCCCCGTCATCCCATTTGTAAGTGAACTTATTATGAATGACTGTTTGCTGGGTTTGGGAAAGCTGATGGAAATTTCCGCTAATTCCCCGACCTTTTTACACGCGCTATTCATGCTGCTAAACACTTTATCAATCATCATATATTTCCTTTCTAAAATATGAAATAGGAAACACCCCAGTCAGATATAGCTCCTAAGAAAAAACAAAATAGAAATTACGATACAAATTTGACCGCAAATTCTTGCTTTCTTGTTTTAACCACTTTTTTAAGAAAGACCACTCCAGTCACAAGCAAAATTATGCAGACAGCAATATTTAAAAGAATGAATAGTAGTGCTAATGTTTTTCAAAAATCCAGAAATTCATTCAAAAAAAATTCTCAGCTAACCTCTTATCCCTCCATCGATTTTTTCTCTCTTTATTCAAATATTTTATCTACCGTACTATTTAATAGAAATTCAAATACTTCAAAACGGTCATAAGCAAGTTTATCTTTCATTGTCACTATAAATAGCATCGAACTTATTACAGCATAAGCTTTTTCTTTTTCAACTTTCAGTCTGAGCCCTGCAAGATCTATGATATCGTAGAAAAAATTTGCGCTATCAAAGTGTAGTTTCTCGATACGTTCTTTAGGTAATTTATTTAAAAAGGCCAAGAAATCTGGAGTTCCCAGATCATATAGAAATGGTGATTTATCAAATTCTTCAAAATGCCATTTCATGGAACTAATAAAACCAACTTTGCCCCCTTCACTATTAATAATTTCTTGCAATTTGCTTTTTAACCTATTTTGCACACGCTCTAAGGTGTCGCAAAACAAATCCTCTTTAGCCGAATACAATAAATAAAATGATCCTGTTGATATTCCTATTTTCGCTGTTAATTCACCTATACTTGTTTTCTTGTACCCATGTAATGCCCAACTCCGCTCACATTCAGTACAAAGCTTTGTTCTTAGCTCACCTTTTTCTTCATCAGAAAAGCCTTTTGGTCCTTTTGCCATTCATTACACCACCTCGTTTTATTATGAATTAATTTATTTTTTAATTCATAATAAAATAATAATCTCTCTTATATAAGCTGTCAACACCTATATTTTGCTTGATAATAATTAACGTAATGCAAAATAAATAGATATGCAGGCAAAGTCCTATACTTTTGAGTCGATTCAAACAGGATAATTTTACCGTTGTAGGCAGGAAAATTTTATAATTAATTGATAAAGAAGCATTAATTTGTCTAACGACACAAATTAATGCTTCTTTATCATAAATAACAAATTCATTTTAAAGTATCTTGATAATGTAATATTCAAGTAAGACAGGTCTTTAGTCACTGCTTATTTGCATGCAATGAGATTTAATATCGAAAAATAACGCATTGAAACGGAGAATGAATATGGGTATAATCGTCAGCAAATTAAAGATTATGAACAGGTAGATAAAAAATTTCCAAATGATTTTCCTCATGTAATTTGCTAACTCGACTTTCCTTATTACGGGTGGTGACGGCTTCGGTAGCATCCCTCAACATAGCATAGTAATGAAAAAAATATAATAAGCCGATGATTCCTTAGTATAGGAAAAATCAGCTAGTTCTTTGTAGAAATTTACTTAGCCAAGGAAACTCGGTTTTTATTTCCCGAAAAATGTCTTAGTTTAGGTTTTATGTCATTGAGTTGGCGGAACCCATATATAAAGAATTTGGTGCCTTAAAAATATTGATATAGTTTACGTCACCCGGTCGTGCAATTTGCCAATCCCCTTAGCATCTTGATAGGCATTAGCTTTTTTCCTTTGTATGGAAAATTGCATCATTAGCTTGTTTCTTGCATCTAATGACAGATTATTATAGGTATTATGTATCTAAAAATAAATGAGTGCTTCGCGTTGAATCAATGGTAGTGCTAATATTGCATTTTCAATTATGGTGTGCTCGTCCTGTTGTATAAGTGCATCCATGTTCATTATATTTTGCTTGGCAAATAGTTTATTTTGCACTCGAATTTTACGATACGTCCAACTGCGCAAGTAATCTTTGCTTTTATTAAATAACTAGCCTCGATAAATAGGCCTTTAGCTCACCACGTTCCTCGTATCTTTGCCAGTTGTCGTAAAATTTGATGAACACTTCTTGAACGATATCCTCCGCACTCTGTAAATCTTTAACGTAATAATAAGCTAATCGAATCAATCTCCCTGTATGCTGCTCCATAATTGCTTCGAGCTCTTCAATCCGATGCAACATCACTCTTCCCCTTCCGCTACACTATAAACGGGGCTCATGATATAGAGGTTTGCACTTTTGTAAAATAATTTTTTACTCTATTGGAAATGGTGGAATTACTGATTTTTCAGTAGCAGACAGAACGATATTGGTTGAAGGTGTCCCATAAGGCATCGCATCATCAATAAACTGCTCTAATGTCTCGACAGAGTATGTAGCAATTTTAACAATATAACTAATTTCACCTGCAACACGGTAACACTCAAGAACATCAGGATGTGCATTGCAAAAGTTTGAAAGACTTTTACAATCAATGGACTTAAATAGAATAATTGCTTGTATCGAACGATTTATTTTCTTTAAGTCCACATCTGTGGTATACCCTTTAATGATGCCTTGCTCCTCAAGTTTCTTTACACGCTCTATAACAGCTGGTGATGATAAATGAACAATCGTCGCTAGCTCCTTCATTGAGATTTTTGCATTACGTTGTAGTTGCTGTAAAATTTCATTATCAATTTGATCCATATGTACCCACCTTTTTTTATAAATAAAAAAACCAGTTTTTCCTTATATTATAAAGCAAAATAAAGAAAATTCATGCTTCATCTTATGTTTAACATCGTCTTTCTTCATTAAAATAGAACTATGAAGGGGGCATAAATCATGAAAAAGATTTTATTATTGTTAGCAAATGGTTTTGAAGCGGTAGAAGCGAGTGTTTTTACAGATGTGCTTGGATGGAATAAATGGGAGGGAGATGGATCGACAGAAGTTGTTACTGTAGGTTTACACGAGCAATTACAGTGCACCTGGAATTTCACTGTAACGCCTGAAAAATTATTACATGAAGTTCGCTTAGAGGATTTTGATGCGTTAGCGATTCCTGGTGGATTTGAAGAAGCTGGATTTTACGAGGATGCTTTTAGTGATGCTTTTCAACAAGTAATCCGTCATTTCGACGACCAAAAGAAGCCTATCGCCACTATTTGTGTAGCTTCCCTAGCATTAGGACATAGCGGCATTTTACAAAATCGAAAGGCAACGACTTACAATCATCCGACTAGTAAACGACTAGAACAACTCCAATCCTACGGGGCGATCATTGTTAATGAGCGCATTGTCCAGACAGAACATATTATTACATCATCTAATCCAGGTACAGCTTTTGAAGTAGCCTTCCTGTTACTTAGTAACCTGACATCAATCCAAGACATGCAAAAAGTAAAAGATTTAATGGGATTTAACTAAACAAATAAGAAAGGATGCTTTTTTTACGAAAAAGCATCCTTTCTAAACATTTAATTAAATCTAATTTTCTCTAAATTATTCATAAAGACCATTTTAAACTCGTAGTTTTGATTACTCTTTATAGGAAATAGCTACACCAGTTATGCCATCAATGTACCGGATAGGTTTTCTAGTTTGCCGATCACACGCTCGATAAACAAGCGTATAGGATTCAGTTTCATCATCATAATTTCTGTTCCATGCTAATTCAAAGTCCACTTGATTGAAAAACATTTCACTTGCATCTTTTTTAGAAATGGTTGGTTTTACAGGAAGTCGCTTCAGTTCCTCCACGTCAAAACTCGGTCCACTAAAATTATCAATCAGTCCCGTAGTCCGATTAACATTAACGACAACAAAATTATGAATAGGTATGTTTTGACCATTATGCATATGGAATCTAAATACTTCTTTTAGTGAAGTATCGTCCTCTTCCTCATGTTCTACAACAATCAATTGCAAATACTGATAATATTCAGGAACCGCATTCTGTAAAAAGGTAATGGCTTTTTGATAACAAGCTTCACGGCTAAGTTGAAGATTTCCATTCCGCTCTTTAAACCACATAAAGCTTCTCACTTTAGCAGTTTTCTTTGAAATGAAAGCTTTCACAGTATCTTCTGTCTGTCTTTTGAAGAAGCCATCCATAGATATATCCTTTTCGTCCATCTTCCAATCCGGATCACGCCATACTATACCCATTTCCTCACCCATATCTACTTCTCGAATGATTTCCATCTCATCCATGATACCAATAATCTCTTCATTAGATAGACCATTGAACTCCAACTTGTTTGAAAAAGCGGGAAGTGATATATAGCGTTCGGGCTCATGCTCATCATGTATGATTGTTAGTGTCGGCTGCAAAGTATCTGCTTTATATTGGAAAAGCGAATCTATTCCGTACACCAGACGAAATCCGTCTTCCTTAACATTGTAAGTACTTGTGCAAAAATTAGTTATCTCTAGCTTCAAATTCAAAGAATTTTGTACATGTTCCCTAAGTGCTATTTTAGATATTAACGTTGAAGGGATATTTGGAATTGGTTTCACACCATAATAAGTAAACCCAACAATGGTCCCTAATGAATTAATATCAATATAACAACCCGCATTTCCTAACGGTAAATCCATAACGACTTGTTCATAATAAAAACGCTCTGTACGAGTAAGTTTTTTTATACTATAGAAGGTAAAATTTTTTAATGCGTCTGGATAATGACTAAGTAAAAAACGTTCCACACGTTCTCTTTTTTCTTCGAAATTTAAAGGGACTATTTCAGAATTATACTCTTTAATATTAATTGACAAGCTCGTTAAATTACCTGAGTAATCCAATTTTATCGTAATACCTTCATCTTGTGCCTCGTCTGTCCATGAAAACATTACTTCGCCCTCGCCATTTTCGCCCTCAAAATACTCTTCTAGAAAAGGCTTAAAATGGTTTGGTAGTTGAATAAATGATAATGCATGTTGCCTCATTTTTGCTTTTAGCAAGTAATTTGCTCCTATTCTGCTCATCAATAGCAGTTCTTACAACCACCACTGCCATATTCAATACAGATTTACTTTAAGATTGGAAGCGTAATTGTGGAAACTAGCTCCTTTTCATCTACAGTTATTGCTGGTAACTCCTTCGCATTTTTCAGCACATCTTGTGGGATGGTAATTGTTTTAATTGTATTAAATTCATCGTATGTGATGTTTGATTTTTGGTCAATCTTCATTTTAACGTCTTCCATTGTCATTGCTAAAGTCATATCCATCACGATATTTTTAATATCAAATGATTTTTTATCAATTGTTAATTGATATTTTACATTATCAAATGACATATTACTCAACGAAGCTAAAATTTGCTCTTCTGCTAATTCAGCTTCTTTATCTTCTGTACCTGTTTCCATCATAGGTAATAGTGCCGAAACTTGATCTTTAATCAATTTATTGAACTTCTCACCATCTGCATTTAGTGTCAATATATAGCTATTATCTGTTTCTTTCAATGTAAAATCTTTTGCAAATTCTTTCAGCATTTCAAGCTGATCAGCAGCACTTGCTTGCACGCCTGCTTGATCGAGAATGGCATTATACGAATTAAACATATCACTAGGGAACTTAATCCAAGCCCCTTCTGTCGCTTCGTACATATACATACCATCTTTTGCTGTCATGTACATCTTTAATGGCATTTCCATTGCCTCGCCACTCTCAGGTTCTGTCATAGCGACTGTTCCCTCAACGAAAAATTGCATAGGATCTATCACTACATCCATTAACATTTTGGTAGAAGTGTTTGCTTTGAATGTTTCTTTCCCTTCATTTACTTCAATTGCCTGTGTCATTGTCATAGTTGTTTTCATACTTTTGATGTCTTGTTGTTTGGCTAAAGCTTTGTTAAACACTTCTTCTAAAGGTAGAGAGCTTGGCTGTGACACTGTTGGCGTTGTTGTCATAGCATTGACAATAAATGTAGCTAATTGACCACGTGTCACTTTATCATTTACACCATATTCTGTAGCAGAAATGCCTTTCGAAATACCTGCTTCATAGAGTGCTGTAACAGCATTTGCATAGGGACTGCCCTCTGGTACATCAGTATATGGACTTGTTCCTTTTGCATTTAAGTTTAATGCTCGTGCAATCATCACAGCCAATTGTCCACGTGTGACAGTTTCGTTTGGACGGAATGTGTTATCATCATACCCTTTCACCACACCAAGCGCTGTTAATTTTGTGATAGATTCATAATACTCACTTGATTTATTAAGGTCTTTGAAACTTTGTTTTTCTACAGAATCTGCTGCGGCAAGTTCAAATGCATTGACAATTATTTTAGCAGCTTGTCCTCGTGTCACAGCTTGGGCCGGTTTAAAAGTGCCATCATTATAGCCATTTATAACACCTGCTTTAGAAAGTGTAGAAATTCCTTTAAAATGTGGATGGTCTTCACTTACATCTGAAAAAGGGCTTGCCGCTGATGCAGGTACTACTGCCATAGCAGTTACTGCTAATGCAACCGCAGATGTTGTATAAAATTTGTTTTTCTTATGTTTCATTATTCCATCTCTCCCACTAATATATATAGTTTGTAAAACTATTACATCTATAATTATACATTAATTCGTGGGAAAATGCTATGAAGTGGAGCTTCAATCAGCAAGGCTTTTACACATAGGACATACTAATGTAAACGTTTTCATAAGAATGTGACTTTCCTTCATTCCGCAGTGATGAAAAATGAACTCAGATAAGAACAGTCACGTCGTGTGACTACGCTAGCATGACCAACTTCCTGTTGGCCATCATCAATTGGACTTTTATAAACAGTTGAACTTCCCCCTAAACTTCTCCTAGCCCTCTTAAATTTTGAGTTGGCGTCTTACTGCCCATTAAAATTGAATAGATCAACAAAAAAACCGACCTCCTAAGAGATCGGTTTTTTTTAAATGAATTATTCAGCAGCTTTCGCGCGAAGAACCATTTGTAAGATACCACCGTGACGGTAGTAATCTACTTCTACTTCTGAGTCGAAACGAGCTAAAGCTTCGAAAGTTTTAACTGTGCCGTCTTCAGATTTAGCAGTTACTGTTAAGATATCACGTGGTTTCACGTCATCAGTAATGTTTACAGAGATTTCTTCTTTACCAGTTAAACCTAGTGATTCAGCAGACTCACCGTTTAAGTATTGTAAAGGAAGAACACCCATCATTACTAGGTTAGAACGGTGGATACGCTCGTAAGATTGTGCGATAACAGTTTTCACGCCAAGTAGGAATGTACCTTTCGCAGCCCAGTCACGAGAAGAACCCATACCATAGTCGTTACCAGCAAGTACTACTAAACCAGTACCTTGCTCTTGGTATTTCATACATGCATCATAGATGTATTCAACTTCACCAGTTGGCCAGTAAGTAGTGAAACCACCTTCTGTACCAGGAGCTACTTGGTTACGGATACGGATGTTAGCGAATGTACCGCGCATCATAACTTCGTGGTTACCACGACGAGAGCCGTATGAGTTGAAGTCACGAATTGCAACACCGTTTTCGATTAAATATTTACCTGCAGGCGTATCTTTACCGATAGCACCAGCTGGAGAAATATGGTCAGTAGTAATTGAGTCACCGAACTTCGCCATGATGCGTAAGCCGTTTAAGCCTTTAATTGCTTCTGGCTCTTTCGCAAGACCTTGGAAGAATGGTGGGTTTTGGATGTAAGTTGATTTTTCATCAAATGTGTATAGAGACTCAGTTGATGTTTCAATTGCATTCCAAGCTTCGTTCGCTGTGAATACTGTTTCGTATTCTTTTTGGAATAATTCACGGTTAACAACAGTACCTAATACCGCATTAACTTCTTCAGTTGAAGGCCAGATGTCAGCGAAGAATACATCGTTGCCATCTTTGTCTTTACCGAATGAATCATTTTGAAGATCTACATCTACAGTACCAGCTAATGCATAAGCAACAACAAGTGGTGGTGATGCTAGGTAGTTAGCTTTTACAAGTGGGTGTACACGACCTTCAAAGTTACGGTTACCAGAAAGAACTGAAGTTACAAATAAGTCGTTTTCTTTGATAGCATCTTCGATTTCAGGAAGTAATGGACCTGAGTTACCGATACATGTTGTACAGCCGTAACCTACAGTGTTGAAACCGATTTGGTCAAGGTATGTTTGTAAACCTGAATCTTCTAGGTAACCAGTTACTACTTTAGAACCTGGTGCTAAAGAAGTTTTAACCCATTTAGGCACTGAAAGACCTTTTTCTACAGCTTTTTTCGCAACTAAACCAGCAGCGATTAATACGTATGGGTTAGATGTATTTGTACAAGAAGTGATTGCAGCGATTGCTACAGCACCTGTTGGGATTTCTACATCACCTTCAGCAAATTTAGCTACAGAAGTTTTAGCGAACTCATCTTCAGTTAAACCGAAACCTTGAGTACCTTGTGGAGCTACAACTGCTTCTTTGTAACGAGCGCGCATTTGTGATAATGGAATTAAATCTTGTGGACGTTTTGGTCCAGAAAGGTTTGGTTCGATATCAGCAAGGTTTACTTCTAGTACGTCAGTGTAAACTGGCTCTAATGATGGGTCAAAGAACATGTGGTTCGCTTTTAAGTAAGCTTCTACAACCGCGATGTGATCTTCGTCACGACCTGTTAAACGCATGTAGTTAAGTGATTCTTCATCGATTGCGAAGAAACCACATGTAGCACCGTATTCAGGAGCCATGTTTGAGATTGTTGCACGGTCAGCTAGTGGTAATTTAGATACGCCAGGTCCGAAGAACTCAACGAATTTACCAACTACGCCACGTTGACGTAATACTTGAGTTACTTTAAGTGCTAAGTCAGTAGCAGTTGTTCCGTTTGGAAGGTCGCCAGTTAATTTAACACCGATAACTTCAGGAATTGGGAAGTATGATGGTTGGCCAAGCATACCTGCTTCAGCTTCGATACCACCAACGCCCCATCCAAGAACGCCGATACCGTTAATCATTGTTGTATGTGAGTCAGTACCAACTACTGAATCTGGGAATGTTTCGAATGTGCCATCAGCATTTTCGTTAACGTGTACAACTGGAGCTAAATACTCTAAGTTTACTTGGTGAACGATACCTGTTGCTGGAGGTACAGCACGGAAGTTATCATAAGAAGTTTGAGCCCATTTTAGGAAGTTATAACGCTCAGCGTTACGCTCAAATTCAAGATCCATGTTCGCTTGTAATGCTGCAGCATTACCGTATTTGTCAACTTGTACTGAGTGGTCAATTACAAGGTCAACTGGAATAGCAGGGTTGATTTTGTTAGGGTCGCCACCCATTTCTTTCATTGCTGAACGTAAAGATGCAAGGTCAACTACTACTGGTACACCAGTGAAGTCTTGTAATACAACACGAGAAGGTTTGAATGGTACTTCTGCTTCTGCACTAGCGCCATTGCCCCATTTCGCTAATTCATTTACGTGCTCTTCTTTGATCACGTAAGCGTCATATTGACGTAAAACTGATTCTAATAATACTTTGATTGAGTATGGTAGGTTTGAAACTTTTGCAACGCCAGCTTTTTCAATCGCAGCTAGATCATAATAATTGTATGATTTACCATTAACTTCGAATGAAGCGCGGCTGTTGTGTAAATTGCCTTGTGCCATTTGCGGATCCCCCTAAATATCTTTTTGAAAAGGCTTATGTAACGAGTCTTTTCTCCAACACCCATGATAGCCTATTTATATTCATAAGTAAATTACATTAATATTATCTTTTTCAATAAGTTTTTCTTATTACAAACGATAGTTTTTGATTATTTACTCGAATGAGCAAAATTGTGACGAAAAAGACATAATTTCGTCATTTTCATTTTTTAGTTTTTTTAAAAAAAAATCGTAAACGCTTACTTTTTGATATCCGTGTTAATCTTTTTCTTCAAAATATGGTTCTAAAAATTGGAAAACGCCGGTGGAACGTACAATCGTTCTACCTGTGTTTTTTTAAGTTCGTATAGTTAGTTCTTTTAAAGAACTGCTCAATGCTTGTATTTTATTCAAAGAATCATGACATGTCGCAGTCAACGCATGCACAGTTTTCAAGAGTAGCTAAAATTTCTTCGGTAGCAGCACTATTTTTATTCAGCACAAATCGTTACTTCTTTCATTTGTGTTTGAATATCATTGAAAGCATCTAGGGCTTGAAGCATATCCTACATTCCTTTTGTTAAACAAGAGTTTGTTTGTTGCATATCCTGTGAGAGTGTTTGGAAATAATCAGAAACCGTAAGTATAATCTCTTTGTTATCCTTCATTGCGGCTTCTCCCTCAGCAGATCGCTCATACGTTAATTGTAATTTAGTAAATAATGAACTCGTTACGTTCGTAATATCAACGGTAATAGCGGCTTCTGAACTTCATTGGCAACTACTGCAAAGCCCTTCCCATGTACTCCTGCCCGTGCCGCTTCAATAGCTACATTTAACGCTAGTAGATTTGTTTGCTCTGCAATTTGCTGAATGCCCTCAAGTAGCTGATTTACCATTGCTAAACTTGATTGCAATTCGTCAACGGTTGTTACTGTGGAAGCAATGGCAATATCAACGGTTTTCATTTTCGTTGTTACCTGTTACATATCAAAGTATAACTTTCATTGTATTGTAAGTTTGTGCGATATTTTTTGATATATTCAGCGTGTCACTCATTAATATTGCTGAAGATTGCATAGCATTGTTCATAATGCTAAAACTTGCATATTCCTTTTGAACGGTAATTGTCATTTCCTCTACAGCATCTACCATCTGTTCACTTGATTCAAAAACAGAGGACATATTCGTATCAAATGCTATCGCATTATCGTTAAGAGAACGGCTACGATCTTCAATTGTATTCAAGATTTCCTCTAATTGCTGTAGCATTAGAAGCACTTGTTTTTCTGGGGCTCTGTTAAATTTTAATGTTGATATTGAATGTAAAAAAAGAACTTCCATAAAAGCGAAAGTTCTTTTTTTATTATTTACTTCTTAAACTAACGTACCTCGTTATGTTAAGAAAAGTTATTTCTTCTTTCTTGTTTGAATGTATTTTTCCGTCAATAATCCCGCATTAAACACCGATAAAATCATGGTGAAGAAAAATATTACACGAACGACTGGATCCCTCTTGTCAGCAATAAACTCAATACTAGAAAAATTAACATAAACAAAGCCTATAGCAACAAATATAGATAAGATAAATTGCCCTTTTAAAGACTTAATCATAAAATCCCCCCTATAAGTATTATTGAATTATCCTGCCCCGTTAGACATCCATGTCGCGTAAAATCTACGCTACACCACAGAAAATGAAAGATTATTACGTTCTTTCATGGGAGTTGAATAAGAAACAAAATTTATTTCGCGAACTTAGATAACCTAAGTGTATGATATGTTTCTATATTTTGTATTAGATTTCCTTTAATAATCAAGTCTTTCATAATGACTTCATTTCTCTGGTGTTGAACACTTTCTAATAATTGAAACCAAGTAAGATAATTAACTAAATATCTGGTTGCAACCCCGTTAAATCGTTGTATCCAGGCTTTAAGTCTGCGGTGGTATTTGTTAACGTTCTGAATGTGATAAAGCCCCTTTGTGCGAACTTTACCATCTGACTTGAACTGATAAATATTCATACCTTTTCCGGCTGCATATGTTTTAAAAGCACGCCAAAAGTCGGTGCATAAAACATTTTCGCTTGAAAGTTTATGTCCGATGGCTTTGTCTAATTGTTCTTTTGTTAATCTACCTTTTCCCAGTGTCTACGAAAAGGTCAGCTTATCACGGTTTGCGGAACCACCACGCTTGCCGGGCTTCCTGTCTTTAATCTTTCTTTGTCCTTTTTCTGAGTATAGGAAATAGGTCTCGTCCATTTCGACGATACATTCAAAATTCGATATATCTATTTGTTTTGTTTTAATGATGATAAAAGTTTGTACCTTCAGTAGAATAATGTAACGTAAGATACATTACCAACTAATTCAGCGGACTTACGCAATGAGTATCCTTCTATTATACATTCTACAAATTTTATCCATTGTTTAAGACGACGAGTTCGATAAAGTACGGTATATGTAAGGTCAGTAAATGTCATTTCATACGATTTACAGCGATACCGTTGTTTTTTACTTCTTTACCTTTAACAAAAGTGGAATATTTACCAAACCAAACAGTATACTCCGACTCGCAATCAAGACAATGATAACCACTTTTGTTTTTACGCTCAGATATTTCTTGTAGAACAGTTCTTGTCGAGGACGTTGCAGTAAGAGCATCAATTAAATACTCTCGTAATCGATGTTTCTCTGCTGGATTTAATTTTTGAATGGCTTTAAGAATATCAGTTGCTCTCACGTTCATCACCAACTTTTATATAGTTACATCCATCACAGATCATAAGTACTGGTAGATCGATTTTCAACAACAATCATTAACAAAGCCTTCTTTTTTACAAAGGATTAGAAGGCTCTGTGAATTACTATTTCTGTTAATTTTTATTTGTCGCAAGTGATTTTAAGGTCACACTTAGCGCTTGAATATGGTCAGTAGCCCCAATTATTGTCTCAAGCATCTTGTTCTCATCCTCTACAGATTGCAATATATTATTTGTCGATATCGCATTTTGCTCTGTCATTTGTTTCAACTTGTCAATTTGCATTTGAATTTGCTCAAATTGTCTAATGGCAGTGCTTAACTCACCCATACCACGCGTTAAATCTGAATTCGTCTCCACAAATGAATCTTTAAGTACATTAAAGAAGGAGCTTACATCTTGTAACAAGAATTCCCCATGTTGTAATGCTTTGTCCCCTTTTTCAGAACGCTCATATGCTTCAGTAGATTTTTGAAACAAAGTTGCAGTCACAGTTGTAATATCTACAGTAATAGAAGCACTTTCTTCAGCCAATTTCCGAACTTCGTCTGCTACAACAGCAAAGCCTTTCCCATGTTCACCTGCTCTTGCTGCTTCAATAGCTGCGTTTAAAGCAAGTAAATTTGTTTGCTCTGCAATATGTTGAATTCCTTTTAATAAGCGATCCACAGTTTGCAAACTTGACTGTAAATCGTGTACTGTTGCAGCTGTAGCATTCATGGCTTGGCTCATAACTGCCATTTGCCCCATGACCTCCTGCATTTTTTCCCAGCCTCTAAGTACTTCTTGCTGCAAATCATTAGATTTAGATACTGTTTCTTTTGAGATTGAAAATGTTTCATTCACAAAGTGCACTGATTCAGCCATTGTTCCATGTATCAGCTGCAAACTTGAGGACTCTTGTTGAATACTTGCTGAAATGTCCTCAGTTGCACCAAGTATTTGTTTACTAACCCCTGAAATATTGCGCATCGTTTGATGAAATTGCG
Source organism: Lysinibacillus sp. NPDC096418 (assembly GCF_044762775.1). Taxonomy (NCBI): domain Bacteria; kingdom Bacillati; phylum Bacillota; class Bacilli; order Caryophanales; family Bacillaceae; genus Lysinibacillus; species Lysinibacillus sp. NPDC096418. Next base: position 39,526 of record NZ_JBIWEY010000025.1, read on the forward strand.
TCACTTGATCATCGAGTGTATAGCTACTATCTTCAATTAATTTAAATGTAGTCTGTAACTGATTAAACGAAGTGGAAACTTCCTTCTGCTGAGCATCCGCGTGTGCAAGAAGTTCATTCCCCCATTTAGCAATTAAATAAAATACAATAATGACACCATTCATTATGGCAAGTAGCGTCACAAATACGATGATGTCATCGAACGGTCCTAATAGAGAATCTGAATTTACAATATATAAAATAATAAAACTTACATTTGTCAAAACACCAAAAAACACAATTAATTCCTTTTTAAAATACAAAGCAATTATCGCAATCGTACAAAGGAGAATATAGTGTTTATTAAGCGAAAAACTATCGAACAAAAACAATGTAAAGACAACACTCGATGGAATCATGCCAAAAATAAAACCCTTTACATACGTTTTTATCGGTAAAAAATAGTTACCTACAGCAAGTCCAATAACACCGAGTCCGATAAAAAGATAGATGATTCCCTTTGAAAGAATCATTGGTCCACAAATTAGTACGGCTAAAACCGAAATGATTGCTAAATTAACACGGTGTACTTTACGTGTATCATAACGCAGCTTTTTTTCCATAGCCTTCTCTCCCCCTAAAAATGAATAGACATTCACCATCTATTTCCATTATTATAAAGGAGAACAATTACTTTTTGTAGATAAAAAAAGATATTTAGAGAATATTTCACACTTTAAGAATAAAATTGGAGGTTGTTAAATGAAGAGAGTTAAGAAAATTGCAGCGAATTTTTACTGTATTGATACAAATGATTTAAATCGAGCTGAACGTACAAGTGCTTATGTATTAATCGATGAAAAGATTGCAATAATTGAAACATCTGCAAGCCCTTCTATCCCTTATATTATGGAAGGATTAGACAAGTTAAGTATCTCGGTAGAGGATATTGACTATGTAATTGTCACACATATTCATTTAGATCATGCGGGTGGAGCTGGACTCTTCCTTCAAAGCTGTCCAAATGCAAAGTTTGTCGTTCATCCACGCGGAGCATCACATATGATTGACCCAAGTCGCCTCATAGCCAGTGCAAAATCTGTCTATGGATCAGAGTTCGATGAATTATTCGACCCAATAGTACCAATTGATGATGATCGTGTTATTGAAGTTGAGCATGGTGAGGTATTGTCATTAGGAGAGCATCAACTCACATTTTTTCATACAGAAGGTCATGCAAAACATCATGTATCCATGCATTATTCAGCAACAAATGGGATGTTTGTTGGAGATACGGCCGGCGTGAGATATCCAGAGATGGACGGTGAGGCCGTTGACTTAATCATTCCATCGACTTCTCCAAATCAGTACGACCCGGAAACAATGGAAAAATCCATTCAATTTTATGAAAGCATGGATGTTGCAGAATTATACTTTGGCCATTATGGCGCATATAACAATCCCAAAGAGGCTTATCGTCAAGTAAGGTATTGGACACCATTATTTTTAGCTGCGGGAGAAAAAGCATTAGCATCCGCAGGAAGTTTTGAACTTCAAACGAACATTTTAGACGAGCAATTACAGGCTATTATTTATCAATATTTGCAAGAACAAGGCATCAAAAATAATCATGCTGTTTATAAAGTGATTCCCTTTGATACACTAGTATCTGCTATGGGCATTCTTGATTATCTTACAAAAGTAAAAAATAATAAGGCGTAACTAAATATTACTTATACCAAAATGCCTTTTGCGTAGGTATTGAAACGATTCAATGAGGCATTATTAGTGTGTAACTTTTCAGGACATGCTTATGATAATGCCCTTTTCATTTTCATACGGGCTAATTAAATCATCAATACTACTGCAATTATTAAGTATGTAATTCATAAATTGAAGAGTGTCGATGTTTAATCTAGAAAAGGTTCCAACCAAAATATTAAGGTTGGAACCTTTCTTTTATTGAGCTCAGGAAAATGTCGAGTAAAAGCTATTAGTATACTAAAAGGTCGTATCTACAATTACAAGGCACTAATAAAAGAAATATATGATTAGTGAGATCCTCCGATTGTAGTTTCCACAATAGCTTTATTATTGAAGATAGAACTGAGTGTTTATACTCATTTAAGGGACTAATTGGGGTACTTTGCACTTTAGTACCCCTCAACCCTTGTTATATCAACGTTTTAAAGACTATCTAAATATATTATGCTCATATAAGTAATCATACGATAGATCGACGAATAGAAATTCTGATTCACTAATTGCAATAGAGAATGTACGAGTAATTTCCCCTGTTTCGATATCTCGGTATAATTCTGAAATTTCTCCACTCTGATCATTACGCATTTTAATAATCGTTTGTAGGAAATATGGACGCCAACTCCAGTTTTTGTTAATGGCATTCGGTTGTAGCTCCCACTGCCCATCTACGCGCATGACGTTCGGTGTTAACTGGAAGCCATCCTCATTACAAATATAAAGACGGAAGGAATAAACATCTAGCAATTTTGCTAAATGTTCTAAGTGTGGAATATTATCACTGGAAGGTTTGACGCGTTGTACGATAACCTGTAACTCTTCCTGTAATTTTTTTAGTTCAAAATATTGAGCTTCTAACATTTTCTTTTCAGAAGTAATAAATTGCTGACATTCCTCTTTGAAACGTTCTTTTAACATATCTTTTTCTACAAATGTTTCAGATGCATTTGCTAAGTATGGACCTTGGTAGAAACGGCCACCATTTTTCCAAGCAAATTGCAATTGATACACGGTCTCAATTCCTTCAAATAGAAGATTAGCACCGATTTTATACGCTAAGCTTCCAATTGCAGTTATCATATCAGTTTGGGCTGACCATGAATCATAATTTAATTCACGAATATTCACCTTTAAAATATGCGGGGCCAACAAGGCAATATGTTCTAAATGGCTTTCGGCACCGACCTCTTGCACTGCAAATTTCACGCCGTATGTTGTAAAATAACGTACGGCATGATGTAACTTATCAATATCCCCTTTATACCGGTGTTCGGAAATAACGAGCACAATTCGATGTAACTCTTCTTCAGAAAAATACTGTTGTATAATATCAAATTGGCTTTCACCAAAATCCTGCATCAATAAATTCGGATTACTTGGAATATAAATATCCACCTCTTCCGAAATTTTATCTATTTTTTCTAAAGCTGCATGTAGAATTTTACGTTCCATATCTATACGATATTCTTCCGGAATATCTTCATTATTAATAAAATCTTTTAGATTGATTTGTTGATCTTCCAACAATAACTGTCCAGAAATTTCGTAGGCAATGACCGTATGCTCATCAGCACTAAATATCGGTTGAAAATACCCTTGTACTTGATCTATATTCGTTAACACTTCGATTGCATCCATCGTAGAAACCCCCATACCTAAATGACAGCCTTGCTATCATCCCAAAATAACGTTACATCCGCCAGTTTACTTAAGCTAAAATGCTCTCTGACTGTATAATAGTTGGTTTATAGGAATTTCGCAACTTCATGTACCTAAAATTTATGAGATTAGAATTATTGTTATATAGTAACTAATTCAGCTTCTTTTTGCTTAAGTGGTGCCAGCTCTGGCAGGCGTACCCAGCTTAAACCAAGTGTCCCCTCACCAGCATGAACTGCTACACAAGCACTTAGTGGTACTACGCAGAAGTTTATGAGAGGATATTCGTTTTCTAAAGCTTTTTTCCAAGTAGTAGCCCCTTCTTCATCATTACAGTGAATAATTGCAACCTCAGGGATTATACTGTTTTCTAGATGTGTATTTAATGAATTTTGTACATATGTTTTAGCTCTAGTGGTAGCGCGTACTTTTTCTTTCATGACGGGCTTCCCATTTTCAAATGAAATGACTACTTTAATATTCAACAAGTTACTTAAAAATGCTTGAGTCCCTGAAACCCGACCACTTTTATGTAGTTGTGATAAGTTAGCAGGGATAAAAGAAAGCTCACTATTATCTGCCATCTCATTGATTCTTTCAACAATATAGCCAGGTTCAAAACCTTCACGCTCTAACTGCTGACCGAGTTCAATCATTTTCATCATCGGAAATGACCCAATTTTCGAATCCACTGGATGTACTTCAAATTCAGCTTGATCAGCTGCCGTGAAAGCGCTTTGAAAAGTGCCCGAAAGATGTTGAGAGGTATGAATTGCAATTGCACATGTATACCCTTTTTCTTTTAATGATTTATATAAGTCTACAACTTCACCAATAGCAGGTTGTGATGTCTTAGGATTTTTTTTAGCATTTCGTAGCTTTTCGTAAAACTGATCATGTGTCATATCAACAGTTTCGCGTAAAGCCTCTTCTTCGAACACTATATTAAGTGGTAATACGTGAATTTGATTGTCCTGTATGAACTTTTCATCTAACAATGCTGCTGTATCTGTAACCCATGCAATTTTCTTTTCCATTTATAATGTAATCCCCTTCATCTATCGTAGAATATTATTCTTTTTATAACTTATGCAACTATACACAGATACGATCATCATGAGTAGTGACATTTATCATACCTCATTTATTTTTTTACAATCTTCGACATCAATTCGACAATATTAAAAATAAAAAAGTAGTATTCCAAGTGGATACAAGCCCTACTTTTGGAATACTACTTTTTGTTATTCAGTCATAAAGAAATAATAAATACACGCAATGACAATTAATGATACAAGTACAGTGATCGTAACACGGATTGGCGAAATCGGTGCATCTCCACCGACTTGACCTGTCTGGCCATTCACCATAAAGCGGTAAATTTTGTTCTTGTAACGGAAGGATGATAACCAAATTGGTAGCATTAAATACTTGTAAGTGATGTCATCATGCGTTGTCGAAAATTGCAAATTGGATACAACATCTGCACGGTTTTCACGGCGGATTTTCGACTTAATTTGCATATTTAAATGATGATTTATTTCGCGTTGTGCCTGCCCCCAACCATCCTGCAAACCAATACTATATCGTTCAGATAGAAATCCTGCTACATATTCAGGTTTATACGATTTGTTATTCAGCAAATTAAATGGTTCAATCTTGCGCATCATATTGCGATCATAACGCGTAGTTGCACTCACTAAATGATCATCGATAAACTCCTGGTAGAATCCAGTAGTTCTATACCAATCTGTTTCTGTATGTGTTTTACCATCTTTATCCGTCACGGTACGATGGCGTCCGTATTTAGCAGAATAACGAGAACTCGTTTTCGTATCAAATGTCCAATAAGGAAGATAAACGCCTTGAAATGAATCAGGTTTTGCGCTATTTTTTGCAGCTTTTGGTGTAAACCATTTCCCTTTAATCCACTTATGGAAGTTTTCGCCGGCTTGTTTGTCAGTCACTTCGAAGGTACAAACCCCGTTTGGTGCAAGAGTATTTCTAGCACTTGCTTCCATAACCTGGTTGGAGCCACAATACGGGCAACTATCAGCTACCTGTAATGCATCATAAATTGTCTCTGCTGCACATGCCTCACAAATAACCGTTTTCTTTTCTACGCCCCAGTTAAAATTGCCACGTTCCTCTGCTTTCGTAAAATCCATTTCCTGCGCGACTTTTCCCTCTTCTTTTTCTGGTACCGCAATCTCTGTTTCAAAGCCACAATAGGGGCAAGTTAACCTACCCGTGATAGGATTAAATTCAATGGATGCACTACATGATGGACATTCAGCGTCGAAATCGAGCTTTACCTCTTTAACGTTTTCGGCTTCTTGCGTCGTCATCATTAGTCATCTCCTTATTTAATATCATTGTCATCGAAAACATCCCCACATTCAGGACAGAACTTAGGTGGATTTGACGTTTCTTCTGGTTCCCAGCCACATTTATCGCAAGCATATTGTATTGCACCGGTAGGCTTTTTAGAGCCACATTCACTACAGAATTTACCTTTATTGATAGCACCACATGTACATGTCCAACCATCTACAGTTGGCTTCGATGAACCACAGTTCGAACAAAATTTACCTGAATCAGTGTGTCCACATGCGCATGTCCAAGCTCCAGGTATTTCAACAGATTGTGCCATTTGAGCCTGCTTATTTTGCTCACTCATCTGAAATAATTGACTAGCATTAACACCTCCTGCTTGTGTGGCCATGTTCATACCCATAAAGCCGGTCATTGCGCCCCCTTGATTTTTAGAAGCAGCAATCATTGCTTCAGCCTGGGCTCCTGTTAGATGAGCTGCAGCCATACCAGGATCACGCATTACAGCATTTCGTTGTAGCTGCTTTATCATCTCTTCATCTTCTTCAGACGCTTTTAATGTACTTATACCGAATGAGACAACAGCTAAGCCGCGTGTTGCAAGCCATTTTTCTGATAGCACTTTATTAAGTGCATCGGCAAGCGCTACTGTATGGGCAGGTATTTCACTATAACGTACGCCACTTGCTGAAATTTGAGCAAAAGCTGGTTGTAATGCTGTCATAAGCTCCGTTTTTAATTGACTATCAATGGCATCACGCGTAAATGTATGCTCTACATTCCCACAAACATTCGAATAGAATAATAGGGGGTCAATAATTTTATATGAATATTCACCATGACAACGAATCGAAATATCAATGTCTAAACCAATATTACGGTCGATCACTCGAAATGGAATCGGACTTGGCGTGCCGTACTTATTACCAATAATCTCTTTCTTATTGAAATAATAAATTCGCTGATCTTTCGCCGGTTCTCCACCGAATGTAAAACGTTTACCGATTTCTTTAAATGTTTCCTTTATAGTAGATGAAAGGTCGTTTCCATACATAATCGTTGGTTCCGTTGATGTATCATACACATATTCACCGGACTCTGAAGAGAACTCGACAATTTTCCCTTGCTCGACAATCATCATACATTGACCTTCGTTAATCGCAATCATCGAGCCATTACTAATAATATTGTCATTTCCCTTATTTGAGCCACGCTTTGTTGTACGTTTTAAACCTTTTGTAACTAATACATCCGCTGTCAATGCTTCACAGTAGAAATATTCTCGCCACTGATCTTCTAACACTCCTGCAAATGCGCCCACGCCTGCTTTTAATAAACCCATTACTTTTCCCACCTTTTAGAGATTTACTCTTTCAATCTATTTTATCATTTATAAAAATACACGCACTACTGTTTTACGTATCAAACCGTATTCGGTTTCAGCATCTTATTTTAGATTAACAATGTCACTAATAAAAATAAGATGCTGCACACAAGTCTGTGTACAACATCTCAAGTCTAAGCAATTACAGAAAATACAACCAGCACCCAAGCGATCATAAATAGTAATCCACCAATCGGTGTAATTGCTCCCAGTTTTTTAACACCAGTAACAGCTAGGACATACAAGCTACCAGAGAAGAAGATAATCCCCGCAAACATCAAATATCCTGCCCACGATAACATACTAGAATTCCCAAGTAATGCTTCACTAGATAAAATACCGAGCCCTATTAAGCCAATCGCATGATACATATGATACTGCACGGCTGTCTCCCAAATAGCAGCGTATCGTGGTTCAGGGAATTTATCTTTTAATGCATGTGCACCAAATGCACCGAGCGCAACACCTAAACAAGCCATTATAGCGCCTAAGACGATTAAAATTTGCATAGTTGTTTCTCCTATTTTTGCTCACGAGCAATTTCTTTATACTTCGCATCCCAAGCCGGATCAATTTTACTTAAGGAAACCGGACGTAACGTGTCTTTTTGTGCCAAAATATGTACTGATTGTGCAGTCGCAGCAATTGTTCCATCTTCATGTAAAATTTCATAGCCATATGTCGTACGTAAACGATCGTGTTTTTCAACCCATGTACGTACCGTAGCAACCTGTCCATAATACATGGCTGCCTTATACGAAATGGATAAATCCATTACTGGGGAAACGTACCCCTCTTTTTCTAATGCCGCATACTCAAAGCCCGCATCTTTCACTAACTGGGTACGGCCAATCTCTAGCCAGACGATGTAATTTGCGTGATACACAACACCCATCTGATCTGTTTCTGCATAGCGCACTTCAATTTGTTTTTCACTTATAAACATTTTCTTCACCTCGCATATTATTATAGCGTAAAAATGTTAATTTAGCGGTGATTAAGACTCTCTAATAAAGATCAAGGTAATTAAGCTACAAAATATACTTTTCCCTGACATAAAAACCTTTTCATCGTTAAAACAAAAGTATCGTGTATGTTAACCCGAAGTACAAACAAAGTGGACTATACATCCAAGAATCATTTCTAGCGAATTTAGAATGATTTATTTTTTTGAAAAACCCTATATAACGAAAATCACCAATTGCCCGCAGAAAGAAAACACAAGCACAAGTGATACATCCAACTCTAATATAGATATTTGAAGAAATGGATTGTATGTAACCACTCTGAACTAGAAGAATGAAGGCTGCGATTAAAATAAGTATTGCCACAGTTAGTGTACCAATCTTAGTTGGGACAAATATTGGTTCACTCTTTCCCGCTTTTGACGGTAACGCTTCTTCACTACCCCAACGCCCCCCACACGCCCAATAAACATGTAACAAACTAATCAGCCCCATAAGACTTACAGTTGATAATGTCAAAATCAATTTCATTTGTGTCCCCCATTTCACCTATTTTCCAATCTGCCACGCCTTACAAAACATACGTCACCGTATGTGTAAAGGATTTTTATATCCCTTTAGGTTTTACAAACACAATAGGGACATCTCATTCACATATTTAATAATATTTTATACATTTTTTCTATATCAAAGTTTGTATTAGCTTCTACCCTGTTCATCCATCCTATATACGTTAAATAAGTAAGTCTGGCTCTATCCATTGCTTCTGAAAATGTCAGTCCTTTTTTTGATATAGATTGGCAATACACTTAATTCTTTGTTCTTCAATAGTAACTAGATGAGATGCCACGATGGGATCATATTTAGCCCAGTCATAAACACCAATCTCAATTTTTTTATCTTTGCTAATACTTATGTGAAGTAACTGTTCTAATGACGAATTCTCTTGTTCCATACTGTGAACAATCTGTTTTGTGGCGTAATTATCCCAATAATCGAGCATGGAATCCAAAAGTTCCTTATGGTCAAGAAAGTAATGGTAAAAACTCCCCTTACTGATTTTCAGTGATTTAGCTAGTGTTTCAATACGAACTTTATGTATGCCCGCTTCTGCTAATTGATTTAATCCAGCCTTTATCCAGTCTTCTTTAGTTAATTGCATAATTCACCTCCAGATGGACATACGGTAGCGTATGTTTTAGTCAGATTACTACTTCCTCATTATTTTGTCAACGTTGCTTGGTACCTCACCCTTTACAGTTTACACGCGCCTCAGCAAAAATTTTCGCATGCATATAAAAAAGAGCCGCTATTGGCTCTTTTTTAACCTATATTACCTAAAGTGAATTTTTCTATCTTATGATCTGTTTCTTTAATTAAGATTCGTAAGTTCACTTATATTACTTTATAGTGTGTGGCCTTCAAATCTGCCCACTACCAGAGAAGTTTTTGTTTATGTTTGTTCACATAAACCTCTGCAGAAACTTCTATAAATTCATACATAGTTGAAGACGACTAAAACTCCATTTTAAGAAGTCATCTTAGGCAAGCTTGCGCATCAGCCATTCAATCGGTCCTCGATCAAACTTAATTTTCCATAGAACACTAAAGATTATACAACCAACGTAGAAGCTAACGCTAAAAATATAAATAAACGGGAGTTGCTGATTTTCTATTCGCCCTAGATTATCTAAAATTGATAACCCGATTATTATATGTCCGATGTAGTGCGTTAAAGTCATTTGTCCAGATGGTACGATAACCTTCCATACCCAAAAATTTTGCGCTTTTTCTGTAACCTTTAGAATTATTACTAGAATAATTAATGAAGAACCTATAGCAGAAAGCATATACAACATACTTGGTAAAATAGGTCCCGTGTTAAATAAAAACTGTGCAACATCACTCGTGAGTACAGGAGTTAATTGTTTGATTAATAAAACAGAAGCACTCTCCGCAATGATAAGCAGTGTAAAACCAATTGCAAGAAGATTTCTTTGAATACGCCAATCTTTCAAAGTATAGCAGCCAATGACAAACCCAATAAGAATAAAAGCAAACCATGGGAAGATTGGATGATATCCGTTGATAAAGAGGTTACGGGTAAAACCACTTATCGACCAAAAATCTACGTATCCCATAAACAGAGCATTTGGTTGCCAGCCTGTAAACATGTCATAGGTTAGCTGGATAGCTTGAGCAACTAAAATAAGAATTCCTGCAATAATTACATTTGTTCGTTTTTTAAAACCAATAAAGAAAGCCAGAAAGAAAAGGTAGAACCCATAGTAATGTAAAATGTCCCCTGTCCACCCAATTACATATAGCCCCATACCAAGAACAAAGAGCAATAATGCACGCTTCCAAATGGATATTCGTGCTTTTTGAAGTTGTTCTTTATTGTTACTTTCTCGTGCTCGTTTTGTCATCAAAGCTATCCCAATACCAGCTAATATAACAAATAGAGCAGAAGCACGACCTTCAATTAGGGAAGTTAACTTAATTAGCCAAGATGGCCCCTTCGCTTCTGCTCCGGTAATAACTGAATAATTTACAATTAGCATTCCAAACATCGCAAGTGACCTAGCAACATCAATACCAATTATTCGTTCTGCAACTTTAGCCATTTAAATCATCCTTCAAAAATACTAGCTTAACCGCTGTTATCCAAATACCTTTGTAATTAATAGTTTCATTCTCCATTATTAGATTCCCGATATTATCTAGAACTAAAGCTAAAATATGAGCTTTCTCTTCAACAGCTTCATCTGTAATTAATGAAAGGGAGGAGGCCTTTTTGAGCAATTTCTCAAATCCCTTTAAATAGAATGACTGAATCTCTAGTAAATGATCTTGATAATATTTATCACGAGCAGCAAGGGACAAAAACTCTTTCATTACATTATCGTAGTAAGGATCTTGTTTTTGGTCCTGAATCATTTGAACACCAATTTTGACTAATTTATCTACAAAGTTTTCAGCTGTAAAATCTTCAATACGAAAATAATTATTGAATTGAATTTCTGTACAGAAGAAATCAAATAATTGTTTGATTAGATCATCTTTCGACTCGAAATAATAGTAGATCGATGGTTTTGAGATTCCCACTGCTTTCGCAATCTGTGCAAAACTTGCTTTTTGAATTCCCTGCTCTGCAATCAGAATATATGTAGCATTTAAAATATCTTCTTTTGTATTATTGGACATAAAAGTACCTCCCAGTTTACCTACCTATCGTTAGGTAAATTATATAACGGAAAATTTTTATATTCAAGTACGAGAAAGACTTCCCTAAATACGAATATTGTTCGTATTTAGGGAAGTCTCTATTAAAAGTAATAATTAGGAACTTCAATAAAAATTATCATATTCTAAGCTTGTTTTTTGAATCATTTTATCAGAAAGCTTGAAGAAAATATCTTGGGATACTTCTAACTTTAAGGCTTGTTCCTTATCCATTTCAGCGTAGACCCCACGCAGTATCCTACCTGTAAGTCCATGTGAAATAACAATCACTTTTTGTTCGTGTTTTATGCTTAGAAGCCAATCGGTTAACCGACTCACAACAGTGTCATAACTTTCTCCATTAGGTGCATTAAAAAACCAACTAAAAGCATCTGTATCTTTTATAAGGTTTGGCCAGGTATTTTCAATTTCTTTCATTGTTAACCCTGCCCAAACACCAACAGCCACTTCACTTAGTCGATCATCGGTCTCTATCTTCTTAAAATCATATCCTATTGTTTCACATATAATTTTGGTGCTCTGCAAAGCTCGGCCTAGTGGATTTGAAACAACTTTCCAGTCATTTGGATTTCCAATGAGATTTTTCAAGATGTCTGCATTTTGTCTGACTTGATCCATTCCGACATCCGTTAATGGAGAATCAAGCTCCCCTTGATATCGCCCTTGCGTATTAAAAACAGTTTCACCATGACGTAGTAAGTAAATGATTTGATCCAATACTTCCCCTCCACACCCTTTTCGCAAATTGTATCATTAAACCGAAAAGCAAACAGTAGTCCCACCTTAAGCTACAAGTGCATCACACGAATCCTCGGTCCTTCATACACTATAGAAATTGTGTTTTTGTTACACTTTTGAAATTTAAGAAGAAAGGATGTATATTTGACTTCCTATATAGATTATACCTCTCCATCTACTCAGTTTACGTTTGACGTCAATACAAATACCGTATTTAAAAAAGACGACCAAAACTTCATTAACCTTCTTGGTATCCAACAATTAAATACGCTTGAAAATGTTTCTTTATTGGACTTCTCTCTGAGTGCAAATAATGTGATTGAGCCTCACTATCATCAAAATGCTGCGGAATTAGTGTACTGTATTTCGGGTGTTGGGAAGGTGTCTATGATTAACCCTTTCACGAAGAAGCTTCAAGAATATGAAATAACACCAGGAAAGGTAGCAAACGTTCCGCAAGGATGGTGGCACTATGTTACCGGAATAAAAGATCATACACATTTGCTCGCAATTTTTGATGCACCGACACCTGAAGTAATATTAGCTTCAGATATCTTAAAAATCATGCCATCTAATGTTATGGCGCACACATATTGTTTAGATGAGCAGCAATGGAATAAAACGATTGCACCGATTAAGCCATCTACAAACATTGGTCCTCCAGCAGATTGTAATACATCTTTTAATAATACTTCTATGAGTTACCCCTACTACCATCAATATTATAATAACTATTATCCCCCTCAAGGATATACGTATTAAAATTAGAAAATTAAAGTTTCTAGTAATACATGAATCGTGTGTTAAGATAAGAACATGCATTCGCACTCTTTTAATTTCTTCTCGTGAATATATTAATTTGTTAGAAGAAATTTGGTGCGAGTGGTGTGTTTAAATTTAATAATTATAATGTCGGATAATCTGTTATTCCATTTTATTTATACTGTACTTTTTCTGCATAATAAAAATCCTGTTTCTAATAAACAGGATTTTACTGAAAATATTAAATTGAATACATAAATAATAGAGTTGTCGACTTTCGTTACATTATTATACTTTGGTGCTTTATCTTACAGACTCATGAGACCCTTCCTTTAATCGATTGCTTTAGATGCTTGCTTTATAAGTGCTGCGACCATTTTATCCATTTGTGCAAAGCGATCATCTTGCGTTTGCCCTTTTACATATCGATAATAAATTTGCTGACAGATTACGGCCAATTTAAAGTATGCAAACGTAATATAGTAACCAATGTTTGATACATCACGTCCGCTTTTCTCAGCATATCGCATAATGAATTCTTCTCGAGTATAGAAGCCTGGCAAAGTTGTAATCGGTGGCCCTCCAAGTGCATGTAGTAAAATTTTAGGATCGTCCATATGCATCCAGTAGCTCATGGCTACACCTACATCAGCTAGTGGATCCCCGACTGTTGCCATTTCCCAATCAAACAACCCAATCATTTCCGTATAGTCTTGTGAAAACATCGCATTATTCAACTTATAATCATAGTGGATGATTGTTGATTCTTGATTAATAGGAACATTTTCTTGCAACCATGTTGTTAATGTAGAAACTTCATCCAATTCAGCTGTTTTCGCTTTTTCATAACGCTCTGTCCAGCCTTGTACTTGGCGCTTCATAAAACCCTCGGGCTTCACGATATTTTTTAGTGCTGTTTCTTCATATGGGATGGCATGAAGTGCCACAAGCGAATCCACCATTTTTTCAGATATTTGGCGAGCTAGGACCTCAGTGTTGTACGTATCTTTTGGAAAATGTGTGTCGAGTACAATGCCATTTTTGCGCTCCATCAAGAAAAAGTCACTGCCAATTATAGAGCTGTCTTCTATATAAACGTAGGGCTTTGGCACATCTGGAAAATACGGATGTAGCGCTGACAAAATCGTGAATTCACGTTTCATATCATGCGCTTTCTTCGCAACTGGTCCAAGAGGTGGTCGGCGAAGAACAGCTTCAAAATCAACTATTCTCAAGCAATATGTCAAATTAGAATGCCCTGCACTAAACTGCGTAATTTCTAGTTCACCCTCAGGCAACTCAGGGAATTGCTTCTTTAAAAAAGCGAGTAACTTCACTTCATCAATGCGCTCACTTGCTCGAACTTGAATCGTATCTGCCATTATAATGCCCCCTTAAATAATTGAACTCATGCCACCATCTACCGCAACGACATCACCTGTAACATAATCTGAAGCAGCTGCTGCTAAAAATAGTGCAACCCCCTTTAAATCATTTTCTGACCCCAAACGCTTTAACGGCGTTGCAGACAAAATGTATTCGTGTCCATGCTCAATTAACGCACTCGACATTTTCGTCGGGAAAAAGCCTGGTGCTATCGCATTAACATTAATGCCATAAGGTCCCCATTTCACAGCCAAATCCTTTGTTAAAGTGATGATAGCACCCTTACTCGCGTTGTAACCAATAGTATCCATGAATTCTGGTAATGTGCCCCCTAGTCCAGCGATTGAGGCAATATTTATGATTTTCCCACACTTTTGTTCAAGCATGACTTTACCGACTGCTTGACTCATTAAAAACGTACCATTGACGTTAACATCAAAGACCTTTCGCCACGCTTCAAACGGCATATTTACAGCAGGTGCCCCCCAAGATGCCCCACTGTTATTGACTAAAATATCAATAGAACCAAAATTTTCTTTCGTTTTTGTAACAACATTCGCTACATCCTCTGGATTTGTAACGTCACAAGGCAATGCTAGTGTTTGTACACCAAGATTTGCTAGTTCAGTAGCTACCTCTTCGCACATTTCAACCTTACGTGAGCACAACACAATATTAGCGCCAGCCTCGGCGAAGCCTTGTGCGATTTGAGCCCCAAGTCCGCTCCCTCCACCTGTGACAATCGCTGTTTTACCCTTTAAGCTAAAAAGTTCTAGTACGCTCATTTCACCAGCTCCTCTTGTCTACTGATGTGTTTTTTAAGTTCAAGCTTTGCGACGGTATTACGATGAACTTCATCTGGTCCGTCAGCTAAACGTAATGTACGTGAATTCGCCCATTGCGCTGCAAGTGTAGTATCTGGACCAACACCAGCAGCACCAAACGCTTGAATCGCTCGATCAATGACACGTAGAGCCATATTAGGAGCAACAACCTTTATCATTGCAATTTCTGCTTTTGCTTCTTTGTTGCCTACAGTATCCATCATATAAGCTGCCTTTAGCGTTAAAAGTCTTGCCTGCTCGATATCGATACGTGATTCCGCAATGCGTTCCCTTATAACACCTTGGTCTGCCAGAGGTCGGTGGAATGCCTTACGTGCTTGTACACGGACACACATTTCTTCTAATGCTCGCTCTGCTGCACCGATTAAACGCATACAATGATGGATACGCCCTGGTCCAAGACGACCTTGCGCAATAGCAAAGCCTTTCCCCTCGCCCCATAAAATATTTTCCACTGGTACACGGACATTTGTAAATGTAACTTCTCCATGTCCTTCAGGTGCGTGATCATAGCCAAATGCCGTTAACATACGCTCTATTTTTACCCCTGGTGTATCCATTGGCACCAAGATCATTGATTGTTGCTCATGTATTAGAGCCGTTGTATTTTTATGCTTGCCCATAAAAATAGCAACTTTACAACGAGGATCCCCAGCACCCGTTGTCCACCATTTATGTCCATTCAAAACGTAATGATCGCCGTCTCGTTCTATAGTTGCCTCAATATTTGTTGCATCACTAGACGCCACAGCAGGCTCTGTCATCGCAAAGCATGAACGAATTTCTCCTCGTAGTAAAGGCTCTAACCACTGCTTCTTTTGCGCCTCCGAACCATATCGAACAAGGACTTCCATATTACCAGTATCCGGTGCATTACAGTTAAATACTTCTGGCGCTATAAGTGAACGGCCCATGATTTCGCAAAGTGGTGCGTATTCAATATTTGTTAGCCCAGCCCCATATTTACTCTCCGGTAAAAATAAATTCCATAAGCCCGCTTCCTGTGCTTTGGCTTTTAATTCCTCCATGATTGGCGGAATTGCCCCCCATCGATCTTCCATTGCCTCTACCTGGGCTGCATACACAGCTTCATTCGGATAAATATATTGCTCCATAAAATTCGTTAGCTTTTTTTGCAAGTCTACCACTTTTTCACTATAAGAAAAATTCATATGGAAAGCCCCCTTTGTTTAACATCGAAATCAAAATGAATGAATATTCATTTTATTCACACATTAAATGTTACAGCTACATTCCACTTAAATCAATTATCTTTTGAATAAAATTTCGATTAAAAGAGAAAAATATCACTTTAAAAAGCATTCCCTTTCACAAACAATTCGTTTAAAAACTTTTCTACAATAAACTAATTTGTTTTCACACTAAAACATTGTTCTATTTCAATTAGTAATTGATGAATAGCAACCGGTAGATGTCGATTTTTCATATATACTAAGTAAACATTTCGTCGCAAATAGGGACTATCAATTTCTTTTTGCACAATTGTTTTTAACGTTGGGCCTTGTAAATATTTTTCAGGTAAAATCGAAATGCCTAAATTCTCTCGAACAAGGGATAAAGCAATTTCAAAACGCTCTATGACAAATTGTATTTTAATGTCCTTTCCTTCCTTTTCAAAAGCATTTAATATATCTCGCCTCGTTTGAAAACCTTCCTTTCCTATGATAAATGGCTCTTTACAAATATCAGCAATTGTTAGTTTTTCCTTTTCCGCTAATGGATGATCCAAAGGTAAAACCGCAACAAGACGTTCCTCGTACAAAGATTTAACTTCAAAATCTTCATCATCAATTAATTGATTGGTAATAACTAAATGCGTTTTATAGCTTCTGAGGGAATTTTTAACGCGTTCGCTTCCTAAAATATCAACTAAATGAAATACCATTTTCGGATATCTATTTTTATATTCTGAAATAACTTTCGGCAGCCAATGCTTAATGGATTCCATCACACCAATTGTTATTTCACTCGTACCATGCACAACTACTTCGTCTATTTCTAATTTTAAAATCTCAATATTTTTTAGTACGACGATAGCTCTTTCATATAGTAGTTGACCTGCTTCTGTTAAATGAAGCTTTCTTGTGTTTCTTTCAAGTAAAGGGGACCCAATTTCTTGTTCTAATTTCTTAATGGCATTACTTAATGATGGCTGTGAAATATGTAGTTTTTCAGCGGCTTTCGAGAAATTCATATGCTCAATAACGGAGACAAAATATTGTAATTGCTTTAAATCCATAAATAACCCACTTTCTTATTTATAGTTATAAACTATATATTAATAATAATTATATATTAGCAATTATAATTTTACGAATATATAATAAATTAACACTATACAAAACTTGTTTAATGGAGTTGATGAAACATGTATACAATGACAGATAAAAAACATTGGCAAGGTCGAATAGACTCAACAACAAATGTGAGTAGTTTTCGTCTTCATCAAGAAGTAAAACGTGTTCCAATAAATGATGTAATTGCTTCAGAAAATCCTCAAGCTGGGATTGTCGGATTTATATGTGATGAAGGTGTCCGCCGTAATCAAGGCCGACTTGGTGCAGCTCATGGACCAAATGCACTTCGTGAAGCATTATCTAGCTTACCTTGGACATTTCAAGATGGGCAACAAGTTGTAGATGTCGGTAATATCCTTTGTCTGAACCATGCTTTAGAAGAGGCACAGCAAGAACTTGGTGAAATCGTCGGAATATTGAGGAATAAGAATGTGAAGTGTATCGTCCTCGGTGGTGGACATGAAACATTATATGGACATTATTTAGGTGTTCGTACTTCGCTTCAGAAAGATGCAAAAATCGGGATAATTAATATCGATGCACATTTTGATTTACGCTCTTATGACGTAGAGCCATCATCGGGCACAATGTTCCGCCAAATTCTAGAGCAAGATCCAAATACAGATTATTTTGTACTCGGCATCCAACGTTATGGTAATACGAATGAGCTATTTGAAAAAGCACGCGAGCTAAATGTGAAATATGTTTTAGAAGATGATTTAACTACTGAAAATCATGCACAAATCATGCATCAATTACAACAATTTATGGATAGCCACGATTATATCCTTCTAACATTATGTATGGATGTACTGAATGCAGCATATGCACCTGGTGTTAGTGCACCTTCACCGTTTGGTCTTGAGCCAACAACAGTACGTGCAATCATTCAAAAAGTAACTTCACATCCACATACACACTCTTTTGATATTTGTGAAGTCAATCCATCACTTGATGAAAACGGAAGAACAGTCAAATTAGGTGCTTATTTCATTTATGAAGCACTAAACAATTTAATAAAGGGGAATGGCTAATGATAGCATTTAATCAAATCACAACAGTATTTTTAGCAGTTGCCCTTTTCGCACTGGGTACATATTTAATTAATAAAGTAGGCTTTTTAAAGCGTTTCTGTATTCCTGCACCCGTTGTAGGTGGTTTACTTTTTGCAGCGATAGCTACGCTTTTAAAAACAACAGGAACGTTAGAAATATCACTTGATACATCTTTACAAAGCCTATTTATGATTACATTTTTCACAACAGTTGGTTTAGGCGCTAGCTTTAAGCTCGTAAAACTTGGCGGTAAGCTATTAATCATCTATTGGTTAGCTTGTGGCGTTCTTGCTTTAATGCAAAATGTTATCGGTGTATCGCTCGCTTCACTAATGGGTGTTCATCCACTAATCGGTATGATGGCAGGTGCAGTATCGATGGAAGGTGGGCATGGTTCAGCAGCAGCGTTCGGACAAACGTTAGAAGATTTGGGTATTTCTTCCGCTATGACAATCGGAGCTGCGGCGGCAACTTGTGGCTTAGTAGCTGGTGGCTTAATTGGCGGACCAGTAGTTAAGTATTTAGTAAATAAACATAATTTAAAACCAGATGATCAAGAAACAGCCGAAGTAGAATTTGAAAATAAAAATGAACAAATTACAACTGACTCTTTCTTTACACAAATTCTATTAATCACATTTAGTATGGTTGCTGGAACTTATGTCGGTACGCTATTCTCTGAAGCTACTGGATTTGTATTGCCAGGATATGTTGGTGCGATGTTTGTAGCGGTGCTTGTACGTAATATTATGGATAAAATTAAACCAAATGCTGTAAATATGAAAAGCATTTCACTTATCGGTGATGTAACATTAGGAATTTTCCTTTCAATGGCTTTAATGAGCGTTAAGCTGTGGGAAATCGCTGATTTAGCATTACCACTCTTTGTAATTGTCTTTGTACAAGTGTTATTTATCGTAGTGTTTAGTATCTTTGTGTTATTCAAGTTATTTGGAAAAAATTACGATGCAGCTGTAATGGTTGCTGGCTTTGTAGGACATGGCTTAGGAGCAACACCAAATGCTATGGCAAATATGTCAGCAGTTACGCAACGTTTTGGTCCATCTAAAAAAGCATTTCTTATTGTTCCGATTGTTGGTGCATTTTTAATCGACGTATTCGGTATTCCAATTATTATTACTACAATTAACCTATTTAAATAATAGAAGCCGTGCAATGAACTAAGATTAGATCATTGCACGGCTTTTTACTATTATTGTAGAATCTCACTAACTGTTACAAGTTCATAACCTTGCTTTTGCAAATAAAGTATTACATTTTCTAACCCATTTGCAGTAGATTGATGAATGTCGTGCATTAATATAATGCTGCCATCTTTCGCTGATGTTTTTACATACGATAAAATTTTAGCGGCATTACGATGTTTCCAATCTAGTGTATCTACTGACCATAAAATAGTCGGCATGGAAAGCACAGATCGTACTTGATTGCTTGTTGCTCCGTATGGTGGACGGAATACTGTTGGATTTTGACCAATCGCCTTGTAAATAGCATTACTTGTATTGTCTATCTCTTGTTTTACGTTAGCTTTAGACAAACTCGTTAATTTCGGATGGTTCCAAGTATGATTGCCAATTTCATGGCCCTCTTCATATATTTGCTTTACGATTGCTTGATTTTTCGACACATTTCTTCCAACCATAAAAAATGTTGCTTTCGCCTCGTACTTTTTAAGTATAGCCAAAATTTGTAGTGTCACTTTCGCATCTGGACCGTCATCAAAGGTTAACGCTACTCGTTTTACCTGGCCATTCGCTACTGCAACACCTTGATTGTACGTTTTATTTCCTAATGAAACGGGATCTGTAAGTTCCGAAGCCTTCACATAGCCCTTTTGTTCACCCGCTTCGACATATGCCCAACCGGCAATGCTTGTATATTGCTCAACAACAGTTTGGTGCGTAATTGTGCCAATTTCTTCAGAACTAGGACTTGCAGTGAGATGGATTTGAGCACCTTTTACAGCGTTTACTCTTTTTTTCGTCACAGTTGGTAGCTTTAATGAATTAGAAGCCACATAGCCTACTTGATGTCCATACTGTACATACGACCAGCCACCTGGTGCTGTACCATATACATTGACGATACTCTTATCAAACACTGTGCCATTTTTTTGTGCAGTTGGACTCGGATATGTATATAAATATGTGCCTTCTTTTTTATTGACTAGATATTTAGTGGATTGCGCTTTCGTTATTCCTGAGCTGAACACGTACCCTGTAAATCCATTAGCGTGAATATATGTCCATTCTGATTGCGAAATCTCAGCCGAAACAAAATCACCTTGTGTTAAATAACCTAAGACACTACTCTCTTCTGATGCATCTAGATAAATAGGTAAAGGGGTTTCGATCACTTGATGGATACTAGCCGCTTCACTTGCTTGTGCCTCAGTCACTCCCGTCAATAGTAAACAAATGAAAGTTGCTAAAAAAGCACTTATAGATAAAAATTTCTTCATTTCCACCACACCATCCTTATACAGCATTCTAAGTTGTATTTCCATGCTAATTTTCTGACAACTGGATTATTATTTTTATTATAAAATAATTTCCAGTGTCAGAATATAGTATTTATCAATAAAGTTGTGAATTTTTCGAAATACAAATAATATTAGATAGATGTTTACTTTTCGATTTTTGAAAGTGGAAACTTACTAAAGAATGACTTTTGGTACGTGATATCCTTGGCGTATTTACGAATCTCATGTTCTTGCAGTTGTAAAAATTTTGAAACAATTGCCTTATCGAAAAATTCATTTTCCTGAGGGATTGTCTCAAATAGAGCTGACATTTCAGTGATTAACGCTTCTCTTGTCACTTCGAACAAAACGTCATCAATACTAAAGGCATAGCCATACGCATTTGGCACAAATACCGCAGCCATCATAGCATTATAAATAATGGTCTCTTTCATCGTCCTTGCTGTATCAAACCACTTCTTTAGCGATTCATTGTCTGACCGATAAATTATATGCAAAACTTCACCACGCAAATCAAAGTGATCAATGGTATCACCTAAATCAAGTACATTGTTAGCAACTGCACTCACATTTCCATTATCACCTACACAAGTACCAATGTACGGCTCCCAAACATCCTGTACGTCAGGAGCCTTCGCCGTACAAGCCGTCAAGAGTATCATTATAAGTACTAACAACGTCATTTTTCGGTGCAATTTAAATTCCTCCTAAAGTGCCGTATGCACACTTAAAGCGTCTTGAACATGAAGTGGTTCTGTTCGTACATTACCTGTTGCATTCGTTGTTACAAGTAAATAATTCTTTCCGTTTTTCTCCAAAAGTGAAGCTAAACAAAGCCCCGCTTCAGGTGTATAGCCCGTTTTTCCACCTAAAATTGCATTTTCAACTCCAGGTAATTTCGTGAATAATGTACTAGACATAATAAGCTCATTAGGTACGTTAGTTACATAGCTTCTCGTTGTCAGGATTTTATAAAATAGTGGATTTTCTAACGCATAGCGAAACAGCTTACTTATATCACGCACACTCGACACATGTTCATTATCATGAAGCCCGCTGGCATTGACAAAATGTGTATCATTCATACCAAGTTCACGTGCCTTGTCATTCATGAGTGACACAAAAGCAGGTTCACTACCCGCAATAACTTTGGCTAAAGTTGCTGTGGCATCTGCACCAGAAGGAAGAACGGTACCGTACAATAGATCTTCTATTGTTACAAAATCTCCACCTTTAAAGCCAGCCATCGAAGCATTTTGCGCCGTAAATGTCGCAATTGTTTGCGGATCAATCATAGTATGCTTTTGCAAATCATCACTCGCTTCAATCGCAACAATCGCAGTCATAATTTTTGTTAACGAAGCTGGGTAGATAATAGCATCCGCATTTTTTTCAAAAATCGACTGTCCGCTTTCATTTAACAAAATCGCATTTTGACTATGCAAAGAAGGTATTTCAACATCAATATCAGCATCAACATTTTCAGTTGATTTATTTGCATATAAGAAAAATGCCGCCATACATAGACAACATAGTAATATAAATTTTTTCATAAAAAAACGCCTCCTATCACTAATTATAATAATGAACACTTTCTAACTTTATGCTTAGAAATGGATAAGTGAATAAAATCAACGCTTCTATAATATCCCATTTTATTACATCTCAAACGTTTTTGGCATGTTTTAAAAAAATGCCTACTTAATTAGAGCATCAAAGTAATCATTATTCTAAAATTATAGAATCAAAATCTTATTTTTTAGCTATTATCTTCCTTAAGAAATTCTTAAGCTTTTGAATTATTTTCATGCATTCTTATTTCGGAAACAGATGGAAGGCAATGATTAAACCACTTGAGACTGCAACCATAAGTATAGACAAGTAAAAAAAGCATCTTCGATTGAATTCGGGTCTAGATACATAAACTTCTATTTGGAGGTGTTTTTTCTAATGGGAACAAGAGTAAGTTATCCATACGAAGTGAAAATGAAGGCTATCTAAATGCGATTAGCTGGTGTGCCAACGAAACAGGTGTTAATCGAATTAAATTTACGGAATAAAACGCAAATAGAAACATGGATGCGTTGGTATAAAAATGGCGAAATACATCGATTTGAACAACCCGTAGGTAAACAATATACGTTTAATAAAGGTCCTGATTTGCCCTCCTCCGTTGTGGTATAATGCTATTGTCAATACAACATATAAAGGGCATCAATCAATCCGCTGTAGCGTCTATAAACGCTACGGCTTTTTCACGTTATATTTTACATAAAATTCATAAAGAGGTAATATTATGAAGAATAAAATTGAAAGAATGATAAACTATAAGTAATTTAAAATATAGAGGAGGATAAATATGAACATCACAGCTTTTATTGGTAGCACAAGAGAATATAGTAATAGTGAAATACTTACTGACTATGTATTAAAAGGCATACCATCCCAAAAATTATATATAAAGAGTTTAAACATTCAACCGATCCACGATTTACGACATTCCAAGAATGGATTCCAATTCATTGATGATGATTACGACCAAGTAATTCAAGCACTTTTGACAAGTGATATTGTGATTTTCACGACGCCGATTTACTGGTACAGTATGTCTGGCATCATGAAAAACATGGTTGATCGCCTGAGTCATGCAATTCGTGATGAACGCTTCCCACAACTAAAGGAAAAGTTACAGACAACAGAAGCTATCGTACTCGCTGTTGGCGGAGATGACCCAAAAATCAAGGGATTGCCTATGATTCAGCAGTTCCAATATATCTTTGATTTTTTAAAAATGCCCTTTACTTCATATATTATTGGCGAAGCCAACAAACCTGGAGAAATCACAAAAGATGAACATGCGTTAACTCAAGCAACGTTATTAAATATGCAGCTTAAATCTCGTATAAAAGCTTAATAAAATCGGCCTAAAAGCTTCATCATTTTAGGTCGTTTATATCATCTTGTTTCTACTGAACTTTGATGGAATATTGTAATATTAAATAGCCCTGTATCTATTAACATATCAATAGTTCTGTATGTTTCAGGTAATGCTAAAATTGTTCAATATACTTATTCCCAACGAATAGGAAGTAAGTCGTTTATAGTAAGTACAGTATTGTCCTTTACCATTACTTCGCATTTATAGTTATCATCATTAATTTGACAAATAAACTCTCTACATCTTCCGCATGGAGGTATTATTGTCCCATCCTTATAAACTGCAATAACTTTTTTTACTCTACTTTCTCCATCAGTAATCATAGCAGCTATTGCTGCATGCTCTGCACAAAATCCCATTGAGCAAGGAGTATCTATACATACACCTTTATATATCTTACCGCTCTCGCATAAAATTGCAGCTGCAACAGAACCTGCATAAGAATTCTTTGAAATTTGTTTTGGGTTTAAGGCACTCTTCGCAATATTGTATAGCTCTTCAAACTCCATAACTTCCAGCCCCTTTAGATTGTCTTTTTATTTTGTTTTTTTACCTATCGGTATTAATCGAATAAACGCTCATAAGTAGTACTTCCAACGCCATTTGAAAGGATGGATGACGATTTCAAGGCGTTGGTACGTATTATTTGGATAGTTACCTCTACTAGTATCGTTGGCTAGAGATACAAAAAACTTGGCATTTGAAAATAGGGTAGTGCAAATGCATATTTCAGCTTGTCAAAAATAAACTATTTCACAGTTAGAGCATTAAGAAAACATAAAGGGCACCATTTATCAGTTACTTTTCACACGGTATAAGTGGTGTACTATTATTCTACTAACTTCGCAGAATAGTTTAATAAGGAATGCTATAATAGCCTTAATTTCAAACGATTTTAAGGGGTTAAACTTTGATGATTATATCAATTGACTTTGATAACGATTTTATTCAATACATTGCTTGTTCATCAAAAGCAGATAGGAAAATGAACAGTATTCAGTAGGATTTTCTAAATTGGATTTTTAACGAGAAAAGAAATTCAGAATATTGGGCTTTAGATAATGAGGAAAGAATTCACCCTAATTATGATGCAAATGCAATAGTAGAATGGTTATACAATATTAGATTTAAGCGAGGAATAGCGAAAGCTAAATTAATCACGAATCCTCAATTATGTGTTAAAAAGAAATTATATTTTTAAAGCATTTCATAAAAGTTTTATTTTCAAAACATAAGATTGTGAAAAGAAAAACTTAAACAAACGGAGTTCTTTAGTTAAAATTTCGATTCAAAAAATATCAAAACAAAAAGACAGAATTTATTCTACAGGTTTTGTAGATTAAATCTGCTTTTTGTTTTAACAGCAACTCTCTTTGAGAAAACAGCCTTTAGTTAAAATGTATTGTTAAAAAGCTGCTCTGAAATAGCTTGGACAATATCTGCCTCTGAAAATTCCATTAGCTCGTCTCTTGTAATACTTTTTTGCTGAATTAAGCGATTTGACTGAATCGTCACAAGCTTTTCAAATAGATTGCGGATATAACGTCCATTTGAAAAATTCGCAATATCTTCAACAGGAATTTGGTGTAACTGTGCTTTCATATATTCTCCGAATGTTTCGCCATATACATAATCATTTTGCTTACAAAGCATTGCAAAAATATCATATAACTCATCCGTACTGAAGTTATCGAACTGCACAAAATGATTAAAACGTGATTTAAAGCCCGGATTTGCCTGTAAAAACTCTTCCATCAACTCCGTATAACCCGCAACAATAATAACTAAGTCATCTCGTAAATCCTCCATTGCCTTTAGTAAACTATCAATAGCTTCTTTCCCAAAGGCATCATTTTTATCATTCACAAGGGAATATGCTTCATCAATAAAAAGCACACCACCTGTTGCTTTTTTCACAACTTCCTGAACTTTCAAAGCTGTTTGACCAACATACCCTGCAACTAAGCCTGCCCGGTCCGTTTCAACAAAATGACCACTTGAGAGCACACCTAAATACTTATAAATTTGCCCAATAATACGTGCGACCGTCGTTTTTCCAGTACCAGGATTTCCTGAAAACACAAGGTGATAGGTAATCGGAAAACTCGTCAAACCATGATCGACACGTAAACTTTGAATTTTGATAAAGTTAATAAGATTATGTAATTCTTTTTTTGCATTCGGGAGCCCTACAAGCCCGTCTAACTGCTCTTGTAACTTGGCGATTTCCCGTTCGATTTCTGGCGTTATTCGTAGGCGTTCGCCGTGAACAAATTCACCGCTATAAATAATTTTTCCTGCTTCATTATAAAAGTCACCACGCCCATGTTTTTCTCCGCCTACTAGTTCCCCAATATATGCGGCTTGCCCATTTTCATAAAACAATGTACCCTTACCCGTCATTGCATCCTCTTTAAACTGACCTTCCGCCTCTAGCACGCCTTGTCGTGAATAGTATTTCCCTTTACCATGTTTCATGTCTTCAAAAAAGTATCCGTCAAACTGCAAAGTTATGACGCCTTGGGCAATTTCTTCTTTTGTCAGTGTTACAGTATTATAAAATAGCTTCCCAGCCCCTTGCATACGATTCCACATAAAATCACCTTCGTATTGCATCAAGCCGTTCGGATAATACTGTTTGCCCTTCCCTTTTTTCATACCATGGACAAAATCGCCTTCATATTGTGGTCGATTTAAATGGAGGTGCTGCGTTCGTATATCAGAAAAAGGTGCTACTACTTCATCTTCATAATACAAAACACCATAACCATCCATTAAATCATTTCGAAAGTGTCCTTCATAATGCTTCTCGCCATCTTTATATAAAATACCGTTCCCTTGCTTTTTATTTTGAATGAACTCGCCGTGGTACACTTTCTGCCCCTTCAAATACATAATGCCATTACCTTGCTTCATGTGATTAACAAATTCACCTTCAAATAATACATAGCCCTCTTGGTCAAATATTGTTCCTTGCCCATCATAAATATCGTGACCAAAATCATTTTTCTTCACCCCACCACGGTACATAATCGCACCATCAGGGTAAAAAATCTCTTTTTCTTGACGATTCTCAATCATTGCATTGCCTTCTTTCCTTCAAATCAGTTTTTCTACAATTATAACGCGGAATAAGCAACGATAAGAAAGAATTTTTAGAAAACTATCCAACTATGCTAAAACTCATAGAAGTTTAATGAGATTTATAACTACTTTAAGTTGGATAGATTTGAGTGATAAGGAGCAAGGAAGTGTGTTGAGAGTACTGTTAAAAGGCTATTTTTGAGGATATAAAGGTAAAAATCCACGTAGACTCCTTTAGGAACATTATTTGCGATGAAAGCGAAGTGGATTTTGCCATATTGAAACCCTGTTGTTCGACTAAAAAGGACTTAAGAAATAGCCTCTTTTACTTCAGTCTTTTCTTATTTCCATTGATAATTTCGATGCATCGCTTGAATCGTTTCAATCATTTCTTCCCTTAGCTCAATCGGCTCAAGCACTTCAATATTTGCACCTTGACTAAGTAGCCACATTTTAATTCCTCTTCCAAAAACTTCTGCCTCTAAATAATATTCTCCATCTTCCTTATTCATTAACTTTGCAGTAGGTAAGCGATCTAATACGGCTTGAGGAGAAGTTCCTTTAAAGATAAACTTCAATAACATAAGTTCACCAGCATGCATAAATTGTATGCGTTTTCTAAATTCACCTTCTTGAAATCGCTCTGTATAGGGGACAGTAAATTTTTGATTTAACTCCTTAATATCTAGAATACGATCAATACGATATACGATTGGCAATTCCTTCTCATGTTTACTGTCATAAGCGATTAGATAAAAATAATACTCAGAAAATATTACGCCCAGTGGTTTCAATACTTTTTCTGAAGATTTTATATCTCTTTCACGTAAATAGTGTATTTTAATAAGTTTCTTTTTTTGTACTGCTTCGGAAATAGACCAGATCGATTGAAGCAACGATTTTTTATGATTTAAGTCTACATACAAGTGCTTTTCATTGAGAATTAAATTATGTATGAAATCCTGTTTGTCCTCTGCAACCGTTGAAATTAGCTTATCAATAATGTCACTCATTTCTGATTTAAGTAGCGCTCTTGACTCAATCAATATTTTTACAATCACAAGTACCTGCTCTTTAGATAGTATACTTTTTCCTTCACTCGTTAGTTTGTATACTTTTTCAATACGGTTGTATTCTAAATGACAATTTAATTTTGTCGTTTCAATATACTCTCTAATTTGATCTAAATCGCGTTGTATGGTTTTTTCACTCACTTGTTGTAAAAATGCTTCTTGTTTTTTATTTATACCTTTTCCCTCAATAAGTCGATCAAACATCGAAAGGATTCGGTACCCTTTATTTTGTTGTGAATCCACCATAAATCCCACGCTTTCTTCGTAATAACTATATCTATTTTACAAAGCTAGTTGGACATCAACAGTCCTTTTATCCAATAAATTTCTAATTATTAGTTTTTAATAGTACTATACTAACAATAATAGAAATCACAATTCGAAATACCAAAAATGTCAATAGTTAGTAATAATGGTTCTAAATCAAATGTTGGGGTGCTGTAAATTTACAGCACCTTAACCCAAATGAACCCCGATTTCTTTATACTTTAAATTTAATAAGATTTTT
>NZ_JBIWEY010000026.1:0-65993 GCF_044762775.1 Lysinibacillus sp. NPDC096418
TTATTACTTATGTTTTGTTCACTAACTTAGTTGTTAGTTACTTAAAACGTTATTGATTACGTTTTGCTTGTTCAGTTTTCAAGGTTCATTTTGTTTCGTTTAGCTTGTCACCTCTTGGCGACTTATACATAATATCATCGTTTAATCATTAAAGTCAACACTAAATCATAAGTTTTTTTAAGAAGATTATTTTTTGTATTTAAATCAAAAGAAATGAGGGTATTAAGATGGTTCGTAAAACCTTGCTATTACTGTGTTTAACACTATTATTGTTTATCTTTTTCAAGCCTATAAATTCGAACATGATATCCGTATTTAGTATTACTGATTCGCCTGCTATTGTCACAAAAGGACATTATGGGACGTCACTTGTTGTCGAAATTTCTTTTTCAGATGAACCGCTTTTAGAATGGCTTACGACAATCAAAGAACCTTATCCGCTTCTTTTATTAGACGCTGATTGGATAGAACGTTCACCTAAACATATGGAAATTATTCAAAAAAGAAAACTTCCTACTGGTTTATTAGGTCCTGCAGATTCTGAAAAAGAACCTCTTGATTCTGCTTTGCTAAAAAAAGACTTAGCTATTTATGAAAAAAATTTCACTTCGAAGCCACTATGGTTTGCAACACGTAATCATCAATATTCACAAGGCTTACAAAAAACACTTTTTCAACAGCAAGTGAATGTACTTTCTCCATCAATTATTTGGCAAGGTAATAACGTTATCCCTAGTTTACAAAAAGGTGATTTTCTTTTTATTTCATTACATGAAAATAATAAGATTCCCTTTAAAAAACTGAATACGTTATTAGAGAAAAATAAGTTCATCTCTATAGAAGAGAATATTTTTGGCTATACGATACAGTCGAAAAAATCCCCTTAAAAAAAACTGCGCAAATTTAGCTTTGCGCAGTTTTTTTATATTATGCATTCTTTGCTTGTTCGCGGCGTGCTTTACGACGTTCTTCTAGTTTTTGACGATCTATTTCAGATTTTTCGTTGTACTTCGGTAAAACTAATAATTGATACGCATTAACCGCAAGTAATGGGAATAATAATAACGCTATGTATTCATCGATATTTGCATCACGGCCCATTAAAGCGATTGTCCACTCTAAAGTTGTAATAACAATCATGAAAAATAGAGCAGAAATTAATACATGTTTTTTCCCTGTCATTTTCACCTTTTGCATAGCTGTTACTACTGATCCAAATACTAATACTAATAAAAGCCCTATGTAAAATAACCAATCTTGTGTTGTGTCTGCACTTGGTGCAAATCTGAAAAACACTATATCAAAAAGTGTAACGGCTATTAATACAACCTGCACCCAGTTCCATAATGTCAATGTTTTAAAAATATTAACGCCAACTTGGTGCAACGTTAAATAGGCAAAGAAGCCAGCCTGTGCAATAACGCTCATTGTAAACCCTAAAAAAATCATCCATAAAAACCCTGCTAAAAATTCACCCCATTGTCCATTCGTTACGTAAGGTTGAAAGAAATCCCAACGAATAAATAAACTAAAAACCCCGTTGACTAAACCACCAACGAGCATTGCATAGAAGAAAAACTTTGCCCAATTTCGTATCGTCACGACTTAAAGTCCCCCAATTTTCCAATTTCTTTGTTCTCATTTTAACAATGGATTGTCAAAAAAGCTATTTCTCTTGCCAATCAATACATAAAGTCATCATAAATGTGAACAATAATTGAAAGAGCTTATCTATAGAAAGGACGGATGTTCAATGCGAAAGTTCACCCTATTACTGATCCTAACCCTTTTTCTTTCTGCCTGTGCTCAAGATAAAACCACTACCATGTCCTACGATGAAGTGAAAAAAATCATGGTTGATTCTTTGCAAACCGAGGAGGGTAAAAAAGCTTTACGTAAACTTTTAGAGGAACCTGATTTCCGTGAGCTACTGGTATTAGAGCATGATGAAGTCAAAAAGGCTACAGAGGAGACGCTGCTTTCTGAAAAAGCACAAGAATTTTGGAAAAAAACCTTTGAGGATCCAAAGTTTAAAGAGACCGTAGCGAAAAGTATGCAAAAGCAGCAACAAGATATTATGAAGGAATTAATGAAAGATCCTACATTCCAAAAGGATTTAGAATCGTTCTTTGGACAAGCAGATATGCAAAAGCAGTTAGAAACAATTTTAAAATCAGCAAACCTTCGCAAACAAATGGAGGAAGTTGTGAAAGAAACCATTGAAAGTCCACTGATGCAAACAAAGTGGCAAGAGCTCATTAAAAAGAGCGGTGAAACTGGAAGCGAAGGTGAAAAAAAAGAAGCAAGCGGTGAAGCTCAAGGTAGCGGTTCAGGAAAAGACGAAAAGAGCAAGTAATAAGCCATTTTATTTTGTCACCAATTTATTCGCTTATCTATATAAAAAGATGTATCCATTGCTTTCACACAGAAAACGGGCTGCCTCAATTACTTTTGAGATAGCCCGTTTTGTCTTATTTATTTAATTTTGCAATAACCTTCGATGCAATATCTAAGTAAATTTGACCTGTTGTATGTTCTTCTGCATACACTGAAGGTGCAAAATCCTCTGCTGACCAATCTGGTTGACCTAGTGGGATTTGCCCTAGCATTTCCGTGCGTAGCTCATCTGCTAACTTTGGTCCGCCACCTTGACCAAATACAAATTCACGTTCACCTGTTTTAGACTCGAACCAAGCCATGTTTTCGATGACACCCAAAATTTCATGGTCAGTTTGTAGCGCCATTGCACCTGCACGAGCAGCTACAAAAGCAGCTGTTGGGTGTGGCGTTGTGACAACAATTTCTTTTGACGATGGAAGCATTTGATGAATATCAAGCGCAACATCCCCTGTGCCTGGCGGTAAATCTAATAGTAAGTAATCTAACTCGCCCCACTCCACATCACGGAAGAATTGGTCCAATACTTTCCCTAACATGGGACCACGCCAAACAATTGGTGCATTATTTTCAACAAAGAAGCCCATTGATATTACTTTTACTCCCAAGCGATCGACTGGATAAATACGATTTTCTTTTACGACCGGCATATCTGTAACACCCATCATATCCGGTACACTGAAACCATAAATATCCGCATCGATTAAGCCCACTTTTTTGCCTAGACGCGCTAAAGCAACAGCTAAGTTAACAGATACCGTAGATTTTCCTACGCCACCTTTTCCGGAAGCAATCGAAACCACTTGCACTGTGCTAAGCGGTGATAAAATATCCTGTGCTTCTGCTTCAGTAGCTGTACCACGGAAGCTTTGTAGTTTTTCTGTTGATAGCTCTTCAAAACGTATACCAACAGTGTTCGCCCCTGCTTCCTTTAATAATTCAACAACTTTCATTTGAAGCTGCATTTGTTCTGGTGTGTTTGTTTTTGCAATTGCAACTTTAACACTAACATGATTTTTTTCTTCTTTAATTGAAACATCTATTAAGCCATCTGTTTCTGATAATGGTTTATGTAAAAATGGATCTTGTAGTTGTCCTAATATTTCTCGTACTTGTAGTTCAGTTATCACGACGAACACTCCCCTTATTTTATCTCCATGTTAGTATATCATACTGATTTAATTTACATAGTAGCAGTTGCTCTATTCAATTTTTGACAGTAAATATTCTTCAACGCCCTCCACGATGGCATCCGCCATTTTTTTCTGGTAGTCTTTATCGACTAATAACGCACGTTCCTCGTCATTACTGATAAAACCAGTCTCCACTAAAACGGCAGGTACTTGCACTTTTTTCAACAAGTATACTTCCTTAATCGATAGTGCCTCTCGTTCTGTATTTTGCAAGTTCGTACGGATTGCTTGTTGAATGCTTTTCGCCAAAATTTCCCCATCAGCATGTCCGTCTTTATGATAGAAAACTTGCGCACCACGCCATTTTGTTTCTGGAATTGCATTAGCATGTATTGTAATAAAAATATTAGGTTGTTCTTTGTCTACAATATCCTTCCGTAAATAGATATCCTGTCTTTTTCGCTCTCTTAGCGTTCCTTCTCTTTCTGGAGACGAATGCTCAGCCATTACATCGCCGTCTTTCGTGCGTGTCATGATAACTGTTGCACCCTTTCTCTTAAGCTCCTTCTCAACCTGTTGAGAAATAGCGAGGGTTATCGTTTTTTCAATCACATCCCCTTTCGAAGCACCTCCATCCTCCCCCCCATGCCCAGCATCAATGACGATTTTAACTCCGCCAAGTGGGTCAGGTAAGAAAAAGTTTCGGTCAGAAGCATATGTTTCATAAGCCACAACAAGAATACTTACAAGCATTATTAAACCTAGTGCAAGCCAGCGCTTCACCCTCATACACCACCCTTTTACATCTAGTGTACGAGCGCTACAATGAAACTATGCCTGAAAGCAAAAAAAACTCCCAAGCATAAGCTTGGGAGTTTGAAACGAATAAATCCGTAGATTAACGTTTTGAGAACTGAGGTGCACGACGAGCGCCGCGTAGACCTGGTTTTTTACGTTCTTTCATGCGTGAATCACGAGTAAGTAATCCAGCAGATTTTAGTGCAGCACGGAAATCTGGGTCTACTTGAAGTAGAGCACGAGCGATACCGTGACGTACAGCACCAGCTTGACCAGTGTATCCACCACCGTTAACGTTTACGTGGATATCATAGCTTCCTGTAGTTTCAGTAGCTACTAATGGTTGCTTGATTACTTCACGTAGTGCAGCGAATGGTACATACTCTTCGATTTCACGTTTGTTGATAACAATTTTACCTGTACCCGGTACTAAACGTACGCGTGCTACAGAGCTTTTACGGCGACCAGTGCCGATGTATTGAACTTGTGCCAAAGTAATATCCTCCTCTTAATTTATATTATCCGCGAAGCTCATATGCTTCTGGTTTTTGTGCAGCGTGTGGGTGTTCTGTTCCAGTATAAACGTTAAGTTTAGTGAACATTTTACGACCTAAAGAGTTTTTAGGAAGCATCCCTTTGATTGCTAATTCAAGCATTCTTGTTGGGTATTTATCTAACATTTCACCAGCTGTACGAGTTTTTAAACCACCCGCAAATTGAGTGTGGTGACGGTAAAGTTTACCTTGTAATTTGTTACCTGTTAAATGAATTTTGTCAGCGTTGATGATGATTACGTGATCACCTGTGTCAACGTTTGGTGTGAATGTTGGTTTATGTTTACCACGTAAGATTGCAGCTACTTCAGAAGCTAAACGTCCAAGAGTTTGGCCTTCTGCATCAACTACTAACCATTTACGGTCTACTTCGTGACCTTTAGCCATGAATGTTGTACGCATGTATATATCCTCCTAATCGATTCGATTACCGTTATTTTTCATTAGTCTACACTATAAGTTTCGGGGCTTATCTTGTGGTGGTAATGAAAATACCATCTGTTATCATATAATGAATGAGATTTAAAGTCAAGCAATTTCATTAAACACCTGGTGATGTTGTATAAGAGTTAATAAAACACCTTTTCAAGGTATAAACCCTGTGGTGGTGCGGTTTTCCCTGCTTTTTCACGGTCCATCGATGCCACCACTGTCTCAACATTTTTTATATCTCGACGGTTTATTCCTACTTCCCATAAAGTTCCTGCAATAATACGCACCATATTATATAAAAAGCCGTTGCCCTCAATGACCATATGCAGCTCTTCGCCGTGCCATTCAAAATCGAGCGCATTAACTGTACGAACTTTATCCTGTACACTTGTATTCGCCGCACAGAAGCACGAAAAGTCATGCGTACCGATAATCGCCTTTGCTGCCTCCTGCATCGCTAAAACGTCTGGCTTAATGCCATTTGTCTCTACTGTGTAATGTCGTCGAAAAGGACTTTGTACAGCCTCACAAGACCAGATATAGCGATAACGTTTGCCTACCACACTATACCGTGCATGGAAATCAGCCGCGACTTCCTCCACAGCATGGACACGAATATCCTTCGGTAATTGCACATTCAATGCTTTCATGTACTTCTCTACAGGAATGACAAGTGGTGTATCAAAATGTAACGATTGCCCTGTAGCATGAACCTTAGCATCTGTACGGCCACTTGCAACCACTTTCACCTGATTCCCTTTATGCATAATGGAAAGTACACGCTCAAGCTCTGCCTGCACTGTACGTTCCCCCGGCTGTACCTGATAACCGGAAAATTGTGTCCCATCATAACTAATAATAGCTTTTAATCTACGCATTTAATATGCTCCTTCAATTAACTTCTATAGAAGAATAGCAACAATGCAATACCTGCAAGTAATACAAGTGCTAACGTATCGCCCAAATCCCATTTTAACTGACGATAACGCGTACGTCCTTCTCCGCCACGATAACCACGAACTTCCATGGCAGTTGCTAAATCTTCAGCGCGTTTAAATGCACTAACAAATAGCGGTACTAACAGTGGGACAACAGCCTTAATGCGGTCCTTTATCGGTCCGGACGATAAGTCTGAACCACGTGCCATTTGTGCTTTCATAATTTTATCTGTTTCATCCATTAATGTTGGAATAAAACGTAATGAAATAGACATCATCAAGGCAAGCTCATGCACTGGTACCTTAATCTTTTTTAAAGGATTTAACAGTACCTCAATACCATCCGTGATGGAAATTGGTGAAGTTGTTAATGTTAGAATCGATGTCATGAATACAAGCACTAAGAAACGAACTGAGATGAATATCCCCTGTCTGACGCCCTCTTCATAAACCTCGATAAACTTCCAGTGGAACAATAAATCGCCTTCCCTAGTCATAAAAATATGAAGCAAGAAGGTAAATGCCATTAAAAACAGCACAGGCTTCAAACCATTTATTAAAAAGTACAGACGAATACGTGACACTAGAATTATGAGTAACGTAAATGCTAGCAACATCGCATAAGTAGTTGTATTATTCGCTAAAAATACAATGATGATGAATACGAAAACAAAAATCAGCTTTGAACGAGGATCTAGTCTATGAACTGGCGAATCACCAGGTAAAAAACGTCCAAAAATCATTTTTTCCATCATGACTGTCCACGCTCCTCTCTTAGTGCGCGTCCAATTTCAGTTGCCAATTCTTCTTCTGTTAGACAAACTTTCGATAATGGTGCATTCATTATTTTTTCTATCTTTTGTTGGAAACGGACAATACGTGGTGGCTCTAATCGGAATTGTTTCAATGTCTCCACATCTTTAAAAATCTCACGCGGTGTACCACTTAAAACATTTCTCCCCTCGTGCATAATAACGATATTATCTGCGTACCGAGCTGCATCTTCCATACTATGTGTGACAAGAATTGTCGTTAGGCCACGTTCCTTATGGAGCCCATAAAACATGTCCATAATTTCTTTTTGTCCACGCGGATCCAGTCCAGCAGTCGGTTCATCTAAAACAATAACTTCAGGTTCCATAGCTAGTACACCAGCAATCGCAACCCTACGCATCTGTCCACCAGATAAATCAAAAGGAGATTTCTCAAGAACATCTTCAGGTAAGCCCACTAAACGCACAAGCTCACGTGCCCTAGCCTCCGCATCATTTTCAGAAACGCCAAAATTCATTGGTCCAAACATAATATCTTTTAATACAGTTTCTTCAAATAACTGATGCTCTGGGAATTGAAACACAATACCCACCTTTTGACGAACTGACTTTAACTCTTTCGCCTTCTTACCTGCTACAATAACGCGTTCGCCAATATGTACTTCACCTGAAGTTGGCTTTAATAGTGCATTGAAATGCTGTAATATCGTAGATTTCC
The DNA here is from genome assembly GCF_044762775.1 of Lysinibacillus sp. NPDC096418. Classification (NCBI taxonomy): domain Bacteria; kingdom Bacillati; phylum Bacillota; class Bacilli; order Caryophanales; family Bacillaceae; genus Lysinibacillus; species Lysinibacillus sp. NPDC096418. Next base: position 7,744 of record NZ_JBIWEY010000026.1, read on the forward strand.
CCGAACCTGTGTGTCCGATAATCGCTTGATAGGTATGGGAAGGAATTTCAAAACCAACATCAAATAATGCGCGTTTTTCGAAAGGTGTACCTTGCGCATACGCATAACTTACTTGTTGAAGTTTGATGTCCATAGGTCATTCACCAACTCTTCTTCTGTCATATGTTGTCCCATTAATTGGACACCCTCAATTTGTAAAAATTTCGTTAGTTTCATCGCAAATGGGAGATCAAGGCCAAGCTCTACTAATTTATCGCCAAGTGCAAAAATCTCAGCAGGTGCGCCTTCAGCAAATTTTTTACCATCATTCATGAATAAAATACGGTCAGCCAACATCGCCTCTTCTAAATCATGCGTAATTGAAAGTACAGTTAAACCTGTCTCTATACGTAATTGCTGAACGGTTTGCAATACTTCTTCACGCCCTTGAGGATCTAACATCGAAGTAGCTTCATCTAAAATAAGAAGCTTAGGCTTCAATGCTAATGCGCCTGCAATAGCCACTCGCTGTTTTTGTCCACCAGATAGATGATGCGGTTCATGATCTAAGAATTGACCCATTTTTACTTGATCAAGTGCTGCATGAACACGCTTTACCATTTCTTCAAATGGTACGCCGTTATTTTCTAGAGCAAAGGCAACATCATCTTGTACCGTTGCCCCTACAAATTGATTATCTGGATTTTGGAACACCATCCCCATCTGTGAGCGACTTTCCCATAAATTATCTTCACTTAGTACTTCTTGCAATATACGTATATCCCCTTGTTGAGGGAATAATAAGCCATTCATTAACTTGGCAATTGTAGATTTACCAGAACCATTATGACCAACAATTGCAATCCATTCGCCTTCTTGAACAGAAAAGCTAACATTCTCTACTGCATTGCGACTTGAACCATCATCTGGTGTATATGAAAACGTTACATTATTTAACGATAAAATTTCAGCCATTCACCCGAACTCCTCTCTACATCCTCAGCTCTACTAACTAAATTACACTGTTTTATGTATGTATTCTACCACAATCAATATGTTGGTATAAAAAAAAGCACCATCAATTGGCGCAATGTTTACTCACATATACTTTATAAAAAATAAAAAAGCGCGCACCTCATTCGAAGAAATGCGCATGTCGTTACATTTACAAGAAGCACAGGTGCTCAAGCCCGTGATCTTTTTGAATGAGGTGCGGAGAGCTAAACGAGACGCCACCTAAAAGGTTCGCTCATCATAACGCTCAGCTTAATTATTTGTCGTATAAATCGATTGTATTATAAAAAGAGGGTGGCAGTTCAACCGGTGAACCGGACACCCTCTTCACCACTTGTTTCTTATTATGATTAAACTAATTCAATCACAACTACAGGTGCACCGTCACCACGACGAGGACCTACTTTAAGAATACGAGTGTAACCACCTTGACGTTCTGCATAACGTGGTGCAACATCATCAAATAGCTTTTGTAGTGCAAATGAAGTTGTTTCGTTACCTTCTGCGTCAGTAGTTGTTACTAGTTCACGGCGGATAAATGCTGCTGCTTGACGGCGAGCATGTAAATCTCCGCGCTTACCTAAAGTAATCATTTTTTCAACTGCTTTACGTACTTCTTTAGCGCGAGCCTCAGTAGTTTCGATACGCTCGTTGATGATTAAATCAGTAGCTAAGTCACGTAACATCGCTTTACGTTGAGAACTTGTACGACCAAGTTTTCTGTAACCCATGGATGTTTCCCTCCTTTATAAAAAATATCTGATCTTCTAGTTTGTTTAAATCGCTTAGTCTTCTTTGCGTAACCCTAAACCAAGCTCTTCTAACTTCGCTTTTACCTCTTCAAGTGACTTACGTCCAAGGTTACGAACTTTCATCATGTCGTCTTCTGACTTATTCGCAAGTTCTAGTACTGTATTAATACCAGCGCGTTTTAAGCAGTTATAAGAACGAACAGAAAGATCAAGTTCTTCGATAGTCATCTCTAAAACTTTTTCTTTTTGATCTTCTTCTTTTTCGACCATGATTTCAGCAGTTTGTGCCTCATCTGTCATGCCAACGAAGATGTTAAGATGCTCGGTTAAAATTTTTGCTCCGAGCGAAATCGCCTCTTTCGGACCGATGCTTCCATCTGTCCACACATCAAGCGATAGTTTGTCATAGTCAGAAGACTGACCAACACGAGTGTTTTCCACTTGGAAATTAACGCGTGATACTGGAGTGTAAATAGAGTCGATCGGGATCACGCCGATAGGAAGATCCTCACGTTTGTTTTGATCAGCAGGAGTGTAACCACGGCCGCGTTGAGCGTACATACGCATACGTAAATGACCGTTTTTAGCGATTGTTGCAATATATAGATCTGGATTTAAAATTTCTACGTCACTGTCATGTGTAATGTCAGCAGCCGTAACTGTTCCATCACCTTTAACATCAATCTCAATAACTTTTTCTTCGTCAGAGTAGATCTTAAGGGCAAGCTTTTTAACGTTCAAGATAATTGAAGCGACATCTTCTACTACGCCTTCTACAGTTGAGAATTCGTGTAGTACACCGTCAATTTGAATTGAAGTAACAGCAGCACCAGGTAATGAAGACAGAAGGATACGACGTAAAGAATTACCCAAAGTGTTTCCATATCCGCGTTCAAGCGGTTCTACAACAAACTTTCCATATTTGGAATCTTCGCTGATCTCCACCGTTTCAATCTTTGGTTTTTCAATTTCGATCATTTCATTTACCCTCCTTCAAAACATCGAATGTATAGGTTCTTTCCATCATAGATTCGATCGTCAATGACGTATCGTTTTTTATTTGCACAAGACAGTCTGTACAAGAAATGATGTTCTCATTCAATATGAGACGCACCCATTACACGCGACGACGTTTAGGTGGGCGGCAACCATTATGAGGAACTGGAGTAACGTCTTTAATAGCAGTTACTTCTAGACCAGCACCTTGAAGTGCACGAATTGCAGCTTCACGACCAGCACCAGGACCTTTAACAGTTACTTCTAACGTTTTCAGACCATGCTCTACAGATGTTTTTGCAGCAGTTTCTGCAGCCATTTGAGCAGCAAATGGAGTAGATTTACGTGAACCACGGAAACCTAAAGCACCAGCACTAGACCAAGCAACAGCATTACCTTGCATATCTGTAATCGTTACAATTGTATTGTTAAATGTAGAACGAATATGTGCAATACCAGATTCGATATTCTTTTTCACACGACGTTTACGAGTTTGTTGTTTACGAGCCATGTTAAGAAGGAACCTCCTTTACTTAATTATTTTTTCTTATTCGCAACTGTTTTACGAGGACCTTTACGCGTACGCGCATTGTTCTTCGTATTTTGACCACGAACAGGTAAACCACGACGGTGACGGATACCACGGTTACAACCGATTTCCATCAAGCGTTTGATATTTAATGAAGTTTCGCGACGTAAGTCACCTTCAAGTTTGTAAGAGTCTAATTGTTCACGGATTTGGTTTAATTGATCTTCAGTTAAGTCGCGTACGCGGATATCTTCAGAGATACCTGCATCAGCTAATACTTTTTGTGCTGAAGTTTTACCAATACCGTAAATGTAAGTTAATGAAATTACAACGCGTTTATCGCGAGGAATGTCAACACCAGAAATACGTGCCATGTACGTTGTGCACCTCCTTTATAATCAACCTTGTTTTTGTTTGTGTTTAGGATTTTCACAGATTACCATTACTTTACCGCGTCGGCGAATTACTTTACATTTTTCGCAGATCGGTTTCACAGATGGTCTCACTTTCATCTAACCTAACCTCCTTAGTAGTCCGGAGCGCAAAAGATTATTTAAAACGGTATGTGATACGACCGCGAGTTAAATCGTAAGGAGATAACTCGATAGTAACCTTATCTCCAGGTAGAATGCGGATAAAGTGCATACGAATCTTTCCAGATACGTGTGCTAAAATCACATGTCCATTTTCTAATTCTACCTTAAACATCGCGTTTGGCAAAGTCTCAACAACTGTCCCTTCGACTTCAATTACATCATCTTTCGCCATCTACTCTGTCTCTCCTCTCTATATGCAAATTAAAGTTCTCATCGTTACATCAAACGGATATCTGCTGCAACTATAGACGCAACCTCGTTTCAACATATGTTTGGATTGTATGAGAGATGTTTAAAAGACGCTCGTCTGGTTTCGCTTCACACAATCCACGGAATAGACAGAACCAGTAAGGGCACTGTATCTCCCATGTTTACACGAATACCGGAATGTCTTGGATGAGAAATTCATACCCGTTACACAGATGCTTCCACGAAACCCATTATACTCTCTTAAATGTAATGTTGTACAATTTAAAAGAAATATATACCAGGCACAATATGCTTTTGCAACTCTCAAAAAATTATGTTTCGTTGTTGCTTCCGCATGCCTCCCGCGGAAGCAGTATTCTGCGCCCGGAGCCGGGTATCAGCTGCGGCTGCTCTGTAGTAGAGCGTCAAGATCAGCAAATACTTTATCAATATCTTGCTGTCCATCAATATTTGTTAACACACCTTTTGCTTCATAGAAGTCAAGTAAAGGTTGTGCTTGATTCATATTTACTTCCAAACGATTTGCAACAGTTTCAGGATTATCATCAGCACGTGTATAAAGCTCGCCGCCATCTTTATCACATTTTCCTTCCTCAGCAGGAGGATTGAAAATTAAGTGGTAAGATGAACCACAAGTTTTACAAATGCGACGACCTGATAGACGTGCAATTAGTTCTTCTTTATCAACTTGGATATTTAACGTATGTTCAATTGCTTTGCCAAGATTAGCAAGAATGCCATCTAACGCTTCAGCTTGTGGAACTGTACGTGGGAACCCATCTAATAAGAAGCCCTTTTCACAGTCAGCTTTTGCAAGTCGCTCACCAACGATACCAATTGTTACTTCATCAGGTACTAGAGCACCTTGATCCATAAATGATTTCGCTTGTAAGCCTAGTTCTGTACCATCTTTAATAGCGGCACGGAACATATCGCCTGTAGAAATATGAGGAATTGCGTACTTCTCAACAATTTTATCTGCTTGTGTCCCTTTACCAGCACCAGGCAGACCCATTAAAACGATATTCATACGGTAATAATCCCCCCACAAAAGGTTTGTTGATCTCAGGAAACGAATAACGTTCCCTTGAAACCAACATTATTTCATAAAGCCTTTGTAGTGACGTTTAACAAGTTGAGATTCTAGCTGTTTCATCGTTTCTAGCGCGACGCCGACTACGATAATAATACTAGTACCACCGATTTGCACTGAAGCAGGTAACTTCATATAGCTTATGAAGATAGTCGGCATTACAGCAATAACAGTTAAGAAAATCGCACCGACAAATGTCAGACGATATAACACGCTTGTTAGATACGTTTGAGTGTTTTCACCCGGGCGAATACCTGGGATGTAAGCACCTTGTTTTTTTAAGTTATCTGCCACATTTTCTGGATTCACCTGAACGAATGCATAGAAATATGTGAACGCGATGATCAAAGCAATATAAATTACCATTCCAACAGGCTCTTGATAATTGAACGTGTTTTTAATGAATGTAGTTACATTGTTTTCACCAAAGAACGGAACTAACACTTGAGGTGTCACAAGAAACGCTGATGCAAAGATTACAGGAATAACCCCTGCAGCATTTACTTTTAACGGCAAGTGCGTTTGTTGTCCACCAGTTTGTTGGTTACGTCCAGTAACTCGTTTTGCATATTGAATTGGAATTTTTCGTAGTGCTTGTTGCACATAGATAACGCCAACAATAACTGCAAGTAAAATCAAAACAAGCAATACAAGGACTACAATGTTAATAAACAATGCGTCACCGGCATCCTCGATTTGTTGTGCATATGTTTGATTGACTGCTGTCGGTAATGCCGCAACAATACCTGCGAAGATAACTATAGAAATACCATTACCAACGCCATGCGCGGTAATTTGTTCAGCAAGCCAAACAATAAATGCTGTACCAGCTGTCAATACGATTGAAATCGTAACATAAGTTAGGATTCCTTCTTCTTTAATCAATGATCCACCATACATTTTGTTAAAGCCAAATGACATGGCAAATGATTGAATGAAAGCTAGTATAATCGTAAAGTAGCGAGTAAATTGTGCAAGTTTACGTCTTCCGACTTCACCTTGCTTTGCCCATTCAGCAAACTTCGGTACTACGTCCATTTGCAATAATTGAACAATAATTGAGGCCGTGATGTAAGGCATAATCCCCATCGCAAAGATCGAGAAGTTTGACAAAGCACCACCGCCAAAAGTATTGAGGAAACCAACGAGATTGAACTCATCAGTTGCCTTTAATACATCAGCGTCAACGTTGGGTACTGGTACGAATGTGCCAATACGGAAAACGATTAACATTAAAAGAGTGAAAATGATTTTATTTCGTATATCTCGAACACGCATAAAGTTAGAGATCGTCTGAAACATTAAATCACCTCAGTAGTTCCGCCGGCATTCTCAATCGCTTCTTTAGCCGAAGCTGAGAATTTATGAGCTTTTACTGTAAGCTTTTTGTTAAGAGTTCCGTTTCCAAGAACTTTAATTCCAGCTTTTTCATTGCTCACTAGACCTGTTTCTAATAATAATGCAGTTGTTACTTCTGCACCATCTTCGAAACGGTTTAATGTGTCAAGATTAACGATCGCGTATTCTTTACGGTTAATGTTAGTAAATCCACGCTTCGGTAAACGACGGAATAAAGGGTTTTGACCACCTTCGAATCCAGGGCGTACACCGCCGCCAGAACGAGAGTTTTGACCTTTATGACCTCTACCTGCAGTTTTACCGTTACCAGAACCGATACCGCGACCTACGCGGTTACGTACTTTACGCGAACCTTCTGCTGGTTTTAACTCATGAAGTTTCATTTTGGATGGCACCTCCTTGTTCGTTAATTAAAAATTAGTTTTCTTTTACAGTAACTAAGTGTGCTACGACATTAATCATACCGCGAGTAGCTGCATTATCAGCTTTCTCAACAGTTTGGTTTAATTTACGTAAGCCTAAAGCCTCGATTGTTTTACGCTGTGCTGGTTTTGAACCAATCACAGATTTTGTAAGGGTGATTTCTAATTTGTTAGCCATATTATATTTCCCCCCTTATCCTAATAGTTCTTCCACTGATTTACCACGTAATTTTGCTACGTCCTCTACGCGTTTTAATTCAGTTAAACCTTGTACTGTCGCACGCACCATATTAATTGGTGTGTTTGAACCAAGTGATTTTGAAAGAATATCAGTAATACCAGCAAGTTCTAGTACGGCACGAACCGGACCACCAGCGATAACTCCTGTACCAGGAGCAGCAGGTTTGATTAGGATTTCTCCTGCACCGAAGCGACCAAGCACTAAGTGTGGAGTTGTTCCACCAACACGTGGCACTTCTACTAAGTTTTTCTTCGCATCTTCAACAGCTTTGCGGATAGCATCTGGAACCTCTTGTGCTTTACCAGTACCGAATCCTACATGACCGTTTTTATCGCCAACAACAACTAATGCTGTGAAGCGGAAGCGACGTCCACCTTTAACAACTTTTGCAACACGGTTAATAGTAACTACGCGTTCTTCAAGTTCTCCAAGTTTGTTTGCGTCAATTCGACTCATGAAATGTGTCCCTCCTTCTTATTAAAATTCTAAACCATTCTCACGTGCAGCTTCAGCTAAAGCTTTTACACGTCCATGATATAAGTAACCACCACGGTCAAAGACAATAGCAGTAATGTTCTTTTCAGCAGCGCGTTTTGCGATTGCTTCACCGACTTTTGTTGCAGCTTCCACGTTGTTACCTGCGCCTTCAAAAGATTTATCTTGAGAAGAAGCGCTAACAAGTGTTACGCCTGCTACGTCATCGATTAATTGTGCATAGATGTTCTTATTAGAACGGAATACGTTTAAGCGTGGAAGCTCAGCAGTACCCGTGATTTTAGAACGTACTCGTGCATGACGTTTTTTACGAACTTGATTTTTATCCTGTTTCGTAATCATAAGGGTCACTCCTTTCTAATGCTTATGCAGCATTATTTACCTGTTTTACCTTCTTTACGACGAACGTATTCGCCTTCGTAACGGATCCCTTTACCTTTATAAGGCTCTGGTGGACGTACGTCACGGATGTTAGATGCAAGAGCGCCAACGCGTTCCTTGCTGATACCTTTAACGATGATTTTTGTGTTAGAAGGAACTTCTACTTCAATACCATCTTCAGGTGTGAACTCAACTGGATGAGAGTAACCTACGTTTAGAACAAGTTTTTTACCTTGTAATTGCGCACGGTAACCGACACCGATAAGTTCTAATGATTTTTCGAAACCTGCAGAAACACCAGTAATCATGTTCGCTAAAAGCGCACGAGTTGTACCGTGGTTTGTGCGGTGTTCTTTTGATTCAGAAGGACGAGATACAGTAATCACGTTACCTTCTTGCTCAATTTTCATATCTTGGTGGAAAGAACGAACAAGTTCGCCTTTTGGACCTTTAACAGTAACAGTGTTGCCTTCTGCAACAGTAACAGTTACGTTAGCTGGAACCTCGATAATTTTTTTACCTACACGAGACATTTAGTTGCACCTCCATTCATTTATAGCTAATTACCAAACGTATGCTAAAACTTCGCCGCCAACTTGTTTAGCGCGAGCTTCTTTATCTGTTAATAAACCTTGTGAAGTAGACACTAAAGCGATACCAAGACCGTTTAATACTTTAGGTACTTCATTTGTTTTTGCATAGACACGTAGTCCAGGTTTAGAAATACGTTTTAAGCCAGTGATAACGCGCTCGTTATCTTTACCGTATTTTAAGAAGATACGGATAATTCCTTGCTTATTGTCTTCCACGTATTCTACGTCACGTACGAAACCTTCACGCTTTAAAATTTCAGCGATTTCTTTTTTCACGTTGGAAGCCGGTACTTCTAACTTCTCGTGACGAACCATGTTCGCATTACGAATGCGAGTTAGCATGTCTGCAATCGGATCAGTCATTGTCATTACATTTACCTCCTTCCCAAATTAGGGGATTACCAGCTGGCTTTTTTCACGCCAGGAATTTGTCCCTTATATGCAAGTTCTCGGAAACAAATACGGCAAAGTTTGAATTTGCGATATACAGAGTGTGGACGGCCACAGCGTTCACAGCGCGTATACTCTTGCACTTTAAACTTTTGCTTACGTTGTTGTTTAACGATCATTGATTTTTTTGCCACGTTCTTGCCCTCCTTATTTGATTACTTTTGGAACGGCATACCGAATTGTGTCAATAACTCGCGAGCTTCTTCGTCAGAGTTCGCTGTCGTTACGATCACGATGTCCATACCGCGTACTTTTGAAACTTTATCGTAATCGATTTCTGGGAAAATTAATTGTTCTTTAATACCTAGAGTATAGTTACCGCGACCATCGAATGCTTTTTTAGAAACACCACGGAAGTCACGTACACGAGGTAATGAGATTGAGATTAATTTGTCCAAGAATTCATACATACGCTCACCGCGTAATGTAACTTTAGCACCGATAGGCATACCTTCACGTAAACGGAAACCAGCGATCGATTTTTTCGCTTTAGTTACTACTGGTTTTTGACCAGTGATAATTGCTAATTCTTCTACAGCTGTATCTAATGCTTTAGAGTTTTGAACAGCGTCGCCAACACCCATGTTGATTACGATTTTGTCAACTTTCGGCAATTGCATAACTGATTTATATTCGAACTTGCTCATTAGAGCAGGTGAAACTTCATTTAAATATTTTTCTTTTAGGCGGCTCATGTGTGTACCTCCCTTCTCTTATTTACTAGTTAGTCGATTACTGCACCTGATTTTTTTGCAATACGAACTTTTTTACCGTTTTCGATTTTATAACCTACACGAGTCGGCTCGCCAGATTTAGGATCGATTAGCATTACGTTCGAAACGTGAATTGCAGCCTCTTGGCTTACAATCCCACCTTGTGGATTCAATTGGTTAGGTTTAACGTGTTTTTTCACGATGTTTACACCTTCAACAAGAACACGTTCTTGTTTTGGATAAGCGGCTAGGATTACTCCTTCTTTGCCTTTATCTTTACCAGTGATAACCTTAACTTTGTCACCTTTTTTTACATGCATGCTGTCGCACCTCCTTGATTGGCACTGTCATGAAATTAAAGAACTTCTGGAGCTAGAGAAACGATTTTCATGAAGTTGCTGTCACGTAATTCACGTGCAACAGGTCCGAAAATACGAGTTCCGCGTGGTGATTTATCATCACGAATAATTACACAAGCATTCTCATCGAATTTGATGTAAGTACCGTCTTTACGGCGAACGCCTGATTTAGTGCGAACGATAACAGCTTTAACAACGTCACCCTTCTTGACAACGCCACCTGGTGTTGCTTTCTTAACTGTACAAACGACGATATCGCCGATGTTAGCAGTTTTACGGCCAGAACCACCAAGCACTTTAATTGTAAGAACTTCACGTGCACCTGAGTTGTCAGCAACTTTCATACGACTTTCTTGTTGGATCACTTAGGTTACCTCCCTTCGGACATTGGTTGTTCCGAATTAGTTATTAAATAATAACCGCTTTTTCTACAACTTCAACTAGACGGAATCGTTTAGTAGCTGATAGCGGGCGAGTTTCCATGATACGTACGATATCACCGATTTTCGCTTGGTTTTGCTCATCATGAGCTTTAAACTTTTTAGAGTATTTTACACGTTTACCGTAAAGCTTGTGCTTTTTGTGTGTTTCAACTAAAACAGTAACAGTTTTGTCCATTTTATCTGAAACTACGCGGCCCGTGTAAACTTTGCGTTGATTACGCTCAGTCATACTTGAAAACCTCCTTTATCAGTTATTTGCACTGATTTCTCTTTCACGAATAACAGTTTTCATACGCGCGATTGCTTTACGCACTTCGCGGATACGAGCTGTGTTTTCTAATTGACCAGTCGCCAATTGGAAGCGAAGGTTGAAAAGCTCTTCTTTCAGTGATTTCACTTTTAATTCAATTTCAGAAGTGGCAAGGTCACGGATTTCATTAGCTTTCATTAGATTCACCACCAGTTTCTTGACGTTTTACGATTTTACATTTAACAGGAAGCTTATGTGATGCTAAACGAAGTGCTTCGCGTGCGATCTCTTCAGATACACCAGCAATTTCGAACATTACTTTTCCTGGTTTTACTACTGCTACCCAACCTTCAGGAGAACCTTTACCAGAACCCATGCGGACTTCTAGAGGTTTTTTCGTGTAAGGTTTGTGTGGGAAGATTTTAATCCAAACTTTACCGCCACGTTTCATGTAACGAGTCATCGCGATACGTGCAGATTCGATTTGACGGTTAGTGATCCAGCTAGCTGTTTGAGCTTGTAAGCCCCATTCGCCGAAAGATACTTCTTTACCGCCTTTCGCTTCGCCACGCATGTTTCCGCGGTGTTCACGACGGTATTTTACGCGTTTAGGCAATAACATATTATTTGCCTCCTTCCACAGATTTCTTCGTAGGAAGAACTTCTCCACGGTAAATCCATACTTTAACGCCTAGTTTACCATAAGTAGTGTCAGCTTCTGCGTGTGCATAGTCGATGTCAGCACGTAGAGTATGAAGTGGTACAGTTCCTTCGCTATAGTGTTCAGCACGCGCGATATCAGCGCCACCTAAACGACCAGATACTTGTGTTTTAATTCCTTTTGCACCAGCACGGATTGTGCGTTGGATCGCTTGCTTTTGCGCACGACGGAATGATACACGGTTTTCTAATTGACGAGCGATGTTTTCTGCTACTAATTTCGCATCAAGATCAGCACGTTTGATTTCGATAATGTTGATGTGTACACGTTTACCAGTTAATTGACCAAGGTATTTACGAAGATTTTCAACTTCAGTACCACCTTTACCGATTACCATACCTGGTTTCGCAGTGTGAATTGTAATGTTTACACGGTTTGCAGCACGTTCGATTTCTACTTTAGAAACTGAAGCGTCCTTTAAAGCCGTTTCAATATATTTACGCACTTTGATGTCTTCGTGAAGTAGAGTTGCATAGTCTTTTTCAGCGTACCATTTTGACTCCCAGTCACGAATAATACCAACGCGTAGTCCTATTGGATGTACTTTTTGACCCATGGATTAACCCTCCTTCTTTTCAGATACCACTAGAGTAATGTGGCTTGTACGTTTGTTAATAGCGCTTGCGCGTCCTTGTGCACGTGGACGGAAACGTTTTAATGTTGGACCTTCATCAACAAATACTTCAGAAACTACTAAAGAATTGATGTCAAGATCATAGTTGTGCTCAGCATTAGCAACTGCAGATTTTAATACTTTCTCAACGACTGGAGACGCCGCTTTTGGAGTATGACGTAAAATTGCAACTGCTTCACCAACTTGCTTACCTCGAATTAAGTCTACAACTAGACGAACTTTACGAGGAGCAATGCGTACTGTGCGAGCGATAGCTTTAGCTTGTGTCATTAGGATTTACCTCCTCTCAAAATTAGCGTCTTGTTTTCTTGTCGTCTGCACCGTGACCTTTGTAAGTACGAGTCGGTGCGAATTCACCAAGTTTGTGGCCTACCATATCTTCTGTTACGTATACAGGAACATGTTTACGTCCATCATATACAGCAATCGTTAAACCGATGAAGTTCGGGAAGATTGTAGAACGGCGAGACCAAGTCTTGATAACTTGTTTTTTCTCAGAAGCCTCTTGTGCTTCCACCTTTTTCATTAAGTGGTCGTCGACAAAAGGTCCTTTTTTCAAGCTGCGACCCATGTAGGAGCCTCCCTTCGTGATACCACCACGGTCCTCACATAGAACCGTAGTTTAACCACATTATTTTTTACGACTACGGATGATGAATTTATCCGATTTGTTTTTCTTCTTGCGAGTTTTGTAACCAAGTGCTGGTTTACCCCAAGGAGTCATTGGTGATTTACGTCCGATTGGAGAACGTCCTTCACCACCACCGTGTGGGTGATCGTTAGGGTTCATTACAGAACCACGAACTGTTGGGCGTTTACCTAACCAACGAGAACGACCAGCTTTACCGATGTTTACAAGTTCGTGTTGTTCGTTACCAACTTGACCGATTGTAGCGCGACAAGTAGCAAGAACTAAACGTACTTCACCTGATTGAAGACGTACGATAACGTATTTATCTTCACGACCAAGTACTTGAGCTGAAGTACCAGCTGAACGTACTAATTGGCCACCTTTACCAGGTTTTAACTCGATGTTATGGATTGTTGTACCCATTGGAATGTTTGCTAATGGTAATGCGTTACCAACTTTAATGTCAGCATCTGGACCAGAAACGATTGTTTGACCAACTTCTAGACCTTTAGGTGCTAAGATGTAAGCTTTTGCTCCATCAGCGTAGTTAATTAATGCGATATTCGCAGAACGGTTTGGATCATATTCAATAGTAGCAACTTTTGCCGGAATGCCATCTTTAATTCGTTTGAAATCGATAACACGGTATTGCTTCTTATGACCACCACCATGATGACGAACAGTGATTTTACCTTGGTTGTTACGACCAGCTTTGCGTTTAATTGGAGCAAGCAATGATTTCTCAGGCTTGTTAGTTGTAATTTCCGCAAAGTCTAATGACGTCATATTACGACGACCATTAGAGGTAGGTTTGTACTTTTTAATCGCCATGTGTTTTCCCTCCTTCTTGAGTGTTCAAATTATTAAATCCTTTTAGTAAGGATTACATTTCGAATAATTCGATGTCTTTGCTGTCTGCAGTTAATTTAACAATCGCTTTACGGCGTTTGTTAGTGTAACCACCATAACGGCCAACGCGTTTGAATTTACCTTTGTAGTTAAGAACGTTTACTTTCTCAACTTCTACACCAAAGATTTCTTCTACAGCGTCTTTTACTTGAGTTTTGTTAGCGCGAGTGTCTACTTCGAAAGTATACTTTTTCTCTGCCATAAGTTCTGAAGAACGCTCAGTAATGACCGGACGTTTTAAAATATCACGTGCTTCCATTATCCAAGCACCTCCTCAACTTTTTCTACTGCAGCTTTTGTGAATACAACTTTTTCGTGACCTAAAAGATCAAGAACGTTGATTCCGTTAGCAGTTAAAACTGTTACACCAGGGATGTTACGAGCAGATAATGCTACGTTTTCATCTAGGTCAGCAGTTACGAATAAAGATTTTTTCTCTAAAGAAAGATCTTTAAGGATTTTTGTGAATTCTTTTGTTTTTGGTGCTGCTAATGTAAGAGCATCAAGAACTAAGAAGTTTTGTTCAACAACTTTAGCTGATAAAGCTGATTTAAGAGCTAAGCGACGAACTTTTTTAGGCAATTTGTAGCTGTAGCTACGTGGAGTAGGACCGAATACGATACCACCGCCGCGCCATTGTGGAGAACGGATAGAGCCTTGACGAGCACGACCAGTTCCTTTTTGACGCCATGGTTTACGACCACCACCAGCAACTTCAGAACGGTTTTTAACCTTGTGATTACCTTGACGTAGAGATGCACGTTGTGCGATTACTGCGTCGAATAATACTGCTTCATTTGGCTCGATTCCGAAGATCGCTTCGTTTAACTCGATTTCACCAACTGAAGCACCTGTTTGACTAAGTACAGATACTTTTGTCATTCCTGTTTCCTCCTTTCTCGAAGTGATTAGTTAGCTTTAATTGCAGATTTAACTGTAACTAGAGCTTTTTTAGAACCAGGAACATTACCTTTAACAAGTAGTAAGTTACGTTCAACGTCAACTTTCACGATTTCTAAGTTTTGGATTGTAACTACTGTGCCACCCATTTGACCAGGTAATTTCTTTTGTTTGAATACGCGGTTCGGAGCAACTGGACCCATTGAACCAGGACGACGGTGGTAACGAGAACCGTGGGACATAGGACCACGAGATTGACCATGACGTTTAATAACACCTTGGAAACCTTTACCCTTAGTAACACCTGTTACATCAATTACATCGCCTTCTGCGAAAATTTCTACTTTGACTTCTTGACCAACTTCGTATTCTTCAACGTTAACGTTGCGGAATTCACGAACGAAGCGCTTAGGAGCAGTATTCGCTTTTGCTACGTGACCTTGCTCTGGTTTGTTAGAAAGCTTAACGCGCTTATCTTCAAAACCAACTTGGATCGCTTCGTAGCCATCTGTATCAACAGTTTTCTTTTGAAGAACTACGTTTGGAGTAGCTTCGATAACTGTTACCGGGATTAAATCACCGTTTTCAGCGAAAACTTGAGTCATACCAATTTTTCTACCTAAGATTCCTTTAGCCATTTGTCACACCTCCTGTAAATTTTAAAAAAGTTATATTATTTTTACCATTAAAGTTTGATTTCAATATCAACGCCAGATGGTAAATCAAGTTTCATTAACGCATCAACAGTTTGTGGTGTTGGGTTAACGATATCGATCAGACGCTTATGCGTACGCATTTCGAATTGTTCACGAGAATCTTTGTACTTGTGAACAGCACGAAGAATTGTATACACAGACTTCTCAGTTGGAAGTGGAATCGGACCTGATACACTTGCACCTGAACGTTTTGCAGTTTCCACAATTTTCTCAGCAGACTGATCTAAAATACGGTGATCATAAGCTTTTAAACGGATACGAATCTTTTGTTTTGCCATTATTTTCCCTCCTTCTCGCCTATTTTCTAGACATTCTCCACGAAAATTTTTCCCACACACCGCCATGGCAAAGCGGCCGGGTGTGTCGGCAACCTCTCGCTTCATCGCAGTCAAAGACCAACATTCAACATTATATACAATAAAAAAAGAATAAGCAAGTCTTTTCGCTAAATTCTTTTTGATGTTGTAGATATTCTTTACTACTAGTATTTATCGCTTATTTAAGCCGATTACTAGTATATATAATTTCTCTTTATTTTGCAACTCATATGATTAGTATCTTCTATTACACTGATACGAGCTTAGCATTTTAAAAAGCAGCCCCACTTCAGGAGACTGCTTTTCGCAAATTTATAAGAAAAAGACACATGCAATCCATCCAAAAATGACAAGTGGAATGTTGATGAATGTAAATGTCGGCACACATGTATCCCAAATGTGATTATGCTGCCCATCAACATTTAACCCCGCTGTTGGTCCTAATGTTGAGTCTGAGGCTGGTGATCCAGCGTCCCCTAACGCGCCCGCTGTCCCAATTAAACAAATAATCGCAAGTGGACTCATTCCTAGACCTTGTGCAAGAGGCACGAATAACGTTGCGATTATCGGGACCGTCGCAAAGGAAGATCCAATCCCCATTGTCACGACCAAGCCGATCATTAACATAATAAATACAGCTATACTTGTATTGCCTTCAAGGAGATCTACTGCACTCGTAATTAAGCTATCGACATGACCAGTTGCATTTATAACAGAAGCAAAACCGTTTGCCGCAATCATAACGAAGCCGATGAATGCCATCATCTTCATACCTTCAGAAAGAATTTCATCAGCTTCTTTCCATTTAAGTGCCCCAGTAAAGTACATAATCATTATTCCTGAAAATGCTCCGACAATCATCGAACCCGTTGCTATTTGTGTATAGAGTGAAATGATTAATGCAACAATTGTAGAGATGATTACACGTTTACTAACCGATACCTGCAATTCCTCCACTTCTATATCAACATTTTGATATTTACGTGGTTTACGATAAAAGAAATATGCAAAGCCTAAACCTACTAGCATCCCAGCTATAGGAATAGCCATAGCTATCGGTACATCGCTAGACGATGCTTCCATTCCAGCATTCGTTACTTGTGAAGATACGATATCTTGGAAAATCGCTCCGAAACCAGCAGGCACAAAACTATACGTACCGATTAAACCAACTGCAATTAATACTGCGATAAATCTACGGTCAACTTCTAATATATTTAAGATTTTTAAAATCGGCGGAATTAATAATGGAATAAAGGCAATATGAATCGGAATCAAGTTCTGTGAGAAAATCGACATCATAAAGATTAATAAAAAGATTAACACCTTCACTAACCCTTTACGATTACTTTCTCCATTTTTATTTAAAACTTTTAATATCCCCGCAATCAATAGCTCCGGAATACCTGTTTTTGAAATAGCAATTGCAAAACCACCTAGTAATCCATAACTAAGCGCTATGGTTGCCCCTGCCCCTAAACCTTCTGTAAACGACTCGACTGTCGCTGTCATCCCCATACCGCTTGTTAAGCCACCTGCAAAGGCACCTAAAACAAGGGAAAGCACAACATTTATACGTAGTAAGCTTAATATTAACATAACTGCTACTGCCACAATTACCGCATTCATACCTACACTTCACTTTCACACACTAGATTGTTAATATAGTAAAGTTTAATATTCTGACAAATGAAAGTCAAGAGATTCTTATCTTTTTCAGCAAAAAACAGCATGTCACATTATAAGCGACATACTGAATTTTTGCTTGCTTAATATAGATCACAACGATTCCCGTACAACCTTTTTATAGTAACCAACGGATAGCACTGCAAAAATAGCATATAGTGCAACATAGCAGCTCATTGCTATCCATAGTGGCGCTGTTAGCTCGGAGCCAAATAAGAACCACCTAGATTTCACTGCAAAAACTGATCTACAAGCAAATGTAACCTTAATCACTCATGCTCTAGTTTTCTTCGTATAATCATATCTTCTACTTGCGATACCATTAAATTCATTGAGGTTAATGGAGCCTTTACCTCATGAACCCACGCTAGTAAATCATCTGTCTCTTCTTGCAACTCAACTTTTATGTAATTCAATGTAGCATCCTTTTCACGAAATACATCTTCTATTTTGGTAAAATAGGCTCGCTGAAATGGAGATAGCGCTAATCTTTTACTATGCAGTTCGTCTAATTGTAAATCTAGATTTCCCAGGAAATTCTTTGCTTGTGATACCTCCACGATATAACGCCATAGTAAAAACATGATAAAGCTGAAACACAGCACAATGTTTACATAGGCAATTGAAATACCGGCTAACCCCATATCCAATCTAAGCAAAACATTGAGTACCAGTAGCATAACAAGATAGAAAGCAATCCATGAAAAACGTTCTCTAAAAAACAATGCAACCAAGTTCATTCACGCTCCTTGCGTCACTGCTATATAACCAAGTCCCTTTTTCGTGACAATAACATCAAGAAGTCCAATTGCCTCCAGTTTCAAGCGCAAGCGATTAACATTTACAGATAACGTATTATCATTCACAAAACGCTCATCGTCCCATAGCTTACGCATCAGGTCGTCCCTTGAGACAATATGATCTACTTTATCAACTAATACACGGAGAATAAATAACTCATTTTTAGTTAATGAAGCTAGCTGTCCATTAAACGTAATTTCGCTCCGAGCATAGTCAATGACCGCACCATTAAAGCGAGTTACCTCAAATGACTCTTCTACATAATCATATGTACGGCGTAAAATAGCCTGAATTTTCGCCAATAGTACTTCCATATGAAATGGCTTTTGCACAAAATCATCTGCACCCATTTGCATCGCCATAACCATATCCATTGGGTGATCACGGGAAGATAGAAATAGAATTGGCACTTTGGACACGCGGCGAATTTCACGACACCAGTGAAAGCCATCATACGCTGGTAACTGAATATCAATCAGTACTAACTGTGGTTTTGCTTTTATAAAATCATCCATCACCTTTTGGAAATTTTGCGGCCCTACAGTTTCTAATGACCATTGACTAAAACGTTCCTTAATCATATCGAAAATTGAAGGATCATCTTCTATCAATAATACTTTCATTTCCATATCTATCACCCCATTTCCAATTATTTCAACATAAAGTAAACCTTCAATCAGTAAGGAGCTGCACTTGCACATAATAAACGATACGCAAAAAAACCAACTTGTAAGCGTCCCTACAAGTTGGTTTAAGAAAATTAGCGTTAGCTAAAATTATTTTTGGATAGAAGCAACTACGCCAGCGCCTACAGTACGGCCACCCTCACGGATAGAGAATTTAGTACCTTCTTCAAGAGCGATTGGAGCGATAAGTTCTACTGTCATTTCGATGTTATCACCAGGCATTACCATTTCAACGCCTTCTGGTAAATTACAGATACCTGTTACGTCAGTTGTACGGAAGTAGAACTGAGGACGGTAGTTAGAGAAGAATGGAGTATGACGGCCACCCTCTTCTTTTGATAAAACGTAAACTTCAGCTTTGAAGTTTGTGTGTGGAGTGATTGAGCCTGGTTTAGCTAATACTTGTCCACGTTGGATTTCTTCACGAGCTACACCACGAAGAAGTGCACCGATGTTGTCACCAGCTTCAGCATAGTCTAATAATTTACGGAACATTTCTACACCAGTTACAGTTGTAGATTTAGCTTCTTCAGTAATACCAACGATTTCGATTACATCGCCGACTTTAACTTGACCACGTTCAACACGGCCAGTTGCAACTGTACCACGACCAGTGATAGAGAATACGTCCTCTACTGGCATCATGAATGGTTTGTCAGTTTGACGTTCTGGAGTTGGGATGTAAGAATCTACAGCGTCCATTAATTCAACGATTTTTTCTTCCCATTCTGGTTCGCCTTCAAGAGCTTTAAGAGCAGAACCTTTGATTACTGGAAGATCGTCGCCTGGGAAGTCATATTCAGAAAGTAGGTCACGGATTTCCATTTCTACTAATTCTAATAATTCTTCGTCGTCAACCATATCACATTTGTTCATGAATACTACTAAGTAAGGAACACCTACTTGACGAGATAAAAGGATGTGTTCACGAGTTTGTGGCATTGGGCCATCAGCAGCAGATACTACTAAGATACCGCCGTCCATTTGTGCAGCACCAGTGATCATGTTTTTAACATAGTCAGCGTGTCCTGGGCAGTCAACGTGTGCATAGTGACGAGTATCAGTTTCATACTCTACGTGAGAAGTATTGATTGTGATACCACGCTCTTTTTCTTCTGGAGCGTTGTCGATATCAGCGTATGACTTAGCTTCCCCACCCATTTTTTTAGAAAGAACTGTTGCGATAGCAGCAGTTAAAGTTGTTTTACCATGGTCAACGTGTCCGATTGTACCAATGTTAGCATGCGTTTTTGAACGGTCGAATTTTTCTTTAGCCATTAGAGATAGCCTCCTCAAAATTGTATGATTATATTTTTTAAAATTTTATAGCATGATTGCTAATGGCAAACGGGCCCATCCACCATCTTCAATCATAGCTTACAAAATTAGTTATACTTTATGCAAGATGAAAATTCAATTATTCACCTTTATTTTTTTTGATGATATCTTCAGCAATAGATTTTGGTACTTCTTCATAATGATCAAATGTCATTGAGAATACACCGCGACCTTGAGTTCCTGAACGTAAAGTTGTAGCATATCCGAACATTTCAGATAGTGGAACCATTGCGCGTACTACTTGTGAGTTACCACGAGCATCCATACCCTCTACGCGACCGCGACGAGCAGTAATGTTACCCATAATATCACCAAGGTACTCTTCTGGAATTACAACTTCAACTTTCATCATTGGTTCTAAGATAACTGCGTTACATTGCTTCGCAGCTTCTTTAAGAGCCATAGATGCAGCAATTTTAAACGCCATCTCATTCGAGTCAACGTCATGGTAAGAACCGAATACTAATTTCGCTTTAATGTCGATTAATGGGTATCCAGCAACTACACCGCGGTCAAGAGAGTCACGAAGACCAGCTTCTACTGCAGGAATGTATTCACGAGGTACTACACCACCAACGATAGCGTTTTCGAATTCAAAGCCTTTACCCTCTTCGTTTGGAGAGAACTCGATCGTTACGTCACCGTATTGACCGCGACCACCAGATTGACGTGTGAATTTACCTTGAACTTTTGCAGAGCCACGGAATGTCTCACGGTAAGATACCATTGGAGCACCTACGTTAGCTTCTACTTTAAATTCACGTTTCATACGGTCAACTAGGATGTCTAAGTGTAACTCACCCATACCAGAGATGATTGTTTGTCCAGTTTCTGTGTCAGTGTGCGCACGGAAAGTTGGATCTTCTTCTTGTAGTTTAGCTAATGCTTGACCCATTTTATCTTGGTCAGCTTTAGATTTTGGTTCTACAGAAAGAGAAATTACTGGCTCAGGGAATTCCATTGACTCTAAGATAACAAGGTTTTTCTCGTCACATAAAGTGTCACCAGTAGTAGTATCTTTAAGACCTACTGCTGCTGCGATATCCCCAGCGAATACTTTAGAAATCTCTTCACGAGAGTTAGCGTGCATTTGTAGGATACGACCTACGCGCTCACGTTTACCTTTAGAAGAGTTTTGTACGTATGAACCAGATTCTAATGTACCTGAATACACACGGAAGAATGTTAATTTACCTACGAACGGGTCAGTCATTACTTTGAATGCAAGAGCTGAGAATGGCTCGTCATCAGAAGAGTGACGGATGATTTCTTCTTCGCCATCAACGTCTGTACCTTTAATGTCAGGAACATCAGTTGGAGCTGGTAAGTAATCAACAGCTGCGTCTAGCATTTTACGAACACCTTTGTGTTTGAATGCTGTACCACAAAGTACTGGGTAGAATTCTACCGCGATAGTAGCTTTACGGATAGCCGCTTTTAATTCTTCTTTAGTAATTTCTTCGCCTTCTAAGTATTTCTCCATAAGATCTTCATCAACACTTGCAACAGCGTCGATTAATTTCTCACGGTACTCTTCAGCTTGTGCTTTATGAGATTCTGGAATCTCACCAACTGTTACTGCAGTACCATCTTCGTTACCGTAGAACGTAGCGTTCATTTCGATTAAGTCAATGATAGCTGAGAACTCGTCTTCAGCACCGATTGGTAATTGGATTGGGTGAGCGTTCGCTTGTAAACGATCGTGTAAAGTTCCTACAGAATATAAGAAGTCTGCACCCATTTTGTCCATTTTGTTGATGAATACAATACGAGGAACCCCGTATGTAGTAGCTTGACGCCATACTGTTTCAGTTTGAGGCTCAACACCTGATTGAGCATCTAATACTGTTACAGCACCATCAAGAACACGTAAAGAACGTTCTACTTCTACAGTGAAGTCTACGTGTCCAGGAGTATCGATAATGTTGATACGGTGACCGTTCCATTGAGCTGTTGTTGCAGCAGAAGTGATCGTGATACCACGCTCTTGCTCTTGCTCCATCCAGTCCATTTGAGAACCGCCATCATGTGTTTCACCGATTTTATGAATCTTACCAGTGTAATAAAGGATACGCTCAGTTGTTGTTGTTTTACCAGCATCAATGTGAGCCATGATCCCAATATTACGAGTATTCTCAAGTGAGAATTCGCGTTTCATAGGAAATTTCTCCTTCCATATTGGGGTAAAGACTGTATAAAAAACCTTGTGTTAGCCAATTAGCTAACACATAGGTTAAATTACCAGCGGTAGTGAGCGAATGCTTTGTTCGCTTCTGCCATTTTGTGCATATCTTCACGTTTCTTAACTGATGCACCAGTGTTGTTTGAAGCATCTAAGATTTCGTTAGCTAAACGCTCTTCCATAGTTTTTTCACCACGAAGACGAGAATAGTTAACTAGGTAACGAAGACCTAAAGTTGTACGACGTTCTGGACGTACTTCAACCGGTACTTGGTAGTTAGAACCACCAACACGGCGCGCGCGTACTTCAAGAACTGGCATTACGTTGTTTAGAGCAGCTTCGAATACTTCAATTGGATTTTCACCTGAACGTTCTTTAACGATTTCGAACGCACCGTATAAAATCTTTTGAGAAGTACCTCTTTTACCATCAACCATCATTTTATTAATTAAACGAGTTACTAGTTTTGAATTATAAATTGGATCTGGTAACACGTCACGTTTGGAAACAGGACCTTTACGAGGCATGTGTTTTCCTCCTTTCGAATAGTTATCGATTTATTTTGTTTAAATTACCTTGTTGTATTTGTCGCACAAATTTCAAATCTGCTAGCTAGATTTGAAATTCTCAACAACTACCTAAGGCTCATTATTAAGCAATGCTATATAATGTTAAATTATTTTTTTTCTTTAGGGCGTTTTGTTCCGTATTTAGAACGTGATTGTAAACGACCGTTTACACCAGCTGTATCAAGAGCTCCACGTACGATATGGTAACGAACACCCGCTAAGTCTTTTACGCGTCCGCCACGGATAAGAACAACGCTGTGCTCTTGTAAGTTGTGGCCTTCACCTGGGATATAAGCTGTAACCTCGATTTGGTTAGTTAAACGTACACGAGCGTATTTACGTAACGCTGAGTTTGGTTTACGAGGTGTCATTGTACCTACACGAGTACAAACACCACGTTTTTGTGGAGATTTAACATCAGTTAAAGATTTTTTAAATGAGTTATATCCTTTGTTTAACGCTGGTGATTTTGATTTCGTGATTTTAGATTGACGAGGCTTACGTACTAATTGGTTAATTGTAGGCATCGGTATTTCCTCCCTTCATTTATTCCTTGTTAATACCACACATCCAGGTGGTTCATTTTTTGGGTAAAAACAAAGTCTTTGTGTTTTATACACAAAAACTACTGTACAGCAATTGCAACGACTGCAGTGCCAACGTGGATCCCACAGGCATTGCCAAACTCTTTTTGATAACTTAACAAGAATAACTGGTATATCGATTTCTCTCGCGAAAGTAATGGCCAAATCAATTACCCAATTGTCTGCATTAAGTGCCATAAAAAGCTCTTTCACTGAACCAGCTCGCATTGCTTTTACTGCTTGCTTTGTACCTTTTGATTGCTTGACCAGCCTATTTTTCTTCTTCATAGGACATATATATATATCCTCCAAAGGATAGACAGTTAACTATCAACCTTCAATATATTATCATTATAGAATTCGACTGTCAACCAATATCTTAAAAAAGTCCAAAGGGACGATTCGGTAATCGACCCTTTGGCACTTATTTTGATGACTATTCAGCAGAAACTGTTTCTTCTAAATCAAGCTCATCTTTTTCAATACGGATTTGACGATAACGTTGCATACCAGTACCTGCTGGAACAAGTTTACCGATAATTACGTTTTCCTTCAGACCAAGAAGTTCATCACGTTTACCTTTAATAGCAGCATCCGTTAACACACGAGTTGTTTCTTGGAATGATGCAGCTGATAAGAATGATTCTGTTTCAAGAGAAGCTTTTGTAATACCAAGAATAACAGGACGGCAAGTTGCAGGGTTTTTGCCATTTAATACGGCATCTGCATTTGCTTCTGAGAATTGGTGGATATCTAGTAATGAACCTGGTAATAATTCTGTATCCCCAGCTTCAATTACACGTACTTTACGGAGCATTTGGCGGACCATTACCTCGATATGTTTATCTCCAATTTCTACCCCTTGCATACGGTATACTTTTTGTACTTCTTTTAACAGGTACTCTTGAACTGTTGAAACGTCTTTTACTTTTAATAATTGTTTTGGATCAATAGAACCTTCTGTTAATACTTGACCACGCTCTACAAAGTCGCCTTCTTGTACTTTCAGACGAGCGTTGTAAGGTGCTGGGTATTTACGCGTTTCTACTTCACCTTCAATTGTAATTTCTTTTAGTCCTTCACGGATTTCAGTGATGTCTGAAACAGTACCTGCGATATCAGAAATAACTGATTGACCTTTAGGATTACGTGCTTCAAAGATCTCTTGGATACGTGGAAGACCTTGTGTAATATCATCCCCAGCAACCCCACCTGTATGGAATGTACGCATTGTTAATTGTGTACCTGGTTCACCGATTGATTGAGCCGCAATAATACCTACTGCTTCTCCAACTTCAACCTCTTCACCTGTTGCTAAGTTCATGCCGTAACATTTTTTACATACGCCATGTTTTGTATTACATGTAAATGCCGAACGGATTGTTACTTCTTCAAAGCCTAACTCTATAATCGTACGAGCGATATCTTGGTCGATTAATCCATCTTTCGCCAAAATTACTTTGCCTGTTTCTGGATGGTAAATTGTCTTCTTCGTATGACGACCAATGATACGTTCGTCTAACTGTTCAATTACTTCAGAACCTTCCAATAACGCACCAATTGTTAAACCGCGGTCTGTTCCACAATCATCTTCACGTACGATAACATCTTGTGCTACGTCAACAAGACGACGTGTTAAGTAACCTGAATCGGCAGTTTTAAGAGCTGTATCGGCAAGACCTTTACGAGCACCATGGGTAGAGATGAAGTATTCCAATACTGTTAAACCTTCACGGAATGAAGATTTGATAGGAAGTTCAATGATACGACCAGCCGGGTTGGCCATCAGACCACGCATACCCGCAAGCTGAGTAAAGTTGGACGCGTTACCACGGGCACCAGAATCACTCATCATGAAGATTGGGTTGGTTTTCTCAAGAGATTTCATCAGTTTTGCTTGGATCTCATCTTTTGCAACACTCCAACTTGAGATAACACGATCATAACGCTCTTCTTCTGTGATGAAACCACGACGGAATTGCGCTTGAACTTTATCTACTTTGTCTTGTGCTATTTCTAAGATTTCACCTTTATCCGGTAATACCACGATGTCAGATACACCAACAGTGATACCAGCTTTAGTTGAATATTTAAAACCTAGGTTTTTCATGCGGTCAAGCATTTTAGACGTTTCAGTAATATGGAAACGTTTGAATACTTCAGCAATGATGTTCCCTAAGAACTTTTTGCGGAATGGGTTTACAACTGGCGCTGATGCAAAGTATTTGCGAAGGACAGCTGAACGTTGTGCCTCTACTTTTTCTTTCTCATCAAGGTCATTGTAAGCTGCATCAGCTTCAAGTTCTTTTAATGTTTCTTCATCAATTGTTAAATTAACAAAGTATTTCGCTGGTGTTTCTTGCTCTAAATTGAAATCAGTCGGCTCGTTAATGTACGGGAATGATTCTGGCAAGATTTCGTTAAAGATTACTTTACCAACAGTTGTTAATAAGAATTTGTTATTTTGTTCTTCAGTAAATGTTTCGTTTTGTAACGAACCTGCTTTAATCGCAATACGTGTATGCAGGTGAACATGACCTGTTTGGTAAGCGATTAACACTTCATTTGGACCGTAGAAGATTGTACCTTCACCGCGAACACCTTCACGCTCAAGTGTTAGGTAATAGTTACCTAATACCATATCTTGAGATGGTGTTACTACCGGTTTACCATCTTTCGGGTTCAGGATGTTTTGTGCAGCAAGCATTAGTAATCGTGCTTCAGCTTGCGCTTCTGCTGATAGTGGTACGTGAACCGCCATTTGGTCACCATCGAAGTCAGCGTTATAAGCTGTACACACTAATGGGTGGAGACGAATTGCACGACCTTCAACTAATGTTGGTTCGAATGCTTGGATACCAAGACGGTGAAGCGTCGGTGCACGGTTAAGTAATACCGGATGCTCACGGATAACGTCTTCTAAAACGTCCCATACATCGTTGTTTAAACGCTCAATTTTACGTTTAGCCGATTTAATGTTATGTGCAAGACCACGTTCTACTAACTCTTTCATAACGAAAGGTTTAAATAGTTCGATAGCCATTTCTTTCGGCAGACCACATTGATACATTTTTAAGTTTGGACCTACTACGATAACCGAACGACCAGAGTAGTCAACACGTTTACCAAGCAAGTTTTGACGGAATCGACCTTGTTTACCTTTCAGCATATGTGAAAGTGATTTTAAAGGACGGTTACCAGGACCAGTTACTGGACGACCACGACGACCATTATCGATTAAAGCATCTACAGCTTCTTGTAACATACGTTTTTCGTTTTGTACGATGATGCTTGGAGCCCCAAGGTCTAATAAACGTTTTAAACGGTTGTTACGGTTAATAACACGACGGTATAGATCGTTTAAGTCAGATGTTGCAAAACGACCACCATCTAATTGCACCATTGGACGAAGCTCTGGTGGAATTACCGGTAATACATCTAAAATCATCCACTCTGGCATATTGCCTGAGTTACGGAATGATTCTACAACTTCAAGACGTTTAATCGCACGAGTACGACGTTGACCTTGTGCAGTTTTTAACTCTTCTTTTAAAGAGTGTGTTTCATCTTCAAGATCAATTTTGCTAAGAAGCTTTTTAATCGCTTCTGCACCCATAGCTGCTTCAAAGCCAGTACCGAACTTTTCACGGTATGCGCGGTATTCTTTTTCTGAAAGAAGTTGTTTGCTTTCTAAATTCGTTGCACCTGGTTCGATAACAACATAAGAAGCAAAGTAAATAACTTCTTCTAAAGCACGTGGAGACATATCTAGGATAAGACCCATACGGCTAGGAATACCTTTGAAGTACCAGATATGAGAAACTGGTGCTGCTAATTCGATGTGACCCATACGTTCACGACGAACTTTCGCGCGTGTTACTTCAACGCCACAACGGTCACAAACTACACCTTTATAGCGTACGCGTTTGTATTTACCACAGTGACATTCCCAGTCTTTTGTTGGACCGAAAATACGTTCACAGAATAAACCATCTTTTTCTGGTTTTAGTGTACGGTAGTTGATTGTTTCAGGTTTTTTGACTTCACCATAAGACCAAGAGCGAATCTTGTCTGGAGAAGCTAAACCAATTTTCATATATTCAAATTCATTAACGTCTATCAAGGAGCCTACCTCCCTTTAGTATAGGTCTTTAAAAAGACTCTTTTACGCAGCTCGACAATCGTTTGCAAAAAATGTACTTCTTTGACAAAAGATTAAAATAGTTATTCATTAAAAAAGAAAAAGTCGGACAGGGCATTAAATCCTGCCCGACTGATTTGAAATTAATTATTCAAATGACTCTACTGGCTCTTCTTCTTTATCTACATTTGGTGCAATGTTAAGAGCATCAGCTGGCTGAAGATCTTCTTCTTCGTCTAAATCACGAAGCTCTACTTCTTCATCATTGATTGTTAACATTTTTACATCCATACCTAGAGATTGAAGTTCTTTAATCAATACTTTGAATGATTCTGGAACGCCTGGCTCTGGTACACTTTCACCTTTAACGATGGCTTCGTATGTTTTCACACGACCTACCACGTCATCGGATTTTACTGTTAAGATTTCTTGAAGAGTGTATGCAGCACCATATGCTTCAAGTGCCCATACTTCCATCTCACCGAAACGTTGTCCACCGAACTGTGCTTTACCGCCCAGTGGTTGTTGTGTAACAAGTGAGTAAGGACCAGTTGAACGTGCATGAAGTTTATCGTCAACCATGTGGGCAAGTTTGATCATGTACATGATCCCAACTGATACACGGTTATCGAATGGCTCACCTGAACGTCCATCATACAGGATTGTTTTACCGTCACGGTTCATCCCTGCTTCTTCCATTGTCTCCCAAACGTCTTCTTCATTGGCACCATCGAATACTGGTGTTGCCATATGAATACCTAAATAACGAGAAGCCATACCTAAGTGTAGCTCTAAAACTTGTCCGATATTCATACGAGAAGGTACGCCAAGTGGATTTAACATGATATCAACAGGAGTACCATCTGGCATGTATGGCATATCCTCTTCCGGTAAAATACGAGAGATAACACCTTTGTTACCATGTCGTCCGGCCATTTTGTCCCCAACGCGAATTTTACGTTTTTGGACAATATAAGCACGAACTAATTGGTTAACACCTGGTGGTAATTCATCGCCATCTTCACGGTTGAATACTTTAACATCAAGCACTATACCACCTGCACCATGAGGCACACGTAATGATGTATCGCGAACTTCACGGGCTTTTTCACCGAAGATTGCGTGTAACAGGCGTTCTTCAGCTGTTAGTTCCGTAACCCCTTTAGGCGTAACTTTACCAACAAGAATATCACCGTCACGTACTTCCGCACCGATACGGATAATACCGCGTTCGTCTAAGTTACGAAGTGCATCTTCCCCAACGTTTGGAATATCACGCGTAATTTCTTCAGGTCCTAATTTCGTATCACGAGACTCAGATTCATATTCTTCGATATGAACAGATGTATATACATCGTCTTTTACAAGGCGTTCGCTCATGATTACAGCATCTTCATAGTTATAGCCATCCCAAGTCATGAATGCAACAAGTACGTTACGACCAAGTGCAAGCTCACCACGTTCCATAGAAGGACCGTCTGCTAAAATATCACGAGGTTTTACACGTTCGCCAACATTCACAAGCGGGCGTTGGTTGTATGAAGTACCTTGGTTTGAACGAATAAATTTCTGTAACTTATATTTCGTTAAATCGCCTTTAACTTCTTTACCATCAACAGTTTCAATGCGGCGAACGTGGATAGAGCGTGCTTCAACATGCTCTACGATACCATCGTATTTCGCTATAACTGCTGCACCTGAGTCACGCGCATCTACGTGTTCCATACCAGTACCAACGAATGGTGCTTCTGGATTTAAAAGAGGAACCGCTTGACGTTGCATGTTGGCACCCATAAGTGCACGGTTAGAGTCATCGTTTTCTAAGAACGGAATACAAGCTGTCGCAGCAGATACTACCTGTTTAGGAGATACATCCATGTAGTCAATTTGCGATTTGTTGAACACAGTATTATCTCCACGGAAACGACCTACGATTACATCCTTCGTAAATGTACCATCTGGATTTAATAGTGAGTTCGCTTGTGCTACGTAGTAGTTATCTTCTTCATCAGCTGTTAAATAATCAATTTGGTCTGTAACTTTACCAGTTTCATGATCGATACGACGATAAGGTGTCTCGATGAAACCAAATTTATTTACTTTTGCAAATGAAGATAATGAGTTAATTAAACCGATGTTCGGACCCTCTGGCGTTTCAATCGGACACATACGACCGTAGTGAGAATAGTGAACGTCACGTACTTCGAAACCAGCACGCTCACGCGTTAAACCACCAGGTCCTAATGCAGATAGACGACGTTTATGCGTCAATTCAGCTAATGGGTTTGTTTGGTCCATGAATTGAGATAATTGAGAGCTACCGAAGAACTCTTTAATTGAAGCAATTACAGGACGAATGTTAATCAATTGTTGTGGCACGATAGAAGCTGTGTCGTTAATAGACATACGTTCACGCACTACACGTTCCATACGAGATAAACCGATACGGAATTGATTTTGTAATAACTCACCAACAGAACGCAGACGACGGTTACCTAAGTGGTCAATGTCATCTGTTGCTCCTACTTGGTAAAGTAGATTGAAGAAGTAACTTACTGATGATAAAACGTCAGCAGGTGTAATGTTTTTCACTTCTTCATCAATGTAAGCATTACTGATTACATTAATTTCTTTTTGTGCTTCATCTTTTGGTGCATAGATTTTAATAGATTGGATTGTTACATCATCTTCAAGTACACCACCAACTTGTGATAAAGTGCGGAAACCAATACCTTTAGAAGTATCCTCTAGGTAAGGTAAGATTCTGTCTAGTGTACGACGATCAAGAACTGTGTCTTTTTCTACTAAAATTTCGCCTGTCTCTGGATCTACAAGCGTTTCTGCAATCGTTTGGTTGAATAAACGGTTTTTAATATGAAGCTTTTTATTCATTTTGTAGCGACCAACATTCGCTAAATCATAGCGTTTCGCATCAAAGAAACGAGAATATAATAAACTCTTCGCACTTTCAACTGTTGGTGGCTCACCTGGACGTAAACGTTCATAGATTTCTAAAAGTGCTTTCTCAGTGCTTTCAGAGTTATCTTTTTCTAACGTATTACGTAAATATTCATTGTCACCGATAATATCGATAATTTCTTGGTCTGAACCGAAACCTAAAGCGCGTAGTAACACTGTTACTGGTAATTTACGTGTACGGTCAATACGTACATACACGACATCCTTCGCGTCAGTTTCATATTCTAACCAAGCACCACGGTTCGGAATTACTGTCGCACCGAAGCCTTTTTTACCGTTCTTGTCAGTTTTATCATGGAAATACACACTTGGTGAACGAACTAATTGTGAAACGATAACGCGCTCAGCACCGTTGATGATGAACGTTCCTGTTTCAGTCATTAATGGGAAGTCACCCATGAATACATCTTGTTCTTTCACTTCGTCAGTTTCTTTGTTATGAAGACGTACTTTCACGCGTAATGGAGCTGCGTAAGTTACATCTCGCTCTTTACACTCATCTACATCATACTTAGGATCACCTAACGTATAATCGATGAATTCTAATGAAAGATTACCTGTAAAGTCCTCGATCGGCGAAATGTCACGGAACATTTCACGTAAACCTTCTTCAAGGAACCACTCGTAAGACGCCGTTTGAATCTCAATCAGATTTGGAAGCTCAAGCACCTCTTTAATACGCGCAAAGCTTCTACGCTGGCGGTGTTGTCCGTACTGAACTAGTTGACCTGTCAACTCATTCACCCCTCAATAAAGCGATATTAGGTCTTTGCAAAACCACACAAATAGTGTATGATTCCGAAAGACAAAAAGAAAACGAGTCTTCAAAAAGATCTCATTTTCGGTTAACTAAACTTATCTTGGCAAGTATACCCAACTAAAAACATTCATATACAAAAGGGCATACGACCTCAAAATAATATTTTTGCATTGTATCATATTATCATAGCCGATTTGTCAAGTCAATATTTTATACATATTTCATTTATTTTTTCGCACGTACTATCCAGTACCCTTTTTTCTTTTCTACAACATCGACTTCTGAAAATTTTTCTTCTAAGTAACTTACCGTTGATGGAGCACCTTGCTTTTTCTGAATAACAACCCATAACTCTCCCGATGCCACTAACTTCTCATATGCGCCATCATAGAAACGGAAAATTGTTTCCTTCCCCGCCCGAATTGGCGGATTGGTTAAAATAGCAGCAGCGTTCGCTTCATCATCAACACTCGATAGTCCATCACTAACAAATATTCGTACATTTTGAACACCGTTCACTTGCGCATTTTTTTGCGAAAGTGCAACCGCTCGTTCATTAATATCCATCATAAAAACAGTACGTTCTGGATTTGCTTTGGCAATTGACAAACCAATCGGTCCATAGCCACAACCCACATCAAAAATCGCACCTTCAACTTCAGGCATTTCAAACGTATCAATTAACACACGGGATCCAAAATCTACTTCGCTTTTACTAAATACACCTGCATCTGTTTCAAATGAAAACGTATGCCCAAGCAACTTGAATGTCCAATGACGTGGCTTACTCTCAGTTTGAGGCTTGCTTGAATAATAATGTTCTGACACCCTTTACGCCTCCTCATATAGAAAAGAACTAAAGCATACATCCACGCTAAACGTATGTTAAGGCTCTCTTCCCCAAACCTTCCCGAAGAAGAAAAACAACTGCACGCATGGCAACGCCTAAGTCTCGATACAGAAATAAGTTTACTTCCCTATCTTAAATGAAGAAAAAGCTCGCCACAAATGACGAGCTTCCCTTTGTATAAAAGTAATTAGAAATTACTTAACTTCTACAGATGCGCCAACTTCTTCAAGTTTAGCTTTGATGCCTTCAGCTTCATCTTTAGAAACGCCTTCTTTAAGAGCTTTAGGAGCGTTGTCTACAACTTCTTTAGCTTCTTTAAGACCTAAACCAGTGATTTCACGCACTGCTTTGATTACTTTGATTTTTTCTGCACCAGCAGAAGCTAATACTACATCAAATTCAGTTTTTTCTTCAGCTGCAGCAGCACCGCCAGCAACTACTGCTACTGGAGCAGCAGCTGTTACACCGAATTCTTCTTCGATAGCTTTTACTAAATCGTTTAATTCTAGAACTGTCATAGCTTTGATAGCTTCTAAGATTTGCTCTTTGTTCATTATAATTTCCTCCTAATTGGATAATTGTTTTTGTTTTTTTGCGGTCAAGCCGCAGAAGTTATGCTACGTAAGTAATTACGCGCCTTGTTCTTCTTTTTGTTCTGCAACAGCTTTTGTTGCAAGAGCGAAGTTGCGCACTGGAGCTTGAAGTACAGATAAAAGCATTGAAAGAAGACCTTCGCGTGATGGAAGTTCTGCAAGTGCTTTAACATCTTCAACAGATGCGATTGTACCTTCGATAATACCAGCTTTAATTTCTAAAGCTTCGTTTTTCTTAGCGAACTCGTTGATGATTTTAGCAGGAGCTACAACATCTTCTGTTGAGAACGCAACTGCGTTAGGACCAGTTAATACTTCGTTGATTCCTTCAACGCCTGCAGCTTCAGCAGCACGACGAGTTAAAGTGTTTTTGTAAACTTTGAACTCAACGCCAGCTTCACGAAGTTGCTTACGAAGTTCAGTCACTTGTGCAACATTAAGACCACGATAATCCACAACTACTACAGAAGCAGCATTTTGGAATTTTTCAGTGATTTCTTGTACTTGTGATTGTTTGTTTTCGATTGCTTTGTTCATGATGACACCTCCTATTAGAATGGGTCATTTATACCGACAAAAGAAAAGCCTCTGGGTCATATAGACACAGAGGCTGAAAGTCATCATCTTTAAAATAAGAATCCGAATTCCGATGTCCTCGGTAGGATCATTAAGTGACAAGTCACTCCTACTGTCTACGGTACAAATGGATGATTCACAACAGCATCCATCTTACCAAAGATACGGATTGCTGTCAACCGTTATATATCAAATATTATTCATCCGTGCTCAAAAGCAAAGATTGAATAAATATCGAAGATATTATTTTACTACTACGCTAGAAGCATCGATTTTTACAGCCGGACCCATTGTAGATGTAACATTCACAGATTTCATGTAAGTACCTTTAGCTGCAGCAGGTTTTGCTTTTTGAACAACGTCAAATACAGTTAAGAAGTTTTCTACAAGTTTTTCTGTAGAGAATGAAACTTTACCAATTGGAGCGTGGATGATACCAGCTTTGTCAGCACGGTATTCAACTTTACCAGCTTTGATCTCTTCGATAGCTTTAGTAACATCGAAAGTAACTGTTCCAGTTTTAGGGTTTGGCATTAAACCTTTAGGTCCTAATACGCGACCAAGTTTACCAACTTCACCCATCATGTCAGGAGTTGCTACGATTACATCGAAGTCAAACCAACCTTGTTGGATTTTTTGGATGTACTCTGCATCGCCTACATAATCAGCACCAGCTGCTTCAGCTTCTTTAAGTTTTTCACCTTTAGCGAATACTAATACGCGTTGAGTTTTACCAGTACCGTTTGGAAGTACTACTGCTCCACGGATTTGTTGGTCGTTCTTACGAGTA
The DNA here is from genome assembly GCF_044762775.1 of Lysinibacillus sp. NPDC096418. Lineage (NCBI taxonomy): Bacteria > Bacillati > Bacillota > Bacilli > Caryophanales > Bacillaceae > Lysinibacillus > Lysinibacillus sp. NPDC096418. The sequence goes on from NZ_JBIWEY010000026.1 coordinate 41,982, forward strand.
TCGATTCCTAAACGGAAAGCAACTTCTACAGTAGCGTCGAAGTTTACTGTGCTAGTTTTTTGAGCAAGTTCGATTGCTTCTTGTGCACCGTATACTAAGTTACGGTCGATTAATTTTGCTGCATCTTGCAGTTTTTTACCTTTTTTAGCCATTATAAAATTCCTCCTTGATTGTGGTTATAGCGGATTTTACCTCCCACGAATAAAGGTTGCGCGTTCACAAAGAAACTCCGCAACCTTCCAAAAAACAAATACATCATCAAGTAAATGGGATTAGTCTTCGATAACAATACCCATGCTTCGTGCAGTACCTTCAACCATTAACATAGCAGCTTCAACTGAAGCAGCGTTAAGGTCTGGCATTTTTTGTTCAGCGATTTCGCGAACTTTATCACGTTTAACCGTTGCAACTTTATTACGGTTTGGTTCACCAGATCCAGATTGGATACCAGCTGCTACTTTAAGTAATACTGCTGCAGGTGGAGTTTTCGTAATGAAAGTGAATGAACGGTCCTCAAATACTGAAATTTCAACCGGAATAATAAGACCAGCTTGATCAGCAGTACGCGCATTGAATTCTTTACAGAATCCCATGATGTTCACACCCGCTTGACCTAATGCAGGACCAACCGGTGGTGCTGGGTTTGCTTTACCAGCAGGAATTTGAAGTTTTACAACTTTAATAACTTTTTTAGCCACGAGACACACCTCCTTAAGTCCGTGATGTGGTAATTGGGTTGCCCCTCCCACTCAATATCTGTCTGTCAGCTAATTGCCGATAACATTAAAATTATCATTGTAGACGCCAAATAAAAGTATGACGGTCTGACCTATGAAATGATACCACTTTTAATTTCGTTAGGCAAGTAGTAATCTTTTTATAGTTTTTTGATTTGTTCGAAATCTAGTTCCATTTTCGTTTCGCGACCGAACATATCAACCGTTACTTTCAATTTTCCTTTTTCTGTGTCAATCTCGTCAACACGTCCTTGGAAGTGTGCAAATGGTCCTTCTAATACCTCTACTACTTCACCTACAGTAATATCCATCTCATAAACTTTTTCAGTCATGCCCATTTGCTGTAACAAACGATCCGCTTCTTCAGGTAATAGAGGCGTAGGTTTTGCACCGCCACCTGACGAACCGATAAACCCAGTTACACCCGGTGTGTTACGCACAACATACCAAGAGTCATCTGTCATGATTAGTTCTACTAATACATAACCAGGGAAAACTTTACGCATCATTGTACGTTTTTTTCCATCTTTCATTTCTGTTTCTTCGTGTTCTGGAACGATAACACGGAAGATTTTATCTTGCATCCCCATTGTCTCAACACGTTTCTCTAGGTTTGCTTTTACACGGTTCTCATACCCTGAATACGTATGAACAACATACCAATTTTTCTCCATAATAAATAGGACTACTCGTCCGTCCCTCCCTTACAATTAAAAGTGAAAATCATCATCGATATGCAAAATTATATATATCTTAACTTTTTCACGGATTTCTACACAAAAAACATAGCCTTCACCAATAGTCGAGAAAGGAAACTCAACGACTCTCCACTACAAAACGGACAGTCATCAATAAACACGTTTCATTCACGTTACTAAAAGGTAGGATGCTCATCATAATGAAAATATTTTACAGCTATTTCCGTTATAAAACAAACGAAAAAACCCGTTATTAGAATGGACGGGCTATTTTCAAAAGTATTAACATTCATTTCATTAAATTACAGCTCTAAATACCAACGGAATAATTTCGAAATACCTAAATCTACTAACACAAAAAATAAAGCCATGATTACTACAGTTGAAATAACAACCACTGTATATTTCGTCAGTTCTTTACTTTTTGGCCAGCTTGTTTTGCGCATTTCTGACATTACATCGCTGAAAAAGTTTTTAATCTTTCCCATTCTAGCCTAACCTCCGAATAAATCATCTCTGTTCTATTTACAAATCATTTATAACGTTTGTTTGTGCACTGTATGTTCATTGCAGTGTGAGCAAAATTTCTTTAATTCGAGGCGTACAGTTGATCCTTCCTTTGCTGGAAGTGTGTAATTTCTCGAGCCACATTTCTCACAACTTAGCGCGACTTTCTTTGCCATTTAATCACCTTTTCGGCAGTTTGTCCTTTAAAGACTAACACCTAAAATTCTCGATGTCAACAAGCGCCAACACTGCTTAAGACATTTCCTCAAACACCAAGTGACGCTCTAATTTCCTCTTTACTCGCTGTAAAGCATTATCAATTGATTTCACATGACGATTTAATTCTTCTGAAATCTCATGGTAAGATTGTCCATCTAGATAGAGCGCCAACACCTGCAATTCAAGTTCGCTTAAAATTTCACTCATTTTTTCTTCTAAATAACCAAATTCTTCTCTATGAATCATTAACTCTTCGGGATCATCCATAATGGCCCCTGTTAATACATCCATAAGTGTACGGTCGGATTCTTCATCAAAAATTGGCTTATCTAAAGAAACATATGAATTCAATGGAATATGCTTTTGCCTTGTCGCAGTCTTAATCGCCGTAATAATTTGTCTTGTAATACACAGCTCTGCAAACGCACGAAAAGACGATAGCTTGTCCCCTTTAAAGTCACGTATCGCTTTATACAATCCAATCATGCCCTCTTGCACTATATCTTCCTTATCAGCACCAATTAAAAAGTACGACCTTGCTTTTGCTCTAACCAACAAGCGATATTTCGTAATTAAAAAATCTAAGGCATCTGTATTACCTTGATGCACCATTTCAATAAGTTCTTCATCATTGAATCGTTCAAAATCTTGTATCGCTCGTACATTACTATTTTTAAACATGGTATCACCTCAGCTACGACAGATAATTAGGAACAGTATAACGGAATTGGAAAATATGCGTCAATCATTCACTTTAAATCACGACGCCACTTTTCAAAGGCAATCGCTACATCTGGCTTTAACTCAATCCTGGACGGGGGCTTACTATCTTGTTTTCGTTTTACATCATGCGAAATTTTATGTTGAATAATACCCATATCAATTTCTAGTTCTCTTGCTGATTTGCGCAGAGCACCATTACCAAAAATCACACTTTGCTCTGCCATATCAGAAGTTGCTACATGTATTTGTACCTGTCTACTTTTTAAATCATGCGTCATCTTTTCAATCCGCTCATCTGCTGTCTCATTTTTTCGTGTATAAATAATTTCTACACCATTTTCTATATAAGATTGCTCTACTCCCGGCGCGAGATGTGCATCAAATACGACGATGACACGCCATCCCATCGCCGCTTTATACTCAGCCATAAGCTCAATTAACCGTTTACGCGCGTCCTCAAAGTTCGAATCACGCAGCGGACGTAGCTCATTCCAAGCGCCAATCATATTATAGCCATCAACAAGCAAAATGTTCTTCATACTTATTTGATCGCTTCTTGACGTTTACGATACACTTCGTACATTAAGAGGGCGGCAGCCACAGAAGCATTCAACGAATTCACATGCCCAACCATTGGTAAGTGATAGAGGAAATCACACTTTTCTTTTAACAGACGGCTCATCCCCTTACCTTCGCTACCAATAATAATAGCTAGTGGTAATGTTGCGTCCATTTTACGGTAATCGGCTGATCCTTTTGCATCTGTACCCGCAATCCAAACACCACGCTCTTTTAATTCATCGACAACTTGCGCCAAATTATTAACGCGCACAACAGGTACATGTTCAATTGCACCTGTTGAGGCTTTCGCTACAACAGCTGTCAAACTGACAGAACGGCGCTTTGGAATAATAATGCCGTGTGCCCCAATCGCATCTGCAGTTCGCATAATAGAACCTAGGTTATGAGGGTCTTCAAGTTCATCTAAAATTAAAAAGAACGGATCCTCTTGTTTTTTTTGCGCTACTGCGAATAAATCATCTATCTCTGCATAACTATATGCTGCAACAGAGGCAACAATTCCTTGATGATTGGCATCTGAAAGCTGATCGACCTTTTTTTTCGGAACAAATTGTACAATAATACCGCGTTCACGCGCTAGATCAAGTAGTTCGTTGACACCTGATTTTTTTACACCTTCTGCAATCCATACTTTATTCATATCGCGGCCTGAACGAAGCGCTTCTAACACTGGGTTTTTACCGGCAATAATTTCACCATTCTGTTCTACCATTATTTTGACACTCCTTTTGATTCCTCGATTATCTGAATAGCATATGCAATAATTTCATATACACGCTCAAGCTCATTTAGTAAATACAGACTTCCAAGTACCGCCTCGAAGCCCGAGCTATTGCGGTACGTTCTAACATCCGTATTTTTAGGAACAGAGCCAGATTTGGCATTGCGTCCACGACGGAACACAGCCAACTCTTCCTCTGTTAGAAAATTCTCATCCATCATACGATGCACAATCATAGACTGTGCTTTCGCTGATACATAGTGTGTCGCTTCTTTATGCAGCGTATTCGGTTTTACACGCCCAGCACGTAGTAAATACTCACGTACTTTTTGTTCTAAAACCGCATCACCCATATAAGCAAGCGCTAAAGCATTTAGTTGTTTTACATCTTCATTTCGGAGTTTATCCAAATCACTTACCCTCGTTTCCATCTAGTGCCTTGGCGTGTATCTTCTAAAATGATACCTTGCGCTTGCAAATGGTCACGGATTTCATCAGAACGAGCGAAATCACGGTTTTTACGCGCATCTACACGCTCCTGTAAAAGCGCTTCTATTTCCTCATCTAACAATTCATCTTCTTTTGCAAATTCAATACCTAAGACATCACCAAGCACTTCGAAAGTTCCTACAAATGCCGTTAATACTTTCTCATCTGTATTCGTTCCGTTTAAGTAAATGTTCGCAATACGTGCAAGTTCAAACAGCACTGAAACTGCATTTGCTGTATTAAAATCATCATCCATCGCTTCTTCAAATTGCGCTTTTTGTACAGCAATTTTTTCTAACCACTCTTCGGTATGATCACCTAGACTCGTTGTTGCTGTTAGACGATGTTTCACGTTATTATAAGCAGTGCGAATGCGTTCCAAGCCCGCTGCCGCCGCATCCACTAAGTCCTTCGCAAAGTTAATTGGGTTACGATAATGAACTGATAGCATAAAGAAACGTAACACTTGTGGGTCAATTTGTTTGCGAATGTCGTTCACAAGTACAAAATTCCCAAGAGATTTTGACATTTTTTCATTATCGATATTAATATAACCGTTGTGCATCCAATAACGTGCGAACGTTTTATCGTTATGCGCCTCTGATTGGGCAATTTCATTTTCATGGTGTGGGAATGTTAAATCTTGACCACCTGCATGAATATCAATTGTATCACCTAAATGCTCGCGCGCCATGACCGAGCACTCAATATGCCAACCAGGACGACCATTACCCCAAGGGCTCGCCCAGTAAATCTCACCAGGCTTCACCGCTTTCCATAAGGCAAAATCCAGTGCATCGTCTTTTTTCTCACCCGCTTCAATACGAGCGCCAATCTTCAAATCATCTACTGCTTGGTGTGATAATTTTCCGTAGCCGTCAAATTTACGTGTACGGTAATATACATCGCCTGCAGATTCATATGCATAACCTTTATCGATTAGAACTTTAATAAATTCAATAATATCATCCATATGCTCTGTAACGCGTGGATGCGCATCTGCTTTTTTGCATCCTAGAGCCGTAACATCTTCAAAATAAGCGGCGATAAAACGCTCTGTCAACTCATGAACTTCCTCACCTAACTCGTTTGCAGCTTTAATGATTTTATCGTCCACATCCGTAAAATTTGATACAAATTTGACGTCAAAACCTTTGTATTGCAGGTAACGACGTACTGTATCGTAGACAATGACAGGTCGTGAATTCCCGATATGAATATAGTTATATACAGTCGGACCACACACATACATTTTTACCTTACCTTCTTCTAAGGGCACAAACGCTTCTTTTTGTCTCGTTAATGTGTTAAAAATTTGTATACTCACTGCTTTTCTCTCTCCTTCTGTAAGTGTCCGATTTCTTCTTGCAAGGCTGCAATCTGTTTCTCGAAACCTTGACAACGCTCTTCAACAGGGTCAGGGATATTTTGATGGTCTAATTTTTTCTCTAAACGAACACCATCTTTCATAACGATTTTCCCAGGAATTCCAACTACCGTAGAATTAGGTGGTACTTCTTTTAGCACAACCGAACCAGCCCCAATTTTACTATTCTCACCAATTGTAATCGAACCAAGCACCTTTGCACCAGTTGCCACAAGTACATTATCCTCTAACGTTGGGTGACGTTTCCCTTTTTCTTTCCCTGTACCACCTAACGTAACACCTTGATATAATGTGACATTATCGCCGATTTCACATGTTTCACCGATGACTACACCCATACCATGGTCAATAAAGAAGCGGCGACCAATTTTGGCACCCGGGTGAATTTCAATACCTGTGAAGAAACGACTCACCTGCGAAATCACACGTGCAATAAAATAAAAACGTTTTTTAAAGAACCAGTGTGCAATACGATGCGCCCACGTAGCATGTAACCCTGAATACGTTAATACAACTTCAAGCACACTACGCGCGGCTGGGTCATTTTCAAAAATTGTCGCGACATCTTCTTTCATTCTTTTAAACACAAGTAAATCCCCCTTTTTTTGTCATGATATGCGTTGGTATAATCCGCTACATTTATTGTTTTTTTGAAAATAAAAAGCGCCTCAGCCATTTCTACTTAAAGAAATAACAGAGGCGCTATAGTTGCGCGGTTCCACTCTGATTGAAGGCATAATACGATACCTTCCACTCAAACATCCTATAACGGGGATTAACCGACAAAGCCTACTAAATGTTTCAGCTTTATGCTCAAAGGTGCATTTCCGTTTTACCTAGGCTCAGACCACTTTCAGCCGGCGATGGTCCTCTCTTTTAGAGCATGTGCCACGTACTTCTCCTTTTCAACGCTTTCTCAATGTAAATTCATTTTACAACGAAAGTACAAATTGTCAATAATTTTCTATTATTTTGCGTATTTCTCTACACGAGCAATTGTTTTTTCTTTACCGATTAGACAAATAGCATTTGGTAATTCAGGGCCGTGCGTTTCTCCTGTAGTTACAACACGGATAGGCATGAATAAACCTTTACCTTTATGACCTGTTTCTTTTTGAACAGCTTTAATAGCTGCTTTCACAGCATCCGGTGTTAATTCTTCTAAAGCCTCAAGTTGCGTTTTAAACGCCGCCATTACTTCAGGTACTTGTTCCTCAGCTAATACTGCATTCGCTGCTTCATCATATTCAATATGATCGTTGAAGAATAGGCTCGAAAGTTCCACAATTTCTGCACCAAAACTCATTTGCTCGTGGTATAGCGCGATTAAATCCGTCGCCCAAGCATGTTGCTCTACTGATAATTCTTCAGGTAGTAAACCAGCTTTTTGTAAATGAGGTAATGCTAATGCCACAACATCTTCTAGCGATAATTTTTTAATGTATTGGTTATTCATCCAAGTAAGCTTTTGTTTATCAAACATAGATGGTGATTTAGAAAGACGTTTTTCATCGAACATTTCGATGAACTGTTCTTTCGAGAAGATCTCTTCTTCACCTTCTGGAGACCAGCCCAGTAAAGCAAAGAAGTTAAACATTGCTTCTGGTAGGTAGCCAAGTTCTTTATATTGCGTTACAAATTGGATAATTGACTCATCACGTTTTGATAATTTTTTTCGATTTTCATTAATGATCAATGTCATATGACCATATCTTGGGTGTTCCCAGCCAAACGCATCAAAAATCATCATTTGTTTTGGTGTATTTGATAAATGTTCTTCACCACGGAACACGTGTGAAATCTCCATGAAATGATCGTCTAATACTACAGCATAGTTGTACGTTGGAATACCATTTGCCTTAACAAGTACCCAGTCACCCACATCTTTCGATTCAAATGATACGTGTCCACGTACTAAATCTTCAAATTCATATGTGATATTTTCAGGTACACGCATACGTATTGTGAATGCTTCACCAGCTGCCTCTTTTGCCGCTACTTCTTCAGCAGATAAATGACGACAAGTGCCATCATAAGTTGGAGCCGCAACACCACCTGCTTTTTGTTCTTCACGAGATGCTTCTAATTTTTCTGATGAACAGAAACATTTATAAGCTAAACCTTTTTCTAATAATTGTTCAGCATGCTCTTTATAAATATCTAAACGTTCCATTTGTCGATAAGGGGCATATGGTCCACCAATATCAATCGATTCATCATAATCAATACCTAACCATCTTAAGTTATCTAGCTGAGATGCTTCTCCGCCTTCTACATTACGCTCGATATCTGTATCTTCAATACGTACAATAAATTTACCATTATGATGTCTTGCATATAAATAGTTGAATAACGCTGTACGTGCCCCACCAATATGTAAGAAACCTGTTGGAGATGGCGCATAACGAACGCGAACTTCTTTCGTCATAAGTAAAAGCCTCCTAATTTTTGTTCATAATCAAATACGCCTCGGCGTATTTGCGTCCAGATTTCGGGCTCGAAACTAATCGAGTCAATTCCTTACGAAATCTGTGACATCTGCCAGAGGCTTGACTGCTCACAGTCGACTTTGTTCATTTTACCACTCCGTTATAAGAATTAAAAGCGGCGATAATCCGCTTTACTTCTTAATCAATAGAATTGTCGCCATCGACGCAATCCCTTCCTCACGACCTGTAAAGCCTAATTTCTCAGTTGTTGTTGCTTTGACATTTACTTGTGAGGGTTCTGCATTTAGTAATTCTGCAATCCGTTTTTGCATTTGCTCAATATAAGGTGCCATTTTCGGACGTTGTGCCATAATTGTGCAATCTACGTTACCAAGTACGTAGCCGCGATCCTCAACGATTTTCCAAATATGCTGAAGTAGCTTTGCCGAATCCGCATCTTTGAATGCTGGATCTGTATCCGGGAAGTGACGGCCAATATCACCCTCACCGATTGCACCAAGTGCCGCATCTGTTACTGTGTGTAATAGTACGTCTGCATCAGAGTGGCCTACTAGGCCCTTCTCATGCGGGATTGTAATGCCCCCTATAATTAATGGACGCCCCTCTTCAAAAGCATGTACATCAAACCCTTGTCCTACTCGAAACATTATTTATTTCCTCCTAACTTGCGCTTGTGTAAAATCGCTTCACCAAACACTAAGTCCTCTTTAGTAGTCATTTTAACATTTTCATAGCTACTTTCCACGATATGTACTGTATGACCAAGACGCTCAACTAACATTGCCTCATCTGTGCCAAGGAAGCCTACCTTTTCTGCGACATCCTCTGCATGAGCAATTAAATCAAATCGGAAAGCTTGTGGCGTTTGAATCATCCACAAGTTTTCACGATCAACCGTTTCCTCAATGACACCATCACGTACCTTTTTCATCGTATCCTTTGCACGAACACCTGCAATTGCAGCTCCATTATCATGCGCACTTTGTACAAGATTTGCAATAATATCATGCGTGATAAATGGACGCGCCGCATCATGCACAAGCACAATAGCGACCTGATCCATCTCCTTCATGCAAGAATGGACAGAATGCTGACGCTCAGCACCCCCATCCGGTAAGCCCTTCACCTTTGAAATACCATAATTCGCAAGCAATTCCTGGATAAATCCACGCTCCTCTGGCTTTACGGCAAGCCAAATACCTGTGCAGTTATGATCCTGCTCAAACACTTCGAGTGTGTGAATTAAAATCGGTTTTTCTAATAACTTCAAAAACAATTTATTTTGCCCTGCACCCATACGTTTCCCGCTTCCAGCAGCAGGTAGCACTACTTCATATTGCAATCTATTCACTTCCTATATCAAATTCGACATGATGTGAATGCTGCTAACCCTTCGTTTTTACGCAGCAACTGTATACTCAGATAACATCAATCCCCTTTTGGCTTCGCAAAAATCATTCGACCTGCAGATGTTTGGAGAACGCTCGTTACAGTAACTGTAATTGCCTGTCCGATATAACCCCGACCACCTTCTACAACAATCATCGTGCCATCGTCCAAGTAAGCAACACCTTGGTTGTGCTCTTTACCCTCTTTAATAACAACAATCTGCATATCTTCACCAGGAATAACGACAGGTTTAACTGCATTTGCTAAATCATTAATGTTCAATACTTTTACCTGATGTAACTCACATACTTTATTTAAGTTAAAGTCATTCGTAACGATTTGCGTATCATTGCCCATTTTTTTCGCTAGGCGTACAAGTTTTAAATCAACTTCTTGCACATCTTCGAAATCTTCCTCGGTAATTTCAACCTTTGTCATCCGTTCATCCTGTAGCTTTTTTAGAATATCTAAGCCACGTCGTCCCCTCGTACGTTTTAACGTATCTGAAGAATCAGCAATGTGCTGTAGTTCCGTTAGCACGAACTGCGGTACGACTAGTGCACCTTCGATAAATCCTGTTTGGGAAATATCCGCTATACGCCCGTCTATTATGACGCTTGTGTCTAGCAGCTTATAACTTCCTTGAACTTCAATTGACTCATTAATTTTTTTCTTAGCACTACCACGTAGTGTAAATAGCTGTAATAACTCATCACGCTTTTTAAAGCCTACACGGAAGCCCAAATAACCTAAAACAAACGACATTATAATTGGTACAACTTTTGTGATGCTCGTAAGGAATGATAGCTGAATACTTTCAATCGCAAATCCAAAGAAATACGCCACAATCAATCCAATGATCAAGCCAAGTGTACCAAATAGTAAATCACCTACTGGGACTTTAAAAAGAACTTCTTCCAACCAGCTTATAAGCTTTACAAAATAATCCGAAACGGCAAATGATAATGTGAACAATAAAAGTGCCCCTAAAGCTACTGATACATAAGGATTATCAAGCCATGGATTAGATGATAAATGAAGTAATTCGTATAATGGCGGTAAGAAGACGAGACCTAAAGCTCCTCCAATCAATAAAAAGGCAATTTGAATAAACTTTTTCATAAACTTTCACCTCCTAAGTATAGAGTTTATTATACAATAGCTTCCCTAGAAATTCGCTTCACAAGCCCATTACAAATTTATAAGGTATTATGCACCCTTAAGATATTTTGTTTCTATTATCTTCGATTTCCTCACTAATTCCCTTGAATGAACGTAGCGAGAAATGTGTTAAATATGCATATTTCCCCCTCATCCATCTCGTAATTCTAGTCAAAAAATAACACACTATAGTTACTAACTAGGAGATAGTATAAACTCTACTTATTCGAGAAAAATTATATCATTAGATAGGAGAAACATCATGACTCAAACGCATCATGTGAAAATGACTACAGCAGATCCATCAGCTATAGGATTATTCGGACTAGCAATTGTTACATTTATTGCTTCAACTCAAAAGCTTGGTTGGACAGAAGGATTAGGATTGGTTATTCCCTGGGCAATTTTCTTAGGTGGTATTGCACAATTTTATGCTTCTGTTTTAGACGCGAAGCATAACAACACATTTGGCACAACTGCTTTCGGGGCATACGGGTTATTTTGGATGGGTGTTGCAATGACTTGGTTTGTACAGGCAGGTTTATTTGGAGAAACGCTCCAGGCTAGTGCGGACATACGTCAATTAGGCGTTGTTTATTTAGGCTACTTAATCTTCACGGTATTTATGACGGTTGGAGCTCTAGAAACAAACAAAGTATTATTCTCTATTTTCTTTTTAATTAATTTATTATTCATTGGATTAGCATTAAGCTCGTTTGGCATTATGGAACATGGCATGCATTTACTAGCTGCTTATGCTGAGTTAGCTATTGCCTTATTATCATTTTACGGTGCAGGAGCAAATGTATTAAATAAACACTTCGGCTTTGAATTCCTGCCACTCGGCAAACCATTTGGCTTAATTACAAAAGAAAGTATACAAAAAGGGCATTCTACACAAGCCGTTCATAAGTGATGCAAAAGAGGTGTTGCCATTACGGCGACACCTCTTTTTATTAATCGCGAAAACTCATATTTAACGCATCTTTAATTGTCTCGACACCAACAACCTCAATACCTTGTGGGAAATCCCAGCCGCCAATGTTAGAAGACGGAATAAATACACGCTTAAACCCTAGCTTTGCCGCTTCAATCACTCGCTGTTCAATGCGTGAAACCCTACGCACTTCTCCTGTTAACCCTACTTCCCCTACAAAACAGTCCGTAGCACGTACTGCCTGATCTTTGAAACTCGAGACAATGCTCGTTAATACCGCAAGATCGATTGCTGGCTCGTCTAGTTTTACACCACCCGCTACTTTAATATACGCATCTTGTGCTTGTAACATGAGACCCATCCTTTTTTCTAACACAGCCATTAGCAATTGCACACGGTTTTGATCTACCCCCGTCGCCATTCGCTTTGGATAATTAAAGCTAGTCGGCGTAACTAGGGATTGAATTTCTACTAGAATCGGTCGTGTCCCCTCCATCGATGCGACAATTGTTGAGCCTGCCGCTCCTTGTGAACGCTCCTGTAAAAATAGCTCAGATGGATTTAATACTTCCTTCAGACCACCTTGTAGCATCTCAAAAATTGCAATTTCATTTGTCGAGCCAAAACGGTTTTTCTGACTACGTAAAATACGATGATTATGATGGCGTTCTCCTTCAAAATATAAAACTGTATCTACCATATGTTCTAAAATTCGCGGGCCAGCAATTTGTCCTTCCTTCGTCACGTGACCAACTAAGAAAATTGCAATCCCTTTTGTTTTAGCAATACGCATAAGTTCTGCTGTACATTCGCGCACTTGTGATACACTGCCCGGCGCACTTGTCACCTCCGGATGGAAAACAGTTTGAATGGAGTCCACAATAACAAACTTTGGTTTTACATCCTCGATTGTTTGATTTAAAAACTCTAAATTCGTTTCTGAATAAATATAAAGTTCTTGCGACATTACTCCTAAACGTTCAGCACGTAGCTTCGTTTGACGGATTGATTCTTCCCCAGAAATATATAACACACGATGTCCTTTATTTGAAAGCAGCGCTGATACTTGTAATAACAAAGTCGATTTCCCGATACCTGGATCTCCACCGATTAACACAAGAGAGCCCGGCACAATACCCCCACCTAACACGCGGTTCAATTCGCCCATCTCTGTTGCAACTCGTGGTTCCTCTGCCGCTTCTATTTGCATAATTGGCAATGCTTTTTGTGTAACAGTTGCTGAATGCTGGAATGCCCCACGTGGTCCTTTCGCTACCATCTCTACTTCTTCCACCATCTTGTTCCACTCACCACAGCCTGGACATCTTCCCATCCATTTAGCTGACTCATAGCCACAGCCTGAGCATACAAACTTCGTTTTTTTCTTCGCCATATGTTCGTCTCCTCGAATATCTGTTCTTATTATTGTACATGAAAAATAAAAATCCACCTACTTATTTCCTCTAAAGCAATCGCATTTAATCCATTGAAAAATTCTAGAATAATTTTGAAACTATTTAACAATTTTTCCGTCTATACAGTACAATTTCATCAACTATTAGAGAAGGAAAGGATTGAATCTGACTTGCATGACTTCGACAAAATAATGGACGAGCATAGCAAACACCTACTTCGCATTGCTTATTTATACGTGAAGAATTGGGATACAGCTGAAGATATCGTCCAAGAAGTTTTCATCAAACACTTTCTGCAAGCACGACAGTTTGAAGGACGTGCATCACTAAAAACATATTTAACTGTTATGACCGCCAATAAATCTAAAGATTACTTACGTTCTTGGCAACATAAAAGAAACATACTGGTTAGTAATCTATTCTCAAGCATCAAAGGAATAGATACTACCTTACAACAACAAGAAGAGCACCTTTCCTTACACAAGGCCATTTTTAAACTACCCATTAAATACCGCGAGCCCTTAATACTTTTCTATTACGACGAACAATCCATTAACGAGATTGCCTCGTTCTTAAAATTAAATGAAAACACGGTCAAAACAAGACTCCGCCGTGCAAAACATCACCTTAAACAATTTATGGAAGAATCTGATTTAGGAGGTACCTACGAATGAATCATCTAAAAGATAAGTTAGATGCCATGATGAACGACACAACAGAGTACGAAAACCGAGTAAAAGTGAAAGTACATAATAAGCTTACTACTAATAAAAAAACAAAAAAAGGATGGCATATGCCAATTATTAGCGTAGCTAGTATAGCCGTTTGTGCTCTATTGCTTTTCACATCTGGTGAAAAACAACAACCAAGTACAACTAATGTAGCGGAGCCCTTAACCTCATCTGTTGTTAATAATATGGATATCTCTACAATTTATAAAAACTATCAGCTTTCAAACATTGATACAAATGTTCTTGCTGAACTACCAGAACTAACACACCTAACATCACTGCAATACGTAGAAGCAGATACATTCACTCTTCCAAATAAGCACAGCACTCATCAATCCGTAATTGAACGAATGCCAGACCTTGATAATCTAGATGCTTTTTACACAAAGGGTTCTATTGTTCGTATCATTGGTGAAAACGTACAACAAGTTAACAACACTTACTACACTTTAGTAGGATTACCTGGAGATACTGTTGAAATTACAGACAACCAAATTTTTATTAACGGCGAACTTTGGCATTCCGATTTACTGACAACCTATAACGAGCAAGGGAATATTTTACGTAATGTTTCAAAACAACTATTAAAGAATTATCAATACTTCATGATTAATCGCTTCCCGACACCAAATACACCACAAATCGCATACATTGCAGATCCACGTTTCATTTTTGGTAAAGTAGTCGGTACAATTCCAAGTGACAGCAATCATTCACTTTATTCGACACCCTCACTTATCACAGAGATGGGTGATCTCTTACAGGTAACGGCAAATACCAATTATGGTCCAGAAGCTTATTTTGACTATTATCTTTTTTCTCTATTAAAAGAGCATACGTCTATCGTAACACGCCTATCCTCAGAGGACGTTCGGAAACAATTATTGCAACATGAGAAATGGTACTTATTTTTCAGTTTCGCCGCATTTCGAACAGTTGAATACGTTTCTCTTACAGAGGCTTATATTGTTTACAAAATACCAGGAACAGTTGAAAAACGTTTTTTAATGACGCAATATCCCGATTCAACTGTATGGCAAGTTGATACTGTTCCACATTAAAAAAGACAGCGAGGCTCAAAGGCCAAGCTGTCTTTTTTAATTATTTTGAAAGCGTTACTTGCTCTTTTTTATTCACAACAAATTCATCATTTATAAAATCAATGACAACATTGTTCCCCTTCTCAACATTACCTTTAAGCAGTTCTTCCGATAGACGGTCTTCTACTTGTTTTTGTAATGCGCGACGGATTGGGCGTGCACCGTATTGCGGATCATAGCCTTCATCTGCGATTTTCTCAAGCGCAGCATCTGTCAATTCTAAAGAAATGTCTTGTTCTTTTAGACGTTTTGTTAAAGCACTCGCCATCATTGCAACGATTTCCTTTAAGTGACCCTTTTCTAACGAATGGAATACAATCATTTCATCGATACGGTTTAAGAATTCTGGGCGGAATGCTTTTTTCAATTCCTCAAGCATTGTACCCTTCATATCTTTATGCTTAGAATCTACGCCACCAATATTGAAGCCCAGGTTTTTTTGGTATTTCAATGCATCCGCACCAACGTTTGAAGTCATAATAACAACCGTATTGCGGAAATCTACTACACGACCTTTAGAGTCTGTTAATCGACCATCTTCAAGTACTTGTAGCAAGATATTGAAAACATCTGGGTGGGCCTTTTCAATTTCATCAAGTAATACAACTGAATATGGCTTACGTCGAACTTTCTCTGTTAGTTGACCACCATCATCAAATCCTACATAACCAGGAGGTGAACCGACTAAACGTGAAGTCGAATGCTTTTCCATGTATTCAGACATATCGACGCGAATCATCGCATCCTCGTCTCCGAACATAACCTCCGCTAATGCACGAGCAAGTTCAGTTTTACCAACACCAGTAGGACCTAAGAATATGAATGAACCGATTGGACGTTTTGGATCTTTTAAGCCCGCTCTTGCACGACGAATTGCACGAGAAATTGCAACTACCGCTTCATCTTGACCTACGACACGTTTGTGTAATTCTTCTTCAAGTTGTAATAACTTTGCTGATTCTTCGTGTGCAATTTTCGATACTGGAATTCCAGTCCACATCGACACTACCGCTGCGACATCATCAACTGTCACTTTAGATTCAGCTTTACCTTGTTCTTCTTTCCACATTTTGCGCGTTGCTTCAATTTCATCTTTTAACTTTTGTTCTGTATCTCTAAGAGAAGCAGCTTTTTCAAATTCCTGACTTGAAACAGATGCATTTTTCTCAGAGCGAATATTCTCTAGTTTATCTTCAAGTGCTTTTAAGTTTGGTGGTGTAGCAAATGAACGTAAGCGTACTTTTGAACCTGCTTCGTCGATTAAATCGATTGCTTTATCCGGCAAGAAGCGGTCTGAAATATAACGATCTCCCATTTTCGCAGCTGCTTCGATAGCTTCATCTGTAATTTTCACACGGTGATGTGCTTCATAGCGATCACGTAAACCATGAATGATTTGAATAGCTTCTTCAACAGTCGGTTCATCGACTTGGATTGGTTGGAAACGGCGCTCTAAAGCCGCATCTTTTTCGATGTATTTTCGATATTCATCCAATGTAGTTGCACCGATACATTGCAGTTCACCACGTGCTAAAGACGGTTTTAAAATATTTGAAGCGTCAATCGCACCTTCTGCACCACCTGCACCAATTAATGTATGCAGCTCATCGATGAATAAAATAACGTTTCCAGCTTGACGAATTTCGTCCATTACTTTTTTCAGACGGTCCTCAAACTCACCACGATATTTCGTACCAGCAACAACCGTCCCCATATCCAGGGTCATCACTCGTTTATCACGTAGGATTTCTGGCACTTCGTTGTTGATGATTTGTTGCGCTAAACCTTCAGCGATAGCTGTTTTACCTACACCAGGTTCACCAATTAATACAGGGTTATTTTTTGTACGACGTGATAGCACTTCGATAACACGTGTAATTTCCTTGCTACGTCCAATAACTGGATCTAGAGTACCTTCGCGTGCAATTTGCGTTAAATCACGTGCTAGACTATCCAGTGTCGGTGTATTGGCAGCTTGAGTAGCCTGTTGCCCACTTTGTGAACTATCGTTATTACCTAGTAGTAATAATACTTGTTGACGCGCTTTATTTAGTCCTACACCTGCATTATTTAATACACGTGCTGCGATGCCCTCACCCTCGCGAATTAACGCTAATAATAAATGTTCTGTACCAATATATGAATGACCTAGTTTACGTGACTCATCTACTGATAGCTCAATTACTTTTTTTGCTCGTGGTGTATAATGAACAATCGGACCAACATCCTCTTTACCTTTACCTACTAATTCTTCAATACCTGCTTCAATCATTTGTGGGCTAATGTCGATAGCTTCTAAAGCTTTCGCTGCAATACCGCCACCTTCACGAATAAGCCCTAATAAAATATGCTCAGTTCCAATTGATTCGTGTTTCCAACGAATAGCTTCTTCTTGCGCAAGTTGTAATACCTTTTGTGCACGTTGTGTAAACCGATTAAACATCATATGAATCCTCTCCCTTTCCCCTTATCATAGACTTACTCAATTTTTCTTCTGATAATGTCTCGCGGAGCATCTTCGCTCGCACTCGATCACGCTCGGTAGGTTGCAATGTTTCACCTGCATAATGTTGTAAAAAACCTGGTTGCATACTAACAATACATTCATTCATT
Organism: Lysinibacillus sp. NPDC096418; assembly: GCF_044762775.1. Classification (NCBI taxonomy): domain Bacteria; kingdom Bacillati; phylum Bacillota; class Bacilli; order Caryophanales; family Bacillaceae; genus Lysinibacillus; species Lysinibacillus sp. NPDC096418. The sequence continues at coordinate 59,841 of NZ_JBIWEY010000026.1, forward strand.
GTAGCCGCTGTTACATGGTTTATTAATTGCAGATCAATGCCTAATCGAACATTAGATAAGCATGTGGCAGCTTCTTCACTCGTCAATATCCGTGCATTTGTTAAAGTCCCTAAGGCACGATAAATACGATCCTCTAATGCAAGCCCTGCCTTATCCATTAGCTTGCTTCTCGCTTGTCGTTCTTTTTGAATAATTTTTTCAGCGACACTTTGAATATCAGCTAATATGTCATCCTCTGTTTTCCCTAGTGTAATCTGATTTGACACTTGGTAAACATTCCCTAAGTTTTCGCTACCTTCACCATAAATTCCTCTAACCGTCATTCCTAATCGCGTCATCGCATTTATGATTTGATTCATTTGACCTGTTAGCGTTAGAGCTGGGAGATGCATCATCACAGACGCCCGCAGCCCCGTTCCTATATTTGTAGGACAGCTTGTTAAATATCCAAAATCATTTCGGAAAGCATATGGCAAAGCAACTTCTAAAGCTCTATCCACTTTATTTGCCTGCTCATATGCCTTTTGCAATTGAAAGCTTGCCGTCATACATTGAATGCGTAAATGATCCTCTTCGTTCACCATTATGCTTATTGATTCATCTGACGATAATAAAACTGATCCTACTACTTCTTTACTTGCTAACTGTGGACTTATCAAATGTTTCTCCACAAGTATTTGGCGTTGTAAATGCGATAAATCCTTGATGGAAAAATAAGAGAAGATTTCCTCCAACTTTGTACTATCTTGAATGGCATGTGTCACAGCTTGCTCGACTTGTAACGCTTCGTCTTCTGAAAATGCTAGAGGAAAACGATAACCATCTAAATTGCGTGCTAGACGAATTCTAGTACTAATGACAATATCTGAATAGCTATCTTCTACATGCATCCAATCAGGTGTTGCACGCTCTAAAAAGCGTTCGATTGTCACGACACATCACCCCCTTCAAGTTGTAGCTGTTTTTCAATTTCCCTTGCTTCATCACGAAGTTTTGCCGCTTCTTCAAATTGTTCTTCATCAACGGCTACTTTCATACGTTTACGAATATCTTCAATTTGTTTTTTTAAGACAAAAATATTACTTCTTGATCCTGGCATTTTGCCAATATGCTGTGCCCCTGCTTGAATACGATTAAAAAGCTTTGGTAAATGCTCTTCAAACGTATCGTAACAATTAGAACATCCAAATTTTCCTTCTTTTAAAAATTGTTTATACGTAAATCCACATTGTGAACATGTCTGTATCTGAGGTTGTGTTTGCTGCTTTTCGTCTACTTTTTGCTGCCATGTCGGAGAGCCGAACCAATTGGATAATAATTGCTGAATCGATACTGGTTCTTGCTTAAACTCTGCATGAAATGGATGAAATTGCGATGCGCAGACGTCACAATAATGATGCTCAACTTTTTGACCATTCTGAACTTGTGTTACGGTTACAGTAGCATTTCGCTGCTTGCAATGTTCGCAAATCATCTCCATCACCTCTTTACTTTTGCTTCTCGTATTTAATCGTCGTCAACATCGCACGCATAATTTTTGCACGTATGATATCTCTTAACGGTAATTGTAAGTCCAACGTCGAACGATCTACCGCCGCTAATATTAATTTCGCCTCTCGCTTTGAAATTACCTGCTCGTCAATTAAGCGATAAACTAAATCTTCAGCCTTCGTTTGCGATGTACCGCCTTCAATTTGATATAGCACTTCATCAATCAAATCAATTTGTGAGTTTGCACGGACACGTAAAATTCGAATGTATCCTCCACCGCCACGCTTACTTTCCACTAAATAACCACGCTCGGCTGTAAATCGTGTATTAATAACATAGTTTATTTGTGAAGGCACACATTGGAACTTTTCAGCTATTTCACTGCGCTTTATTTCAATATGCCCTTCTCCGCCTAATTCGAGTACTTGTTTTAAATAACCTTCTATGATGTCTGAGATATTACGCATTTTAAGAATCCACCTCGTTCACGTCATTGACTTTGACTATCTTTGACTATATTATACAAAACGCTAGAAAATAAATGCAATTGATACGCATATAGAAATGTTGAAAAGCTTATTTACTTACTTTACCCTCTTTAACAATAAAAAAAACGCAAGTATATGCTCTTAGCATATACTTGCGCCTATACATATTATACCCATCGACCAACAATTGGATAACGCCATGGTTCGTCAGATAAGGCCTTCACAATTCCGATGATTGGTACGATAAAAGTCATAAGCCCGAAAATCAGTAAGAATGGTAAACCAATTAAAATGAAGCTTAAAATTCCTGCAATCGCAATTAATACCCACATTACGATTTGGAATAACAAGGCTTGCACAGAAAAACTTTTTACTTCTTCATCATGACTAATAATAAAAAATAAAATAGGTATTAGAAATGGTGCAAAAAATGCACTAGCATGTATGATAACTTTAGACCATTTTGTTTCCAATTAAATCAACCGTCCCTTTTTATAAATTGTTTTTATTTATACTAATGTTTACGGTACTATACTCAAAAAAGTTTCGAATTTATCCGGTTTTTATCAAAAAAATTATGGAAAGGCTTGTGATAGATGATGAAATTCAACACTGAACTAGCGACAGAATACGAAAAAGGGATTCGTCGTACCTTACCAAGTTATGATGCAATGCTGCGCTTAACACAAACTTTTTTCCAATCAGCCCTTCCCGATGAAGCAAAATTTATAGTAGTGGGTGCAGGCAGTGGTAATGAAATTTCACTACTAGCCGAACAAAAACCACTTTGGTCTTTTGTTGGGATAGACCCAGCTGAAGCAATGCTACACTTTGCAATGGAACGTTTAAAACCTTTACCAAACAACATTACGTTACTACACGGAACTTTGCTTGAAACAGAGTTACCGGTCACTCAATTTGATGCTGCGAGCTGTATACTCGTCCTTCACTTTATCGAAACCTATGACGAAAAGCTTGCCACATTAAAAACGATTGCTCAAAATTTAAACCCAGGCGCACCTTTTGTACTCGTATCTAAATACGGACAGCTAGGTTCTGCTGAAACAGAACTACAATTTGATTTATGGCGAGCTTATTGGCTACAACATACAAAACTAACTTCAGCACAAGTAAGCGACATGGAACAGTCCATTCGTGCGCTTTCCTTTATGCGTGAAGAGGATATTCTAACTTTGCTAAAGGAAGCAGGATTTACGAGTCCATCAAGATTTTTTGCAACAACATTATTCGGAGGTTGGATTTGCCATAAACAAAATTGAGGTGAGCTGAATGTTACATACGATAGGCATCACGAAAAACCAGCAACTCGTAAAAGGATTCTCCCTTGAAAATATTAAAGATCATCAATTTGAATGGTACTGGGTTGATTTTAATTATCCCACAGTTGAGGAGGAATTATTACTCGATACATTTTTCCACTTTCACCCACTGGCTATTGAGGACTGTTTAATGCGCCTACAACGACCGAAGCTAGATTTTTATGATGATTACTATTTCTTTGTCATCCATAAATTAAATGAAGATACGCTCGAAGCTGAAGAAGTAAATATTTTCGTATCTGATAAATTTATTGTGACATTCCATAAAAACGAAGCTTCTGAAATAAAAAAGGTACAAAAGTTTTTAGAAAGTCAACCGAAGTATTGGGAACGAGGTACCGTTTACCTCACGTATCAAATTATCGATAAAATTGTCGACAGCTACTTCCCGCTCGTCTATAAAATTGAAGATCATTTGAATGTACTCGAGGATGCACTGACGTATCAAAGTAGTGTCAACGCAATGCAGGATGTATTCGATTTCCGCAGTGATCTATTACATTTAAGGCGCACAATCTTACCGATGCGAGATTTGTTGTATCGCGTACTCAGCTCTTATCGCTTTTCACTAAAAAAACCTGAACGTGCGTACTTTGGAGATATTCACGATCATTTAGTGAAGCTGACAGAAATGGTCGAATCAAACCGCGAACTTACGGCCGACATGCGTGATAGTTATATGGCAATGAGTTCTAGCCGTATGAACGGCATTATGATGACTTTAACGATTGTCTCGACAATTTTCATACCCCTGACATTTATCGCAGGTGTCTACGGTATGAACTTTGATAATATGCCCGAATTGCATGGCAAATACAGCTACTTTATCGTATTAGGCGTTATGATTCTTATAGGTGTATTCATGCTTTCGTTCTTTAAATACAAGGGCTGGTTCAAATTGTTTAAACCATAATTAAAAGCAGCCACATTTTTGTGACTGCTTTTTCACATTTTAACGGGGCCAATGGTCGTCCACTTTATTTTCACCTTGTTGTGGAAATAAAAAGTATGCCAACACACCTGATAGTAACGTTGCCCCAATTGTAATTAATATTCGATCTAAGCTTGGCACTTCGGCATAATATTTATCTATCATAAACATAGCTGAAACAGCGACGATCACCATGACAGGAATCACAAATTTAAAGCGCTTCTTTTCCATAGGACATCTCCTCTCTTAACACTTTAACAGGTTATACTGAATTCTATTATTTATTATAACACCCAAAATATACAATCGTTTGTTTATGAAAATAGTTTTATCTCTCTATAAAAATATAGGAATTTGTTAAATTATTAACCAAAAACAATTCAAAAGATAGTAGAATAGATTAAATGACAGATATTTCGACAGATTCAAAAATTGCAATATAAACTATTAAATCTATATACACTTACTCAGATTCAAACAGAATGGAGCAAACAGAATGGGTTGGTTTACAAAGCAGAACAATAGTAATTTCTCAATTACATTAACACCCGAGTCATACAAACATAAAGTGCAATTAGATGTTTCAAGTTATCCTAAATTACAAATGCAATTACAATTGTTAAATTTAACGACAGAAGACTTAGCAATCATTAAACAACTTCAGCCTTTGGCAAAAGATTTAATTCCAGAAATGGTTAATCAGTTTTATAGCGCTATAAGTCTAAGCCCAGGCCTACTAGATATTATTCATAGAACATCACAAATCGATCGTTTAAAAATTACTTTACATAAACATCTAAGTGATATTTTTGAAAGTCAAATTAATAAGGACTATATTCAAGAACGTCAAGCAATTGCTGAAACACATGTCCGAATAGGGTTGCAGTCAAAATGGTATATTGCATCGTTCCAGTCATTAATGTCGACGTTTTCTAACTTTGCGAATTCATTAGATATTTCTAAAGAAGATGCCCTTTATGCAATTAATTCTTTTTCAAAAATTATTAACTTCGAGCAGCAACTCGTTATCGAAGCTTACGAAAAGGAAGAAGAACGTATACGCACAGTAGCTGACAATACTAAATTTGCCCTTGTAACAACGATTCAAAGTACTGCCCAAGAGCTAAATGCGATTAGTGAAGAAACATCTTCATCACTACAAGTAATCTCTGCTCAAACAGATGATATTGCTACGGCGACACAACAAGGCTTAAACTTCGTTGCTGATACACAAGAAAAGTCTAAAAGAGGTCAAAATCATCTACAAGAACAAAATGAACTAATGCGCATTATTTTACAAAGTGTAAATGGTCTTGAAGTAACAATGAATCAATTGCGTTCTTCTTCGCAAAAAATTTCCGAAATCGTCGGACTTGTCACTAGTATTGCCGACCAAACAAACTTATTAGCATTGAATGCATCCATTGAAGCTGCACGAGCTGGTGAACATGGGAAAGGTTTCGCTGTCGTAGCAGAGGAAGTTCGTAAATTAGCAGAGGAAACTAAAAATGCGGTACAAAATGTTTCACATCTTATTAAAGAGACGGAAGTAAACATTACAACAATGGCCAGCTCTGTAACAAATGTCGATCAAAAAATACAACATAGCGTTGATACACAAGCAAGCCTTTCAAAATCGTTTAATGATATCGCAGACGCAGTCGCTGGTATCCAACAACAATATGTTCATACAGCAAAGGACATTTCAGAAATCTCTCATTTAATTACCGAGCTTTCTCAAGGGGCTGCGCTTGTTTCTTCATCTTCTGATTCACTTATTGAAGTCGTAAATGAATTAAATATATAATAAATCGAGTAGGAGGGAGCGACTAACTCCCGTCCTCTCACACCACCGTACGTACGGATCCGTATACGGCGGTTCCATGAAGTCTGACGGACAGCG
>NZ_JBIWEY010000027.1:0-65272 GCF_044762775.1 Lysinibacillus sp. NPDC096418
ATGTATTAGGCACGCCGCCAGCGTTCGTCCTGAGCCAGGATCAAACTCTCCATAAAAGTAGTTTGAAAGCTCATTAGCTTTGCTAGCGTATCAACCAAAAGTTGATATCTATTTATTACTTATGTTTCGTTCACTAACTTAATTGTTAGTTACTTAAAACGTTATTGATTACGTTTTGCTTGTTCAGTTTTCAAGGTTCATTATTAACAACTCTTATATCATAACTCGTATGATTTTGAATGTCAATATCTTTTTTTAAGTTTTTTTGGAGCGGGTGATGAGAATCGAACTCACGACATCAGCTTGGAAGGCTGAGGTTTTACCATTAAACTACACCCGCAGATATAAAGTTAATTTAAAAAATGTTATTTTGGCGCGCCCGGCAGGAGTCGAACCCACAACCTTCTGATCCGTAGTCAGACGCTCTATCCAATTGAGCTACGGGCGCATTAATTAGTTAAATGACTTGGTGCGGCCGAGAGGACTTGAACCTCCACGGGGTTGCCCCCACTAGGCCCTCAACCTAGCGCGTCTGCCATTCCGCCACGACCGCATTCAATTAAGAACTTTTCTCATTATACTACGATAAATCAAAATGTCAATAGCTTTTCTTATAAAGAGATGAGCCATGAAGGACTCGAACCTTCGACCCTCTGATTAAAAGTCAGATGCTCTACCAACTGAGCTAATGGCTCAAAACAAGAAAAATGGCTGGGGTACCTGGATTCGAACCAGGGCATGACGGAATCAAAATCCGTTGCCTTACCGCTTGGCTATACCCCAATAAATGGCGGTCCCGACCGGGATCGAACCGGCGATCTCCTGCGTGACAGGCAGGCATGTTAACCGCTACACCACGGGACCTTATATTGTATATTTTTAAAAGAAATGACCCCTACGGGATTCGAACCCGTGTTACCGCCGTGAAAGGGCGGTGTCTTAACCGCTTGACCAAGGGGCCATGGCTCCGAAGGCAGGACTCGAACCTGCGACAACCTGATTAACAGTCAGGTGCTACTACCAACTGAGCTACTTCGGAATAATTCAATTTGTTTTTGTCGTCTTTATCTTGTCGACTTTTATTATTATAGGGATAACCACATCAAACGTCAACCCTTTTTATAAACTTTTTTTATTTCATTAATTCCAAAGCTCCTAAACACTTGCTACAACAGTATTTCTTGATATTAAGTCTAATTTTCCTGACATATAATTGCTGACATTTTAGGCATCTATATGTATAAAGCAATCGTTCCTTCTTGTTCCTGACTTTAGGCGTTTGCAGTGTTGAACAAAAGCGTGGGGCATTCACTTTTTTTAATAAATCTCTAAAATCCTTATCACGGTGTTGATAACCCTTTCCTTCTATATGAAGATGATAATGACATAACTCATGTCGCACTATCCCTTTTACTTCCTCTAAGCCATACATTTCAAAAGCTTTAGGGTTAACCTCTATATGATGTGACTGTAATAAGTAACGACCACCTGTCGAGCGCAACCTTGGATTAAAATATGCTTGATGTAAAAATGGTTTATGAAAATTTTCTAACGAAATGCGACTCACTAGCTGTTGCAGTTCCTCGTTGTTCATAAAAATCACCTCTAACAACAAGAATACCACACTGCCTAGTATAGACAATGTGGTCAAAATTATTACTTTTAAATTGTTTGATCTTTCGGTGGAAGCATCGTTAAGGAAATGCGCCCCTTGTTAACTTCGATTTGCTCCACCCAAACGGTAACAATATCACCAAGTGCTACAACTTCTAGCGGATGCTTAATACGACGTTTCTGTAGTTTAGAAATATGCACAAGTCCGTCTTGTTTCACACCAATATCGACGAATGCTCCGAAATCAACAACATTCCGCACAGTTCCTTGCAGTTCCATCCCTACTTTTAAGTCTTCCATCTTTAGTACATCTGTTTTCAACAATGGCTGCGGGAAGGCATCACGAGGGTCGCGACTAGGCTTCATCAAAGTATCCACAATATCTTGAATTGTCACGGTACCAACGCCTGTAGCATCACTTAATGCTTGGATATCCAATTTCGCGATTGCCTCTTCCGCCTTTTCTGTACCTATTTCCTTTTTCGTTACATGCGCAGCTCCTAATATCTTCTCGGCAAGATCGTAACTTTCTGGGTGAATACCTGTTGAATCAAATGGATTCTTTGCTTCAGGTACACGCAAAAAGCCAATTGCTTGCTCATAAGTTTTTGCACCGAGGCGTGGGATTTTTTTCAGCTGAGTACGTGTAGTAAACTGCCCATTCTCTTCACGTACTTTTACGATATTCTCAGCAACTGTTTTCGAGAGACCTGACACGTATTGTAATAATGAAGATGAGGCAGTATTTACATCCACCCCTACTTGATTTACAGCTGTTTCTACTATGAATGTTAGTGACTCTGTTAGTTTCTTTTGAGAAACATCGTGTTGGTATTGGCCGACACCTACTGCTTTTGGTTCGATTTTCACAAGTTCAGAAAGCGGATCCTGCAAGCGACGAGCAATTGATACAGCACTGCGTTGCTCTACTTGTAAATCTGGAAACTCCGCGCGTGCAACATCTGACGCCGAGTAAACTGAGGCACCCGCTTCATTGACAATAACGTATGCAATATCATTTTCTACATCGTTCAATACGTCAGCAATGAATTGCTCCGTTTCACGTGAGGCTGTACCATTACCAATTGCAATTATACTAATCGGATATTTTGCTAAAATTGCTTTCACCACTGATGTTGATTTTGCCACATCGGGTTTTGGAGGATGCGGATAAATTGCGGTTACCTCTAACATTTTCCCCGTCTCATCTACAACCGCTAATTTACATCCTGTACGGTAGGCAGGATCTACACCTAATACATACTTCCCCTTCATCGGTGGTTGTAATAGGAGATTACGTAAGTTTTCCGAGAAAATATGAATCGCCTGTGCTTCCGCTTTCTCCGTTAGTTCATTCCGAAGTTCTCGTTCAATCGACGGTTGGATCAATCGTTTATAGGAATCTTCAATCGCCAACTTCACTTCTGCAATACTAGGTGACGAACCAGTTGCTGGAATCCATTCTTTCCACATGATCATTAGCACACGATCAATCGGTACTTGTATAGCTACTTTTAGAATCTCCTCTTTTTCCCCGCGGTTTACAGCTAAAATACGGTGTGGCACAATTCGATTTACCGGCTCTTCATACTCATAGTACATTTCAAAAACGTTTTTCTCATCAGCTTCTACATTTTTACCGCTAGTAACCAGAATGCCCTCTTTCCAAGAAAACGTTCGGATTTTTTCACGAACACCCGCATCATCTGCAAAGCGCTCTGCTAAAATATCTCGAGCTCCTGCAAGAGCATCCTCTACTGTTTCTACGCCTTTGTTTGTATCTACATAATCTTTCGCAAAGGTTTCTAACGCATCGCTACGATATTCTAATAGGAGGTCTGCCAATGGCTCTAGTCCTCTTTCTTTTGCGATTGTCGCTTTTGTACGTCGCTTTTGCTTAAATGGTCGATAAAGATCCTCCACTCGTTGCAATACAGTAGCTACTTGAATTGCCTTTTCTAATTCAGGTGTTAATTTTTCTTGCTCTCCTATAAGACGAATAACTTCTTCTTTACGTTGTTCTAGCTGTTGTATGTAGTGATAGCGATCTTCTACAGCTTTAATTTGCACTTCATCGAGTGAGCCTGTAGCTTCTTTTCTGTAACGTGCAATAAACGGGACCGTATTCCCTTCATCTAGTAATTTTATGACTGCTTCTGCTTGTCCTGGTTTGACAGCTACATCCTTAGCGATTAACTGTAGCATTTGTTTTTGTTCCACCATCATCACTGCCTTTTTCTTTTTATTTTACCACTCTACTTCCAAAACATTTCATTTGCAGTACAAAAAAATAGCCTATCCACTTAAGATAGACTCAAAACCTACATTTCTCAAATATAATAGTGGGATATTTTGAATAGCCTTAGCTGGACACGTAATCAGTTTCTAATAAGACAGCTTGTAATTTTTTAATTGCCTTTCTTTGCAGGCGAGATACATGCATCTGGGAGATACCCAATCGTTCACCAACATCTTTTTGACTCTGTTGTTCTATATATGTAAGGTGAATAATTTGCTTCTCACGATCATTCAAAACTTCAAACGCTTCTGCGACTACCAATCTTTTATTAGTCATTTCAAAGCCTTCGTCATCTTTTCCAAGCACATCAAAAAACGTTATCGTACTACCATCAGAGTCCGCCTCTATGGAACGATCCATCGACAACGCTTGATAACTGCGCCCCATTTCCATCGCTTCTAATACTTCTTCTTCTTTTACTTCTAATCGCTTTGCAATTTCATCAATCGTTGGTGAGCGCTGAAGTTCAATAGTCAAAGCTTCCACAGTTGCCTTAATACGTGGCCCTAACTCTTTAATACGCCTCGGAACATGAACATCCCATGTTTTATCGCGTAAGAAGCGTTTAATTTCCCCCACAATTGTCGGAATAGCAAACGCTTCAAAACTTCGGCCAAAATCAGAGTCGAAACGTCTAATGGCCCCTAATAAACCAAGCATACCTACTTGAACGATATCATCATAATTCGATTTACCTCTCGCATATTTTCTAGCAATTGATTCAACTAAATATCGATAATGAACCACTAAATTTGTTTGTGCCTTATCATCCTCAGTCGCTTGATAGTTGGCAATCCATTGTAAAACTTCATCTTGAGAAGAATTAGGTAGTGATTCTCTCGGCATTTTATCCCACCTGCTCTCTAGCGGCATACTTTGTCATGAAAACAGTTACGCCACCATCGTTATTAATCATCACCTCATCCATTAAAGTTTCCATTAAATAAAGTCCTAAACCACCTTCACGAAGTCCAGCAATGCTTTCTTCTGGATGATATGGCCCGATTTTTGATTTAATCTCTTCAAAGTTAAAACTGTTTCCATAATCTGCAATCATAATCTCTATCTTTTCTTTATAAAGCGCACAGCCAATTACAACCTCGCCTGCTTCACCCTCATTATAAGCATGATGAACTACATTAGTGATTGCCTCACTCGCTGCAATTTTTAAATCTTCAATCTCATCATAGTTAAAACCAATGCGACTAGCTAACCCTGAAACTGTTAATCGAATTACACTGACAAATTGCGGCTTTGCAGGAACTCTTATTTCAATGTAATCAAATTCCTTCATTACTTAATTCCACCTTCTTATCAGTTTCAATATCCATCAGTTCACTTAGTCCTGTAATTTCAAATAATCTTTGCAAACGGTTTGATAAGCCTATTAATTTCACTTCGCCTTTTTCCCGTAGAACCCTTTTATAAAAAGCAACAAAAATCCCTAATCCCGTACTATCCATATAATGTACTTTCGATAAATCTAAATATATTTCTAAACCTTCCGTAATCTTAATAGCATCCAACTCATCTCGTAATACAGAAGCTGTAAATGTATCGATTTCCCCTTCTACAAAACCTAGAAGCTTTGCATCCTCTTCTTTAAAATGTATAGCCACATCCATGAAAGCCACCTCCACGTTATTTACCTACTACACTATCTTTTATTTCCCGTTTACATTAAAAAAAAACCTATTTTTTTATAATTACAACTGTAAAATCATCTGTCAATTTAAAATCTTGTAACCGTTCTATCTCTTTATGTAAACACACACACAATTGTTGCGCTGATAAATGCCTATGTTTAGCAATCAATGATGTAATAACTTCACGAGAATTCAACTCATCATTTGTTCTAAATTCCGTCACACCATCAGTCATCATGATTACCATGTCTCCTGCTTCAAGCGTAATGTCATAGTGCGAATATTTCACCTCAGGTAATATACCTAAAAGAAGACCTTTCGCTTCTAGTTCATAAAATACATTTTCGTTTGAAATATAATGCAACGCCGGCTCATGCCCCGCTGATGCATATGAAAAAATGCTATTTTGAATATCGTAGCGTCCATAAAACATGGATACAAACATGCTGTCATCGATACCCTTTTCAATCACTCTATTAATAGCTTCTAATACATGTGAAGGATCTTTATAAGCATATTCTAATGTTTCAAGCCCATACTTCACCATCGACATACAGAGCGCGGCTGGCACCCCCTTTCCAACCACATCTGTGACAGCTACACTAACGTAGTCTTCTTTATCCTCAAAAAAGTGAACATAATCCCCATTCATATTGCGCGCCGGAATCGATAGCATACCAATGTCGATTTCGTTTAATGATGGGACTTCTGTTTTCAATAACGTTTTTTGAATATTAGCAGCGATATTCATTTCTATTTGAAGTTCTTCTTGCTTTTGCAATAGACTTTGATGCTCTCGATGGGCCATCCCATAATGGACCATTACTTCAATTAGAAAATCACATGCAGCATATAATTCTCTTTTAGCCCCTGGAAAAATTGTCTGCATAGCATTTTTATGCATACTGACAACATCTTCTGGCGGAATATTTTTTTGGATTAATTGTCGCGTAAAGTTTTGACCAATATACAAAGTTCTTTCCGTTTGATTTGTAACATAATCCGATAAAATCTTTTTATATTGAAGCTCTAATTCTCTCAAAAACTCCACTTCCTAACGCAGCCATTTTTCTGTACGTATTATCGTACCTTCTCCCACAACCGATTGAACATCCATAGTATCCATAAGTCTCTTCACACCTAGCAAGCCAGCCCCTAAACCTTCCGCCTTCATATAATTGCCCACCATGATTTCACGAATATCTGAAATGCCAGGACCTTTATCCGATGCAACGACTACAATTTTCCGCTCATCCTTCGTCTCGACTCGCCCTATTTCAATAATCCCAATATTTGCATATAAATAAATGTTTCTAGCTAACTCACTAATTGCAGTAGTAATTCGAGCTTGGTCAACTGTGCCAAACCCGAGAACCTTCGCTTCATTTCGCCCCAGCTGTCGAGCCGCCACTATATCCCATTCAGTAATTATTTCAACTACAGACATCTCGTTCACTTATTCTCCCCCCAATTTCTTTTGGAGCTTCTCCTACCATCTATATCTTAATTTAGTAAATGGGATACTATTGTAAGATCATGTTTTTCTATCTCTTCCAATAAAACCTTTCTAAACAGAATAAATCTATAATTTAGAATAGGCATTTTTTTACTGTTTTGTATATTGAACAACTTTTAGCTCAATTATAATACTTAGTAATATTTTAAAGCTATAAGTGCCACTATAAATTTTAAAATTACCTATTTTGTAATAGCTAAAAATAAAAAAACACCGGAATTCGAACTATCTCCGGTGTGCTATGTACATGTACATATGTATATTTAAAATTTAACGAGCCCTAAGCTAATCATTAGTGCTCCGTCTACCTTCTCCATCAATGCATTGTCTAGCTGAGTAATACGATCTGTCAGTCTAGACTTATCAATTGTACGCACTTGTTCGAGCAAAATAACCGAATCTCGTTCAAAACCATACTTTTCAGCATTGATTTCGACGTGCGTCGGTAATTTTGCTTTTTGAATTTGTGCAGTAATTGCTGCAATGATGACAGTTGGACTAAATCTATTGCCAATATCATTTTGAATAATCAGTACAGGTCTTGTACCACCCTGTTCAGAACCGACTACAGGTGATAAATCCGCAAAAAAAACGTCACCACGTTTTACATTCAAAGTGTCATCCCCCGCTAACGAGACGCTCCACTGTATGTTGTGCTTCATATTCTGCATACAAGCATTCACTTGCTATGGACAGATTTATAGAAGACATTTCAACATACCCTTTCTTCATAGCTTCCCGTATTTGATTTGGTTGGTCTTGCCATAAATTAATGCGTGATGAAATACGCACAAAAGACTGCTCCTCCAATACTTCCTTTGTTTTTAGAAGTAATGGACCTTGAACAACAACTGTTTGTTCTTCGAATTTTTTCTTATACATAGCAAGCACCTCCAACAAAACGATCCGCTTTTAATTACTTCTCATTCTAACATTGAAAGATAGTGTTGAAAAGACTCGAAAACACGAAATATCTGACAACTTAGAATGAAAATTATAAAAATCCTGTCGATTTGTTAAATTTACTGCCTTATTTAGATATAAATCCGAGGTACTCGGGCCGTTATTACGCAAGGTATCTCATAATTAATTGTTTGAAGTCTATTTGCCCATTCATCCACCGAAATTTCTTCTTGCCCTTGTTGACCAATTAAAGTTACTTTCTTACCTATAGCATATGTTTTGGGCAAGGCAACCATACATTGATCCATACAAATTCGTCCAATTAGCGGCATTCTTTGTCCATCAATTAGAACTTCTTGCCCACCTAGTTTACGAATCACACCATCCGCATAACCTATCGGTATTGTACCGACCCACATATCTGTCGGTGCTGTATATGCTGCTCCATAACCAACTGACTCTCCAGCCTTTAGTTGTTTCACATGTATAAGTTCACTCTCTAACGAAAATGCCGGACTCAATGGAAATGGTAAAATCCCTCCGACATATGGCGAAGGAGACAATCCATACATTGAAATACCATATCGTACCGCATCAAATTGTAAACGTATATCTTTTATTAATGAAGTTGCCGTATTTGACGCATGTACGAGGCGCGGCTTCTCAGGCAATGACGAAACAAATCGTTCAAACAATTGCACTTGCTTTTCAAAATACTCGGTATCCTCATCATCAGCTGTCGCAAAATGAGTGAAAATGCCATCAAGCACACTATTATTCGACGCATGAATCTCTTGATAAAGATTCAGTAACTCTTCTTCTGTTCGTACACCGATTCTACCCATTCCACTATCTACCTTAATATGTAGGCGTAAAGAGTTTTCTTCATTTGTCATACATTCATCTACTTGGTGTACCCACTCACTAGAAAATACTGTGAGTGTTATGCGCTGTTGTGCCGCATACGGAGCAAAGGATACTGGTGATCCACCTAGTACTAGAATATCTGGCTCACTAAAGTGAGCTCGAATATGTAACGCTTCGTCTGGAGTAGCTACAGCTAACATTGTAGCCCCAGCTTTTAGTGCCGCTTCCGCAACTGCTACATCACCATGTCCATACGCATTCGCCTTCACAACTGCAATTATTTGTACATGTGGTTGTAAATGCTTTTGCAAATTCGTTACGTTTTGTTCGATTGCTTGTAAATCTATTATCGCTTTCGTTGGTCTAAAGTACTGCTGTATCTTCATTAGAATACCCTCTTTATTTTTTATTAAACCTTATGTATCATTTTTTGTTGTTTTTTCTTTTTTCACTATACAACCTCAGTCACAAAAAATGTACTATTTTGCTTAACTAGATACAGCTTTCTAACTTTAGAAAACTGTATCTAGAAAAAATCACTTCATACTACTTATCGTCATAGAACCTGCAACTTCTATCATTTCTTCACGTGATAATTTGGTTGATGCTACGAAGAAAGCAACACCATCCTTCTCCCAGCTAATAGAGGTATCCGTTATTGCACCAATTGTAAAGCCTAAATCTACTGGATCTCCAGGAGATGATACTGGTAACATCGAAGTACTCTTTGTAGCAGGTTGTTGCATAACTGTATATGCCTTGTCTCCTTCAAATGTGAGAACAACACGTTCCATATCCCCCTCACGAATCACTTTCTCACCAACTAATTTCGTATTCTCTAAATTCGCAGATGGATAACTCGTTTGGAATTCCTCATATTCAACTTCTGCACCAACAGCTTCTTTATCTTCTTCTTTAGGCGCCGCTTGCTCACCCTTTGTCTCATCTGTCTCTGTAAATTGATCTACCGCATATTCTTTCTCTGCGTGCTGTACGCCAAGTTTAATTTTTTTAAATGTAATACGAATCTGCTCTTCTTTGACGTCATTCATAATGACTACCGAAGTAGGGAGCATCGTTTTCTTATCTACTGTAATTTGCTGATGAGGCATACTATTTTTATAGCTATTTCTAGTAGCCGCTTCAAATATATATGCTTTGTCCTCTTCACGCATGACTAAATTTTTATCCTCTTTTAAATCTTCAGCAAGTGCACCTATTAAATAGGCCTGGCTATTTTTTTTCGGCCAATCACTTTGGAACTTATACATTTTGTTCAACGTTGGTGTGACAACAAAAACACCATCCTTATTACGAACAATCATTTGTGAAACATCTTTTCCTTCTTCAACTACCTCTACTCGATAAAAATCTGGTTTTGTATGCCACACATTCACATCATACAATCTTGGTTCTCCACCTGCTTTAATCTCCATGGTAGCTTCTAACTCATAGCCATTTGTATCCGACCACTTCCCGCTTGCCTTTTTCAAAACCTTTTCTTGCGAGGCCGCACCACATGCTGACAAAACTAATATCATACAAATTAAGACGAGCCATTTAACATAACGGTTGCCCAAGTTTTCACCCTTTCTTCTTCAAATCCACTACGACAATATATGAGCCATATTTGGTACTTATGTCTTTTCAAGAGAAGGGTTATATATTTTTGTTACAACATTAATATTACTTGTGCAGCCGCATATTGTTTTGCATGTGTAATACTAACAAAACCATTTACAAGTTCTCCTTTAAAATATAAAACCGGGTTTCCAGCATCGCCACGTAAAATTTCTATATCATGCAGCTTACATTCAGCCCCAATCCCAGTACCTAATGCCTTTGAAAAAGCTTCTTTTGCTGCAAAACGACCAGCCAAAAATTCTACTTTACGAGACGTTGAATAGGTAGTAAACAATGCTATTTCTCTTTCAGATAGTATGCGATCTTTAAATTTATCTGTACGTGCCATCGCATTTGCAACGCGCTCGATTTCAATAATATCGAGACCAATTCCTTTAATCATGCGAGGTTCTCCTTTTCTTATTTCTACAAAGCCATGTATAATATTTGTAAATTGAGGTGGAGCTATGTTTAGTAGAACAGAAAATTTCAAACAATACACTACGTATTATCCTGTCGTTTCAACATTAATTGCTGTCAATCTTATTCTTTATGTATTAACCCTGTTACCTGGAATCAGAACAATTCTATGGGAAAATGGTATACAAGTAAATTACCTCATCCTAACCGGTGAATGGTGGCGTATTTTCTCAGCAATGTTTTTACATGCAGGCTTTATGCATGTGCTCTTTAATATGTTTTCACTTTATCTATTTGGACCCGAGCTTGAAAAAATTGCTGGCAAAGCACGTTTCACTACGATTTACCTGACTGCTGGTATCGTAGGGAATGTAGCTACATATCTATTTTACGATATTGGCTATACAAGCCTCGGTGCAAGCGGTGCTGTTTTTGGAATTTTCGGGGCTTTTGGTGCACTCGTATACTATACACGACGGACAATGCCTATGCTTCGAAAGCTAATTTTACCGATTATCATAATAAGTGTGATTATGACGTTCCTACAATCCAATGTAAATGTTTTTGCACATTTAGGCGGCTTAGTGTCAGGATTCTTACTCGGCCTTGTATACTTACATCCAAAAAGGATTTTAAGTTGGCGTAAGCAAAGAATGGCTGGTAAATAGAGGCGAGAAAACGAGTGTACGACGATATGTCCTACACTCGTTTTTCATCTCTATATCGTCACTTTATCCTCAGCTGTTGCTTTTACTTTTCTCCATTCAGCCGCAGTTAAGCCATAGACAACTTGATCCACATAATGGTCATGGAGCCATTCAGCATCTCGCAATCTGCCTTCTTCATTAAAACCTAAAATTTTAGGAATTGTGCGACTCCGAATATTCCCAACTGCAACCCGTACCTCAATACGATTAACTTTTAGATAGTCAAAAGCATAATCAATAAAGGCTCTCATTGAATTCGTTACAAGCCCTTTTCCTACAAAGTCATTACCAAGCCAATAACCAATACTTGTCCAATTATGCTCTTTATTAATTTGGTGGTAACCAATAACTCCTGCAAGCTTCCCCTCATAATAAATACCCGCTTGAAGTCCATTATTATCTGCATACTGTTGCATTGCACCACGGATGAATCTTTCTGTATCCTTTACCGTCTTTACATTGTCTACAAACAACAGCCACTCACGCAATGTATCCCTCGAACGGTCTGTTAGTGCAAATAATTCTTCAGCATCATTTAAATCCAACAATTTCAAATACGTGTTTTCATTAATATCGTACTTAAACACATTTACCACCCCTTTTTGTTCGATTTATTCTATTATATACATCATTTCTGTAATTTTGTAGATAAAAAAGCTAATTCCCATTACTTAACATGGAAATTAGCTTTATGTTTAATGCTCATACCAAGCAAAAATTTCTTCAACATCCTTTTGCTCTAAACTAGGTACATTCCCTGTAGTCCCTGTCATTCCTGACATTACCGTAGCTTTCACCGACATAACATGTTTTCTTTTCTGAAAGTATGTTTGCCTACTTTGAAGTGACTGAATACGCCTTTTCTCCATGAAAAATGTGACACGGCTAAAAATACGGTACTGCAGTATTAGTTGTTTATCATCTAACATATATCCAGCTGTTTTATGTTGCCATATACCAAACAAGATCAATAACGGCACTAATAATAATGACAACAAACCATACGGATAAAAGAAATAATTACATGCACCAATCACAGGTACAAGCCATATAAAATCAACACGATAGAAAAATGACCTCGCTCGTTTTGGAGAGCGAATTAAATCCGGTTCCCAATTCAACTCTGGGAAAAGACCTGCTAAAGATTGTACACAATCCCTCTTTTTTATAAGCGGAAATAACGCAATTTTCTTATCTTTACCATTTTCACCATTACCACCTGCACTTTCAACGACAACCGTTGCAAAACCAGTCAATTGTCGAAGCGGATTTTCAACGATACGAATACCTTGAATTCGGTTTAAAGGTAACGTAATTCGTTTTTTTTCCAACAGCCCCTTTGTAATGATAAGTTTTTCATTCTCAATACGAACTGTGTATTCATAATAATTAATAAGCGTAATGACCACAGACATTAACCAAGCGACCATCAACACAAGCATCACCGTTAACGCCACTAAAAAAACACCGATTTTCACGAAATCCTCTAATTCATGGAACAAAGTTTCGTATGGAATAACATCTGAAAACTGAGAGAGAATTGCCACAAGCCCGGATAACACAACTCCTATCCCTCCAGAAGTTGTCGCTAGTACAATTAAATCACGTACCGACATACGATAAATAACAGGAATTTTCGTTTCCTCAACTGGTGCAACCGTATTTTCTGGGTCAGGCAAGTCAATTCTCTGTACTTTAGCACGTTGCATTTCAAGTTCGATAACGTCCGCCGCCGCTTTATGAATTGCAGTTAATTCCGCTTCAGGCTTACCATTTTTACTGCCGGCTGTTTCAACTTGCACTTTCACCAAGCCAAATATACGATGAAAAATCCCCTCGTTGTAATTCAAGCTTTGGATACGTTCAAACGGAATATAACGTTTCTTTTTAACAAATAAGCCGTATCTTATACGCAATTCTCCATCCTCAAACCAGTAAACAAACGTCCGCCACTTAACCACACCGCCAACAAGCGCTAAAACCGCCACACTCCCCCATACACCAACTAACATAATTGTTCCAAAAAAATACTCACTACGAATATTAAATGAAAAATTAAAACCGTTCGTAATAATAATAATAGCTATCGGTAAAATCATACTTTTTAATGCTTTAACACTCGTTATAATGGCCGAGACTGGGTGCAAGCGATAGATTTCTTTAGACATCGTCTTCCGCCACCCTTGCTAATTCCGAAATACGAGCTCTTAATACATCCGCCTCATCCATTACAAGTGCTGGAATTGTATGTACTGTTGCTGCAGACGAAATCGAAATATTGCCCAAATCGTATTTTTTTAAAATTGGCCCTTGTGTCGTATCCACATGTTGTACACGCACCATTGGAATCAAAGTTCGCTTCACAACAAATAATCCATGCTGTAATTCAATTTCATGTTCACGCACTTCATAACACCAATGTTCCCAACGAATTTTCGGGAATAAGTAAATCAATAAAATGATGCTTAATACAACGCTCACACCTGCAATATAATAAATAAATAATGGCCATTCAAAATGATAGGTGCCATAACAAACTGCACCTGCAATGATTGCTACTACTAGTGTCTGAAAAATACCATATAAGCGCCATACCGTTAGCCCTTTACGGGAAATTTGGTGGACTGGTTGTGTTCTCAAATTTATTCCCCCTTTTTCTCATATATGTATACGTATGCAATTACCTTTTAGTTTCATATTCAAATTAGAAAAAAACCTTACAGTATTGACTGTAAGGTTTTGGATTATGATTTTACTATTAGTCTTCGCGACGACGAGGTGCACGTGAACGACCTTGGCTTTGGCCTTGTCCACCTTCACGACGACCACCTTCACGACGGCCACCAGAGCCTCCATCACGACGGCCTCCACGATCTCCACCGCCACTACGACGATCTCCACCACGGCCTCCATCACGACGACCACCGCTACCGAAACTGCGACCTCCACGGCCTCCACGGTCTCCACCACGGCCACCGCCTGAACGGTCACGACGCATTGGTAATGGACGTTCTTCAGTAATTGTTACTGGTGTATCATCTGGCTCTTTTGTCATTGAACGAATTGCAGCAGCTACTACATCAATCGCTTCACGATTTTCAAGTAGTTCCGCAGCAAGTGTACGGTAATCATTTAAGTTATTAGCTAAAATAATACCTTCAAGTTTCTCAAGCGCTAGACGTTGTTGACCAACTAATGCTTCACCAGATGTTGGTGGTTGAAGTGGTTTCATACGCTTTTTCGTAGTTTCTTCTACAATACGTAGGTAACCCATTTCACGTGGTGTTACAAAAGTAATTGCAGTACCCGATTTACCAGCACGGCCAGTACGTCCAATACGGTGAACGTAAGATTCTGGATCTTGTGGGATATCGAAGTTATAAACATGCGTCACGCCTGAAATATCAAGACCACGAGCAGCAACGTCAGTAGCAATTAGAATATCAATTTTACCCTCTTTGAATTGGCGTAAAACTGAAATACGTTTCGCTTGGCTTAAATCACCATGAATACCTTCTGCAAGGTAACCACGTACGCTTAGTGCTTGTGATAATTCATCAACGCGGCGTTTTGTACGACCAAAGATAATCGCAAGTTCCGGTTTTTGAACATCTAATAAGCGAGATAATGCGTCAAACTTCTCACGTTCAGTCGCTTTTACGAAGAACTGCTCGATATTTTCAACTGTCATTTCTTTTGCTTTAATTTTAACTACTTCTGGGTTGTTCATGAAAGTTTCAGCAATTTTACGAATAGCTGGTGGCATAGTAGCAGAGAACAATAAAGTTTGTCGGCTAGTTGGCACGCTTTCTAAAATTGTGTTGATGTCATCGATGAAGCCCATGTTTAACATTTCATCCGCTTCGTCTAGGACAAGTGTTTGAACCTCTTCTAATTTAAGCGTACGACGATTAATATGGTCTAAAATACGACCCGGTGTACCAACAATAATTTGTGGTCGATTTTTAAGTGCACGGATTTGACGACCAATCTCTTGACCACCGTATACTGATAATAATTTAACACGTTTGTCGTAACCTAATTTATATAGTTCTTCTGAAACTTGAATCGCTAACTCACGTGTAGGCGCGATGATTAATGCTTGAATCGCAGGGTTTTTAGGGTCGATTTTTTCAATAAGTGGAATACCGAATGCTGCTGTTTTACCAGTACCAGTTTGCGCTTGACCTAAAACGTCGCGGCCTTCCATTGCAAACTTGATAGTACCTTCTTGGATTGGTGTTGCTTCTTCAAATCCCATACGTTTTAATGAACGTAATGATGATTCGCTAATATTTAATTCTGAAAAATTTGTCAAACTTCTCAATCTCCTTTTTCCTTTTAAGTTGACAAATGGTTACATTTTCAGATGAAGTTGTCGGCAAATTCGAGCCTGTGTTGTGGAACGTTTCCGTTACTTAAAAATTCTCTCTACGTGGATGTAGAGCTCTCTTATATGAAAAGGAAAGCCCGGTCTTTACCGAGCGGTTTAATTCTGTCGTAATTATTCACTTAGAATAAAACCGTTATGTTCAAAAAAAAGTACTCTTCAATCAAATGCTGAAGAGTCTTCGCACAAAATGTATCCATTGCTTACACTAGTCTATCATGGTAATCGTAGGTATGCAACGATAACGCATGAGTTGTAATAATCTGACTACTTACCCCTTTTGTAAAAAACCTAAAACTTGCGAAAACCAATCATCACAGTCTTCACAAAAACAGATATGATGTTTACCATTATCAGAAAAGTACAAGTGTTTTTCTTGAGACGCAAGCTGATCAAATAAAAATTGCGCTGTATGATACGGTACAATTCCATCTAGTTTTCCTTGCACAATATATATTGGATTGCGAATATCTTTATAATACGGAGCTACTGCTTGTACAAGCTTCATAAATTCAATTGTTGCTGTTAATGGCACATTATTAAACTTATGCTGATAACGTAAAAAAAGTTCATTTTTGTTAAGGTTACGACGATACGCCTCGCTCGCCAACATTTTTACATCCTTAGCTAGTTGCGTCGGGCTAACATATTTTGCCGCAGCACTTAGCAGAACTAGCTTTTTTACTTTATAGCGCTTCGCCAAATACAGTGCAATAATACCTCCCATCGAAAAACCAACTACAATAATCTCATCAACTTTCCTCGCCAGTGCTCGGTATGCTAATTCTGCATCCATCAGCCAGTGCTTCGCCGTAAAACCGCGCAACTTCAAATCTTCTCCATGCCCAGATAAAGTTGGTA
This sequence comes from Lysinibacillus sp. NPDC096418, assembly GCF_044762775.1. Taxonomy (NCBI): domain Bacteria; kingdom Bacillati; phylum Bacillota; class Bacilli; order Caryophanales; family Bacillaceae; genus Lysinibacillus; species Lysinibacillus sp. NPDC096418. The sequence goes on from NZ_JBIWEY010000027.1 coordinate 16,847, forward strand.
CCGAAATTCTCCAATCCGTTTGTTCACGTATAAAATCAACAAATGGTTCGACTTCGTAAGGTCCACCTGAAAAACCATGTATACATAACACACCTGTTGTCATATGCTACACCTCTAGAAAAAAAGCGCTAGTTTTTGCAACTAGCACTTCGTTATTTTCAATTATGCTTTAAATTGGTTTAAAATATTCTCTAATTTCATACCACGTGAGCCCTTTATTAAAACAATAGACTCATTACTTGCTTGCTGTAATTTGTCAATAATCGGTGTGTAATCGTCTTGTGTATGCAATAGACGTTCGGCATCAAAACGTTTTTTTAATACTTCATACAAATAAGCCATTCGCGGTCCATACAAACAAACATATGAAATTTGGTCGGCATGGATTTCTTGTGCTAATTCTTCATGAAAGCGTTGTTCATCTTGACCAAGTTCAAGCATATCACCAAGCACTAACCATTTTTCTGGGCGAATCGTTGAAGAAGCGATAAATTGAATCGCCGCCCTGACAGACGTTGGCGCTGCATTATAGGCATCATTGATAAACAATGCACCATTCGTACCGTCCATTTGCTGCATGCGCATATCCGTTAACACCACATGTTTCAAAGACTCCCGAATCTGTTCATCACTTAGTCCAAGCTGTTGGGCGATGAGCATTGCTATCAGTGTATTTTTCACTTGGTGCTTACCAAGTACTGAAATGAAGAAATCCCCTTCAATCGAACCATGCGTGGTAAAGCTACTACCTTCTGCTGTCGCCTTGATATTTTCAGCATACAGTAAGTTACTAGGCTCTAGGCCAAATGATTGTGCGTGTAAGTTTTCTTTTTGTATAACAAGATTTTGTAAAAGAGGTTCATCGCCATCGTAGAAAAGAACGCCTTCTTCTTGCATACCCTGAATAATCTCAAACTTCGCTTTTGTGATACCTTCACGTGAGCCTAGGTCCTGCATATGTGCTTCCCCAATATTCGTAATAACAGTTATATGCGGACAAGCTAATTTCGTTAAAAATTCAATCTCTCCAAAGCCACTCATACCCATCTCAAGTACCGCTACATCTGTATCTTCATCAAGCTGCAGTATCGTAATTGGTAAGCCTAGCTGATTGTTAAAGTTACCAATTGTTTTTTGCACTTTGAAAAAGGGTGCTAATGTACCTGCTAAAATATCTTTAGTAGAAGTTTTACCATTTGATCCTGTAATCCCAACGAATTTTGCTTTATGCTCGTTACGATAGGCTCTTGCCATTTGTTGCAATGCTATTTCTGAGTCGTCTACAAATAACAACGGCACCCCCACTGGTGGATTCGGTTCATCTTTTTGCCAAAGAGAAGCAGCTGCTCCTTTTTCAAATGCCTGTAACACAAATTTATGTCCATTTGCTTGTTCACCACGAAATGGCACGAATAAGTCACCTTGTTGAATAGTACGTGTATCAATCGAGATCCCTGAAACAACAGTGTCTCCAAATGCTTGAACTTCATCATTTAACCATGTTGCTAATTGTTTTAATGTCTTTTTCACAATAATCCCACTCAGTCTTTTTTATAGTGAAGCTGTTGCTTTTCTTCGTGACGCTCAATAGCCAGTGCGATTAAACGATTAATAAGTTCTGGATAGCTTACATCCGTATGCTGCCAAAGCAATGGATACATACTAACAGGTGTGAATCCTGGCATAGTATTTACTTCATTAATGTAAATGTCATTGTTTGCTGTCACAAAGAAATCAGCACGTACTAAACCGCTACCATCTAGAATTTTAAATGCTCGTTTTGCTTGTTCTTTTAAACTAGCAACTATCTCAGTCGGTAGCTCAGCAGGTATAATCAGCGCAGTCGAACCATCTTTATATTTTGAATCGTAATCATAAAACTCTGTCATCGGTTTAATCTCTCCAGGTACTGAAACTTCGGGGAAGTCATTGCCTAATACACCTAGTTCAATTTCACGTGCTACAACGCCTTGTTCTACAATAATTTTACGATCAAATTGTAGCGCTACTTCAATTGCTTCTTTAAGTTCTTGTCGATTAGAAGCTTTATTAATCCCAACACTTGAACCTAAGTTTGCTGGTTTGACAAACATTGGCCAAGTTAATTTTTCTTCACATCGATTTAAAATTGACTCTTGTTCTGTTTTCCATTCACTACGAATGAAGTACGTATACGGCACCTGTGGTAACCCTGCAATTTCAAATAATTGCTTCATAACGACTTTATCCATTCCAGCTGATGATGCAAGCACACCATTACCGACATACGGTAGATTTAATACTTCTAATAAGCCTTGCACAGTACCATCTTCGCCATTTGTTCCGTGTAATAAAGGGAAAACAACATCAAACTGCAGGTTTTCGCCGCCTTCACTCACTAAAAAGTTTGTAATATTGTTTTCTAAAATATTGGCATCATCACCAAATTGTAATTCTTCAATTGTACTTGCAGGTTGTTCTAAACGTTCGCCACAACGCCATTCCCCATCAAGTGTAATGAAAATCGGATATACTTCATACTCCTCAAAATTCAAAGCTCCAGTGACTGCACATGCCGTCGACAATGACACCTCATGCTCCGCTGACTTTCCGCCGTATAATAAGCCGATTCTTTTTTTCATTTTTGTGCCCTCCACATACTTCTTGAGTACTATTAGTTTATCACGAAACACTTCGATAAATGACTTAAAAATCTCACCGTAAAATTGACGGTGAGATTTGAGTAATTTAACATATTCGCCTAGGCGTACTTGACTGCCCCAATATTAAATTGTGTAACTTAGACAATCACAAAAAAAACTTACATTTAAATAATATGAATTAATTCATCATGTTCGTTTTTCAAAATTGTATTTAAATCGTCCCAAACTTCATCTGGGAAAGAATAATCTGATAAGTTACGTATTTCAATGCCATAAGTCGATTTAGGTTTTTCTATTCTATATAAGGATAATAGTGCGCCTTCTTTTGCAAATGAGCGATACGCACGTAAAAACTCTGGTGTTAGAGAAGGAATAGTAGATTTCACTTTACGACGCCAAAAACTAATACTTCGTTCCTTTTCTTGAATTAAAGAATTAAAAACATTCGCTACAAGCAACTCAGAGTCGTTTAAATGACGGAAATAAATCTTTGTCATTTTTTCAATATCTGAAGAATAATAAACAAATCGATTTTGCAATTTGTTAAAAAACGGCGACGTAACCGGTTCTTTTTTGTGGCTTATGTAAAGCAATTCTGCCTGTTCCATCGGTGTTAGTTGATTCAACTTTCGTTCATCCATAAAATCGACCCAACAAAGTTCTTTTGATTCTGCAGATTTTTTCACAAAATGAGCAACTTCCTCATCAGGCACATAACCTAAATGTGTGTGCATGTTAAACGCGCCATCTTCATAGGAATGTTTTAGTAAAAGCAAGTGATGCAGCGGTTGCACTGAAGCCACGAATTGTGTAAGCTTTAACCCACTAAAAATAACGAATTTATCAACATCATTCATATGAATATAAATATGGTACATAAAATCTTCTGCTGACTTCAATTTTTTAGCCACATCCATCACCCCATTCTTCAATTCATTATAAGACTAAAATGTGTTTTTTTGAAACATTTTATCTACAAATTCGTCCCAACATTATACACAAGCAGAAATACATTTTATGCGTTATAATATTAGTGTTCAAAACATGCACATTACGTCTATATACAATACTTTTTATTAGGTGGCTTTTATGGAAAACAAACGAAATTTTTCGAACCGTTTCGACTGGACGCTCGCTATCATACTCTGTACGTTCTTAGTGATTAGCTTACTTGCTATTGCATCGGCACAAACATCTGGTCAATACGGCACTAACTTCGTGCCAAAACAAATACAATGGTACGTGATCGGAGCTGTAATTATCAGTATTGTCATGTTCTTCGAGCCAGATCAATACAAAAAAATGGCTTGGTACATGTACGCAGCTGGTATTGTGCTTTTAGTTCTACTTATTTTCATGCCTGAAGGACAAGGGCAGATTGGTCAAAAAGTTAACGGCGCCAAAAGTTGGTATCATACACCAATCGGGAATATTCAACCCTCCGAGTTTATGAAAACCTTCTATATTTTAGCACTTGCGCGACTAATCAGTAAGCATCATGAGGTCTACTCTTTAAAATCTATTAAATCCGACTTTATTTTACTTGGTAAAATTGCAGCAACACTTATTGTACCGCTAGCTTTAATAATGAAACAGCCTGACCTTGGTTCTTCTCTAGTATTCCTTGCCATTACAGCTGCGCTCGTTATTGTTGCAGGTGTTTCTTGGAAAATTATTTTACCACTGATTGCAGGTGCCGCTACCATAGGTGGGACACTTCTTTGGATGGCACTGTATATGCAAGATTTCTTAGAAGACAAATTCGGCTTCAAGGCCTATCAATTTGCTCGTATTTATTCTTGGCTGGATCCGTATTCATATTCATCAAGCGATGGTTATCATTTAATTACTTCCTTGAATGCGATAGGTTCCGGTGAAATCTTCGGAAAAGGGTTCCGTGAACGGGAAGTTTACGTTGCTGAGAACCATACAGATTTTATTTTTACTGTTATCGGAGAAGAATGGGGCTTCATTGGTGCAAGTTTCGTTATTTGTATATTCTTCTTATTAATTTATCATTTAACAAAAACAACCCTTTTATTGAAAGATCCATTTTCAACATATGTATGTGCTGGGATAATCGCGATGATCACCTTCCATGTATTCGAAAACATCGGAATGACCATTCAATTACTTCCGATTACTGGTATCCCACTACCGTTCATTAGCTACGGGGGAAGTTCTCTAATGGGGAACGCATTAGCAATCGGTCTAGTCTTTAGCATGCGCTTCCACTATCGTACGTATATGTTCACTACAAATGATGAAGAAGATTAAGAAAGCACTAAGCGGTTTGAAATCCAATATTTCTTTTTTAAAAATGGGTAGTCTCAATTTTTCGAGACTACCCATTTTTACATTTGAAAGCGAGTTAAGTTTGAACTTGCGGCGTTTGCGCTAGGGGTGTCAGTACTTTTAACAATTCCAAACGAGACTTTGTAACAGTAGCTGTCACACCCAACTTCGATAAATTCGAAACAATCTTTTTCAAATCTACTTCCTTCGTCATACGTTCCACCTCAATCTTTCCTCGAATTTATATAACGTTTTAATTATCAAAAAGTTTCATTTATTTAAGCGTAAGATGTCTGACATGTATTTATATCATATCACTTTACTCGCCTAATAAATTTTTCAATTATGTTACAATATTAAATTTTTACTACGCATAAATTAATACCGTTACCTCTAAAGTGTTCATATAAAAAGCTTTATATACCTCTCCAAAAGTATTTCTGCACATTCGGCCAATAAAATTGTCTTGCCGACTTAAATCGTAAGCTAATGCGCTGTATAAAGTTATTGTCATAGGGAAAGTCCGTATAACTTTATTTGGTTGAGAATCCAACTCTAGATGTAAACGCCCAGTTGACCTAATCCCACCTCCCCTTTTCTTGTCATTGAAATACCTTCAGAGGTAGAATATACATACCGTGTATCATTTAACGCTAGTTCTACGATTTTTTCTATTCGAACGTAGTTAACGCATAAAAATCAAAGATAGACAGCACGATAGGCAAGCTAATACGCAAGCCGAATCTGATAGAAAGCAGGGAACTGTATGAAAAAAGCAATTTTATTATTAATGTCTGTACAATTTCTCGTTTATTTAGGCTTCGGGATTATTATTCCCGTATTACCCGAAGTTATTGTACAAAATGGCTGGGCTGAGATGCATGTTGGTGGCTTACTAACCGTCTATTCACTCGCAAGCTTTTTCACTGCACCACTTTGGGGGATGCTGTCTGATCGAGTTGGCCGAAAACAGCTCATATTAACAGGGCTAGTTGGCTTTAGTCTCAGCTTTGTGATTTTCTCAATATTTATCGATAACTTAGTTATTCTGTATGCTTCACGTGTTGTAGGCGGACTATTTTCCGGCGCTTTGTATACAGCTGTTACAGGCTTTATTGGAGACATTTCAAGCGAGGAAGATCGAAATAAATATATGGGCTTTATGGGCATGTCCATTGGTCTTGGCTTCATCTTTGGACCGGCAATTGGCGGCGTACTCGGACATTATAGCTTGCAACTACCATTTATCGCCTCTGCGTCTCTAATTGCTCTATTATTTATTTATGCAAGTCTAGTATTAAAAGAACCAGAAAAGCATAAAGAAGCAAATAAACGCGCAATTGTGCCTAAGGGTGCTGGAAAAATGCTGCAATACCGCGTACGTTATTTATTTATATTCTCCTTCTTAGTAACATTTATGTTAGCAGGTGTAGAAGCGACATTCCAACTTTTCCAAATTGATCGTATTCATATTACACCTCTGCAAATCGGTTACCTATTTATGTTTAGCGGCTTTGTTGACGCAGCAATTCAGGGCGGTGTCGTACGACGTATAAAAGATGGCGCAGAAACAAGCTGGTTAATTGGTGCACAAATTATTACTGCTAGCGGAATGATTTTATTTACCCTAACATCTAACCTATTCTTGGCTGGACTTGCACTTTGTGTGTTCACCGCAGGTAACGCTCTAGCAAGAACATGTGTCGTATCACTTTCCACTAAGGAATCTGGAGGTCAATACGGTACTGCAGCTGGACTTTCCTACTCTATGGATAATTTAGGTCGTATTCTAGGTCCACTATTCTTTACATGGTTGTTCACAATAGAATCAAATCTTGGCTATTATATTTCCGCATCTATTGCAGTCATGTCAATTTTGCTGATCTATATCTATAAAGCTTCTAAGAAATCTTTGCGCTTTGAATAATTTTTTAAAAAGACGTAACGCTATAAAGTTACGTCTTTTTTTATTAGTCTTTCAAAGTAATAATCATGATAAATCTAATTTTATATTTCAGATTACGCCATCATTTCCCTAGTATCCCTTTATATTTAGAAACTGTCAGCGTAACTTCTTTCATTCAACATTAAAAGTAAGCTATACTAAATACACGGTCGAATATAATTAATTACATCCTGACGTAATAGCGCTTGAATTCTAGTTTCTACTTGCACAATTCGTTCCTCTTAAAATTCGCGACATCCACCTAAGAGTCCCACTATTTCGTCTACGTCTAAACGTCGCGAAATGACAGTCAAAAATCATATTCATCTTACCACCTAAAAAAGCGGTGGATTTTTACTAAATAAGTTAAAGGCAGGATAAAAAATGAGCTTATTCACAGAATTAAATTTTTTCGTACCTTTAACTTTAGTGGCCAATATTTTATTAGCCATGATGGTTATCTTTTTAGAGCGTAAAGACCCTTCCTCAACTTGGGCATGGATACTTGTATTATTTTTCATCCCTTTAGTTGGATTCATATTATATTTAATGTTTGGAAGAAAGTTGCGTAAAAAGCATCTTTTTCGATGGGAAGGACGCAAAGATATCGGGATTGATAATCTTATTAGGTACCAAAAAGAAGCGATTCAAGAGGATACTTTTGAGTTTCGCATAAATAACGCTGAGAACTATAAAGATTTAATTTACATGCATTTGAAAACAAATAACGCTGTGCTAACACAAGATAATCGCGTCAAAATTTTCGATGATGGTGCGAATAAATTTGAAGCTTTGCTAAATGATATTGAATCTGCGAAAGACCACATTCATATTCAATATTATATTTTCCGTATTGACGATTTAGGTACTCGCATCGTCAACGCTCTTATTAAAAAAGCTAAACAAGGCGTCAAAATACGTTTATTGTATGATGAGATGGGTTCACGCAATGTAAAAAAGCGTCACTTTAAAAAGTTACTAGCTGTTGGGGGAGAAGTTGAAGTATTTTTCCCATCGATCTTTCCACTCGTTAACCCACGTCTAAATTTCCGAAATCATCGTAAAATAGTTGTCATAGATGGTCGCGTTGGCTATATCGGAGGCTTTAATGTAGGTGATGAGTACCTCGGTCTCCAAAAGAAATTTGGCTACTGGCGAGATACGCACATGCGTATTGAAGGTAGTGCTGTCCATCCATTACAAACACGATTTCTACTCGATTGGAATCAAGCTTGTGAGCAACAAAAAATGGGATACTCGGATAGATATTTTCCCGCGATACCTGAGAAAGGTGATGCAGGATTACAAATTGTATCGAGTGGACCTGACTCTGACTGGGAACAAATTAAAATCGGTTATTTAAAACTAATAAATATGGCGCAGAAATATATATATATTCAAACGCCCTATTTTATACCGGATGCAAGTTTTCTAGACGCCATTAAAATTGCTGCGTTGTCAGGTATTGATGTCCGTATAATGATTCCAAACAAACCAGATCATATGTTTGTTTACTGGGCTACATATTCATATGTCGGCCAATTACTACGTGCAGGGGCTAAAGTGTATATATACGAAAAGGGCTTTATCCACGCTAAAACCATTGTTATTGATGATGAGGCGTCTACTGTCGGTACAGCCAATATTGATGTACGCAGCTTTAGCTTAAACTTTGAAGTAAATGCCTTTATTTATGATTGTCCAATTTCCCATCAACTTGCAGAAATTTTTGAAAAGGACATGTTTGACTGCACAGAACTTACATTGGAAATATATCAAAACCGATCGAACTTAATTAAGTTTAAAGAATCGATTTCACGTTTATTAACGCCAATATTATAAAGAGGAGTGGGCATACGCCCACTCCTCAGACTGTAGACAAACTCGAAAAATTCGAGTTTGTCTACAGTCTTTTTTCTTTTAAAATAAAATTAGTGCTTAAGATTAAAGTGAAAACTACTAGAGGTGATATATATGATGACGAAAACTCACAATCATGAACGTGATCAAATTGAAATGATAACTATTGATCAACTTGTACCACAAGACCATCTTGTAAGAAAGCTTGAGGCTGCGATTGATTTTTCTTTCATCTATCCACTAGTAGAACCACTGTATTCTAAATTAGGTCGCCCTAGTGTCGACCCAGTTGTATTAATCAAGATGACTTTTGTTCAATATGTATTTGGGATTCGTTCAATGCGTCAAACAATAAAAGAAATTGAGACGAACATGGCATATCGATGGTTTTTAGGATTTGGATTCCATTCGGAGGTACCGCACTTTTCTACCTTCGGTAAAAATTATGAACGTCGTTTTCAAGATACTGATATCTTTGAACAGATTTTCTATCGCATACTTAAAGAAATCGCTGATAAAGGTTTACTAAGTGCTGACCATGTTTTCATCGATTCAACTCATGTCAAAGCGAGTGCGAATAAACGTAAATTCGAAAAGAAAATGGTGCGTAAAGAGACTCGGGCATATGAAGCTAAACTTCAAGAAGAATTGAATCAAGATCGGATTGATCATGGGAAGAAACCATTTCCGCCAGATAAATTTGAAAAAGAAGAGATGAAGGAAATTAAAAAAAGTACGACAGACCCTGAAAGTGGCTACTATGTAAAAGATGAAAGGACTAAGCAGTTTGCTTACTCATTTCATGCAGCCGCGGATCGATATGGATTTATACTCGGATCAATTGTGACACCTGGTAATGTTCATGATAGTCATATGCTTCAACCACTTGTTGAAAAGGTAATGGAAAAAGTGAAAAAGCCACTAGCTGTTGCTGCCGATGCTGCTTATAAAACTCCTGCGATTACTAAATTCTTATTTGACCAAGATATTCAACCAGCACTTCCATATACACGGCCAAAAACGAAGGTTGGATTTTTACGTAAACAAGAATACGTATATGATGAGTATTATGATTGCTATCTTTGCCCGCAAGGGCAAGTCCTTAAATATTCGACTACTACTAAAGAAGGTAAACGTCAATATAAGTCGAACCCAGCTCAATGTGTAAACTGTCCTTTACTTGATCGATGCACAAATAGTAAGGATTATCGAAAAATCATTGAACGCCATATTTGGGCACAGTATGTGGAAGAAGCAGATCATCTTCGTCATCAGAACGATATTAAACAAATATATGCGAGACGTAAAGAAACAATTGAACGTGTCTTTGCGGATGCAAAAGAAAAGCATGGTATGCGATGGACAACCCTACGTGGGATAAAAAAATTGTCCATGCAAGCGATGCTTACTTTTGCTGCCATGAATTTAAAGAAGCTTGCCAATTGGACATGGCAAGCTCCAGAAATGGTCTAGCTCTGAATACTCGAAGAGTTCTATTGATTAAAATAAGACTGTAAAATACCAAAAAAACTTTCAAAAATACAAAAGGCTTTCAGGATGAGACGATTCTGAAGGCCTTTTGTCGACAATCTGAGGAGTGGGCATACGCCCACTCCTTTTTAATTTACACCTAAATATTCTTCTAATGTTATATCTTGTTTTTTTATCTCTTTGGCAATTTCAGTACCTACGTAACGATAATGCCAAGATTCATACATATAGCCTGTAATATGCTCCTTATTTTGCGGGAATCGTAAGATAAATCCGTATTCATCAGCATGAGTAAAAAGCCATTGTCCTGCTGCAGTTTCACCGAACTCCTCTGTAAGCCATAAATCTTCTTTACCTTTTTCGCCAATATCAAATGCCAAACCTGTTTGATGTTCAGAATAACCTGGGCGTGCACTATAACGATCAGCAGCATCCACCCCATCACGTTTGACGTAATTATTGTACAAAGTCGTTTGATATTCAAATGAGCGATAGCCACTAAATGCGACTAAATCAAAACCTTGTTGTTTCGCTGCAGCTAACATCGTATCAAGTGCAGCACGCGCAGTTTTATCTTCTTCTGGCGCAAAAGTTGACGGTAATGGATATCTTTTATTGGCTATTAAGATTTCTTTTATATAAGTTGGTTCTGTTGGCAATGTCTGATTAGGGATGTAACCATTTTTATCAGGCTTTACTTCTGGTTCTTTTGGTAATTCAGGTGTTTTTGATCCCTCATCAGCTGGTTTATTGTTTGAATTTTGCACTGTTGAATTTTCACCATTATCTGAGTTCACACCAACCTGGTTATTTTTATAATTGGCCACCACAAAAATGGAGATTATTAGAGCTGCCGAAATAATGGCGCCGATAATGATTTTTGTACGACTGTTTTTCACTTTTTATATGCCCCTTTTCACTTAACCTCTTGCCCTCATTTTATCACTGTTCACATTTTTAAGTATCTATTTTCACAATAATATTTTAGAAATGTTCCTATCTAAATAAATAGACTAAAAACAGATTTGATATTTAAACTTCAAGTTATATTGGACTAACTGTAGACTAAAGATAAAAACATCAATCGTATCTACAATTGATGTTTTCATTAATTATGATGTTACGATAATTGCCAAAACAGCCACTGAAGAGATACCAAAAAATATCGCCATATATTGCATCCACTTCGCCTCTTTGACATAACCTTGCTCTTTAAAACTTTTTGCTCTAAAACCGTTTGATAGCGCAAACATAACCGTCATAGAAAGTACTGCAAAATTAAAATTACCCTTTACGACAAATACAATGGCTAGAATACTAAAAAAAGCAACAAGGATGGAAGAAATCCATTTTGTATTCATTCATTTACCTCCTAAAAAAAATCGAGGCTACAAATCGCCTCGATATCTGCTCATTTATGAATTTGCTTTATCTGGATAATCCGAATAATATTTTCTACCAATATATGTTTGGAAAATTAATAACGCACCACTGACAGACCAATATAGTGGTAATGCCGCCATAGATGACATCGAAATAAAGACAATCATAATTGGTGAAATATAAATAAACATCTTCATTTGTGCTTTTTGTTGCTCTGGTACAGTCCATAAAGATACACGCGCTTGTACTAAGTAGACAAGACCGGCAATGATCGTCATAACGATATCCGGCGACCCTAGGCTAAACCATAAAAACTGATGTGTTTTTACATCGGCTGAATATAAAATCGCAAAGTACAGACCCATAATAATTGGCATTTGGATTAACATTGGTAAGCAACCCATATTCATTGGATTGATGCCGTGTTTTTTGTATAGACCAACCATTTCTTGTTGATATTGCATTTGCTCTTCTTTTGTTTCAGCTTCTTTCATTTTCTTTTGAACTTCTTCAAGTTCTGGCTTAAATGCGTCCATTTTCGTTTTCATCGTTTGTTGCTGACGATAGTTTTTCAACATAATCGGCATTAAAATTAATCGTATTAACACTGTAATCGCAATAATTGCAAGTCCATAGCTACCTGAAAAAATGTCATTCCCTAAAAACTCCAGCATAAATTCCATAGGTTTAACAAAAACACTATAGAAAAAGCCCTCTTTGTTTTCAACGGCCTGACATCCACTAAGAACGAAGACAACTAATCCAAGCATTGATAATAGCTTCAAATTCTTCATTTTTTCACCCACTATTAATTTTCAACTAATGTGAAGTATACCTTATCAAGACTTACATAATCAAATAGCAGGCGCTGTAATATACGAATTTCAAATGCAATCATGTAGTTAACAATTAGGATTGCATTTTGTTATTTCTTCATAAGTACTTCTAGTTGTAATCTAAGATACATTCAAACCATAGCATCCGTTAAACTGTGCAGATTTTAATTATACGTTTTGAAGTTCCAATTCTGCCATCTCAAAACGATAAAATTCATGATGCAACTCATCACGGAAATGCTTAGGTGTTACATTCGTATATTTTTTGAAAATACGTGTGAAATAACTTTGGTTACAGAAATGGAACTGATCTGAAATAGATGTAATGCTCTTATTAGTATGTCGTAAATAATATTGTGATTCTTCTACACGACGGACATTTAGATATTCTACAAGCGTAATACCGACATGTTCTCTAAAAATACGAGATAAATGACTTGTACTTATATGGAAGTTGTTTGCAATTATCTCCACTGTTAAGTCATTTTCTAATTCATCGTTTATGTACATTATTACTTTATTAACCGTTTGATGACGGAATGTCGGTTGTTTTCGATCTGCAATAAAGTAAATGAAGAAATCAATCAAGTCATCTGCAAACTGTAAAAACTCTGCATCTTTCATTTGATTTTCAATCATATCATTACATGCAACATTGAAAGCAAATGCTTTTTTCGATGGTACTTGATTGTCTAGCAATTTACGCGCAACAATCGATGATAAAACCGAAAAGTAGCCACGGACTATTTTAATAACTTGCTTACCAAAACGGATTGAAAGAATATCAATTATTTCATGCAAAGATTTCTTTGCCTTTGCTGACTCTAGATGATAAATTTCAAATATTAATTTTGACTCAATATTAAAAAATTCTTCCACACCGACGTATTGGTTAATATTATCGATTTCTTGAAAGTATCTTTTTGATATCGTTTCTGACATAGAATGTTGATGTAGTTGCATAATCTTCCCCATCTTTCCTCAGAGTACACGAATAACCTTACATGAATCGACATCAATCTAAAACTTAAAATGCTTTTTCGCCATTTTAAGGATAAATCGAGTACTTATTTTCATAATTTTGTGATCTTAAATTAATAATAACCTGCCATTAATACTACAAGACTAAAATAATTTAGACTGTACAGTGGATTTTACCATATTTTGCGATTTTCTTTCAACCATATTTTGCCGCATATTATAGTGCTAATTTATCATTCAAACGTAGTAGAAACTACAGAAAACAATTATTTACCAATCATATTTTACCACATACAATATAAAATATATTAGTAATTAATTAAAATTAATTACATATTATGTAACCTTCCTTACTCTATTCAACATTTCTCTAGCTTATTCCTAAATCTTCTCTATATAATTTGTATGAATTTGTAGTAAAATAGATGATAATAATATTTTTTACAAAGTACAAAATGAGGTGTTAATAGTGGATCCAAAGCAAATAGAAGAAATTATGGATATTATTAAGGAGTTTTTCCCTGAAAATACATCCATCGCAATCTCAGACACAAATGAATACTTGTATTACCAGCCAAGCAAAAAAGTAGATTTAAAAATAAAACCAGGTGACCCTATCAAAGAAGGTTCAGCTGCACACAAAGCATTAGCTTATGGTCAAAAAATCAGCACGTACATCGAACCAGATGTGTTTGGTGTTGCTTATTTCGGTATGAGTATCCCTCTTATGGAAGAAGGCGAAACAAAAGGTGCCATTACTGCCATTTTCCCACAAAAGCCATCAGCATTTTTAACAAACTACATCACGATTAAAATTGATGACTGTTGGTACCCAATTAAACATGATCAAGTAATTTACCTTGAAACACAACTTCGTAAAACATTTGTCAAAACTATGGGACGTGAAGGTTATCATCGTCTAAACTTAAGTGACCTTGAACTATTCCTAGCACCAGACTCATTTATTCGATGCCACCGCTCTTACATCGTCAACATCGATTATATTGACGAGATTCAACCGGATTCACATTCAACATTCTTATTAATTATGAAAGACGGGACTAGAATTCCTGTCAGTCAACGTTATGCGAGCTACTTCCGTCGCTCATTAGGCTTCTAATTTTTTAAAAAGTACAATAATCATTTTTCTCTAGTTGAATGATTATTGTATTTTTTCTTAAGTTTGGATATTTTCAAAAAGACTAATCTACATTAAAGCGTTTTCTCTGTCATTAATGCTCGAATTTTCTCGATTAATCTTTTTTTAGGCAATTTAATGTTGTTTATACAGTTTTTGTGACACATTGGTGATAGTATTAATCAAATGGTTGGAGTCATACTACAACTAAATAAACAGAAAATTCTCACAAGATTTTCTTGTTTTGTAAACGGTTTCCATCAATAATTTTTTAGGGGAGGATTTTTTTTATGGATGCAATTATTCAAAAACGTATAGGTATTAAAGAACTTGAAAGTAAAATCGTTACAGCTGATGTAGCTGCAGCACTTATTTCAGATGGTGATGTAGTAGGTATGAGTGGATTCACTCGTGCGGGGGATGCAAAAGTTGTTCCTATGGCATTAGTAGAACGCGCTAAAAATGAAAAATTCAAAATTGATGTATATACAGGCGCTTCTTTAGGCCCTGAAGTAGATAAATATTTAGCTGAGGCTGGCGTTATCCGCAAACGTGGACCATTCCAAGGGGATGCTGGTATCCGTAATCTTATCAACTCTGGTGATATTCAATATGTAGATGCACATCTTTCTCATAACGCTGAATTAGTTCGCCAAGGAATTATCGGACCAATTAAATATTTAATTCTTGAAGCTGTTGCTATTACAGAAGATGGATTAATTATCCCTACAAATTCTGTAGGTAACTCACCTATTTTTGCCGAGTATGCTGAAAATATTATTGTCGAATTAAATATCTCTCACCCAGAAGCTTTAATCGGCATTCATGATATTTACGTACCTGCTGAACAAGGTGAGCGTGAAGCAATTCCAATGACTGATGCTACACAACGTATTGGTGAAATTGGTATTAAAGTAGATCCAGCAAAAATTAAAGCAATCGTTATTTCTGAAGAGCCAGATGCTCCTTCATTAATCGTTCCTCCAGATGAAGAAACACAAACAATGGCGAACATTTTATTAGATTTCTTCCGCGATGAAATTAAAGCTGGTCGTTTAACGAACAAATTAATGCCATTACAATCTGGTGTAGGTTCTGTAGCAAATGCTGTACTTGATGGCTTCGCTGATTCAGAATTTGAAGATTTAGTTGTTGCTTCTGAAGTACTTCAAGATGCTGTATTCAACCTAATCGATGCTGGAAAAGTTAAATTTGCAGCTGCTACTTCAATTACACTTACTGAAGAATTACAGAAAAAAGTATATGGCAATTTAGAAAAGTATGCTGATAAAATTTGCTTACGTCCACAAGAAATTTCTAACCACCCTGAGCTTATCCGTCGTTTGGGCTTAATCTCTATCAACACGGCTCTTGAATTAGACATTTATGGTAACGTAAACTCTACACACGTTTCAGGTACAAAAATGATGAATGGTATCGGTGGTTCTGGTGACTTCGCACGTAATGCGCGTCTTGGTATCTTCGTAACAAAATCATACGCAAAAGGTGGCGCGATTTCTTCAATCGTACCAATGGTTTCACACGTAGACCATACTGAACACGATGTAGATGTAATCGTTACTGAACAAGGAATCGCTGATTTACGCGGCCTTGCTCCAAAAGAGCGAGTACCACTAATCATCGAAAACTGCGTTCACCCAGATTACAAAGAACAATTATGGGATTACTACAACCGTGCTCTTGAAGCGACAGGAAACCAACAAACACCTCATATTTTAGAGGAAGCTCTTTCTTGGCACGTAAACCTTGCTAAAAACAAAACAATGAAAAAAGAAATCGCAAAAGCTTAATTTCTTTTCTTTTAAGACCACTTGATGAGTCCTTTATGACTAATCAAGCGGTCTTTTTTTGTCGAAAATGATATAATGAAAGCATTACGGCGTAATTTGTTGTTGGAGGAAATATGAAGTCATTTATTTATGTAATAATATTCTTTTCTTTTTTCGATTTATTTACACAACTTCCTGTTATGAGTACTTATGCAGAATCTTTAGGTGCATCTGCCTTTTTAACAGGGTTAGCAGTAGGTATGTATTCCCTCTCTAACACTTTCGGTAATATTATTTCCGGTTTTTTAACTGATCGCAAAGGACCTTTTATGATTTTAGTCATAGGTCTACTAACAACAGGCGTTTCTTTGACTTTATACAATTTAGTAGATGACCCTACCTTTCTACTAGTTGTGCGTTTTATACATGGCTTAGTAGCTGGCTTTATTGTCCCTGCCGCCTTTACATTTTTGGCAAACGCTACAGAACAAGAGAAACGCGGAAAAGGGAGTGCAATCTCCGGGGCATTCGTTGGGATTGCAGCTATAATAGGTCCCGCTTTTAGTGGCATTCTCGCAAGCCGTACAAGCGTACCGTTTGTATTCAATATTACTGCTAGCTTCATGCTTATTTTAGGAGTCCTTGCATTCTTCTTATTAAAAACTGCTAAAGCAAAAAAAGAAGAAACTGTATCTAGTAAACGTATTCCAATTAGTGTTTTCTTTAATAATATTGGTACATTAAAGGCCTTTTCAGGCGCTTTCTTCTTAATGTTTTCACAAGGGGTCATCGCCTATTTATTACCGTTAAAAGTGCAATCTTTAGGTTTTGATTCTCGAGTAAGTGGTACGTTAATGAGTGTATTTGGCATTGTCGCTGTCCTTGTTTTCATCTTACCAACAAATCGAATTTTCGATAAAGTTGCACCCATTAAAACACTAGCATTAGGAATTAGCCTTATGGGGATTAGTCAAATACTTATTAGTCAGGCAGATTCTAGCACATTGTTATATTTGGCAATGATTTGCTATGGTTGTGGATTTGGATTTTTATTCCCTTCCGTCAACTCACTTTTAATTGACTCTACAACAGTTGAAATACGAGGAAAAGCCTATGGTTATTTCTATGCCTTCTTCTCTTTAGGTGTTGTACTTGGTTCGTCCTTACTTGGTTGGCTATCGCTCGGTATTACAAGCGGCTTTATCTTTACAGGATTCGTGCTACTATGCTTTGCTGGTTTCACGATTATTCCAATTAAAAATAAAACCTCTCAACACATTTAAAGAACTTTAAGAAGAATAACAACAAAAACCTTCTCACCGTTACATGAGAAGGTTTTTTTCATTTTTCTTTTGCTTGAATTTCTTCGTTATAAAAATGAACAGCCGTATGACCGCCACCTTCAGCAACCATTTCATTTGATGCAAGATTAGTCGGCGTTGTCCCAGCTTCCGTAGCCACTTCCACCTTTACGCGTTCAGCAATGTTTGAATTCATATCGACTCTAGATGTATTCATATAAGATTCTAATTTAGACTTTGCGTTATTAAACATTTCAAGCGTCTTTTCACGGTTTTCCTTTTTACTCAAATAAGAAGCAGCAAATCCCGCTAATCCTGCAAATATAATTCCTTTACCTTTTGCCATCCTAAATTCCTCCTAAAAATTAAAGAAATAAGCCTTATTTACATAGCTTTCCCCTATTCTTTAGAAAGTTAAACATTACTTCTTGGGTTTGTACAACATATCTCGGTGAGGCAAACTATCATAAATATAAGGCTCTGATACTGGTTCAAAACCGAATGATCCGTAAAAACCCTTTAAATATTCTTGTGCTTGGATAAATACTTCAGAACCCGGCCATTCTTTTTCAATCGTATCTAGTGCTAGTTGAATCATTTCTTTACCTAAACCTGTTCCACGTGTCTCTTGACTCGTAATCACACGACCTAAAGAGGCCATTTCAAATTTTTCCCCTGGGGGTAATAAACGTGTATACGCGAATATTTTCCCATCTTTCGCATATGATAAATGTATGGAGTTTTGATCGTGATCATCTAAATCCTCATAACATGTTTGTTGTTCTACAATAAACACATTTACTCGTAATTGTATAATTTTATATAGCTCTTCTTTCGATAATTCATCATACGTTTGAATTTTCCAAGACATACTCTATCACTCTCCTAATCGATATTATCGCACAATTCTAATATTATTTTCATCAATTATTATAAAATTGTAATTGCTTTTGATTATATCTAAAGATCAGAGGGAAATAATGAAATATTATAAATGATAGGATGGTGGTAATTATGAAAGAAGTAGATGTAACCTATGATTGGGTAGATATGGCTTCATTGATCGGAGGGGCCGCTTTTTTAACTATGCTTGTTTATGGTGTCATGCAACTTTAAGGAGTGTACTAAATTATGGCAGGGAAAATTAAAGGGGCAATCCACACATCAGCAAAGAGCTAATGAAGGATTGCCTTATTTTTATTGTTTCACATCATCATATGCATCTGATTTATCAAAAGCAGCAACTACATACGTACAAACTGCTTGCATCTTGTACTTGTTTTCACGTGCATACTCTGCAGCACGATCCAGTAATTTTTTCGCTACCCCTTGTCCACGAAGCTTATCAGATACAACGGTATGGTCCATTACCATCACTTCACCTTGCTGTACCCAAGAAATTTCTGCTAAACGCTCACCGTTCTGCTCGCCTACAAATGCAAACTTATTATCCCCTAGCTCTTGTAATTGGAATTCCATTTCTCACCACTCCTTTTTTTCATAGTAACATAGAGTTTTTCCGCATTACAAAGAAAGTGGTCTTATTTTCCTTTTAAACTCGCTAAACAAAATAAGAAAAAGCTTATTGCCAATTGTGACAATAAGCTTTTGCATCATTAGTTAAACCATGAAGAAACAGTTTCTTTTAAATTGGCAAAGAAATTTTTCACACTTGCCCAAAAACCTTCATTTTCCATAAGTGCATCAAATTTCTCTTTTAATGTATTACTAATATCATCTAATTGCTCAGACCACTTACTAAAATCGATATCTAGTTTACTAATTTTGTCCATAAGGTCGACTAGCAATTGACGATCTTGTTCACTTAATTTAATGTCTAACTTACTTAATTGACCTTCTACGATTTGTTGAACTTCCTCACGTGATGTAGGGTTCAATTCCGCTATTTCTTTTTTAATTTCTGTTAATAATTCTGCAACTTTAGCATCTTCTACACCTGATGATTCTGCTATAGAAGTTGCGACAGATAATTCTTCATTGGCAACGTCTGTACGTTCCATATCAAGAGTTTCTCCAGTCGTTACTTCGTATGCTTTATAAATACCTACAAGCGCAGAATGACCAGTTACCGCTTTAGGTGCCGCTACTTGTACAGTTGCATCCTCAATACCTGCTGTTAGCATTGCATTGGCATACATCTCAGCTGTTACCTGTGTAATATTTTCCGGTGTGACAATTTCAATCACTAAGCCTTTTCCAGCATCTTTGCGCGTAATTTTCGCAGAAGAATACATACGTGAGCTTGAGTTACTGTCTTTAATGTATTTGACTAAATCTGACCCCGACACTGTAATTTCTTCAATTTCAGGTTCATCTTTTACTTTTAATGATTTTTTTACGGATTCTTTTTCGTCAGCTGATAAGTTTGCCCCATATACTACGATTGGCACACCAAGCTTTTCATCAATTGCTTTTTTGCTATTATCTGCTGCAAATCCCGAAGCGGGTGTCATCACACCTAATGCTAAAACGACTATCGCTAGCATTTTCATCCATTTTGTTTTCATGCTGTTACTCCTCTCGCTTTTTATGATTCCCTATATTGCAAATCATCCAGCTTTTATAGCTTACGTCGCTATACAACTATTAGTACGAAAAAATGACGGGAAGGTTTCATGTCATAGTTCATGTCTCATTCCTCGTCATTTTGTTTGTTGATGTTAAATTTCTTCGGTCCATCCTTCTTGTTGCTTAATCTTCCCGGCTTTCATAAGTGTACCCAACGCACGTTTAAATGCAGCCTTACTCATATGGAACATTTCTTGAATCTCATCTGGAGAAGATTTATCACCGAATGGCATTTTCCCACCAACTTCATGTAAATACTTCAAGATTTGCTCTGCATCTCCTGAAATGCGTTCATGTTTACGTGGTAAGAGTGACCCGTTCAACGAACCATCTTCTTTTACATCAATAATACGTACTTCTACATCTTGTCCAAGACGTGGTTCTGCTTGTCTCTCCGATTCATGGACAAAAATTCTATACGGTGTATCAACGCCTAAAAGAAATGAACCTACTGGTAGTAAACGGTATGGACGCGCTGTAATATTTTTATTATGCATCTCTTCCAAAGCGCCTTCATATAATTCAGAGATTTTCTCCTCCGTTGCTAAACGGCCAAATAAATCACCATTACGGTCTGTACGCAATGTCATAAATAAATGGTCGCCCGCAGCTGGCCATACCTCTTCTAGAGCAGGTAAGTCCTCAGCTTCTACTAACACTTCACGTGATGTGCCAATATCTACAAAAGCTCCTTCACGCGTCACGCGTAAAACACGTGCCCAACCGTATTCACCTTGTGCAAATGCCGGAATAGCAGTTGTAGCAGCTAAGTCACCACGGCGGTCTGCAAATAAAAATACTTTTAAACGGTCGCCTACTGTAAGTGGTTCCGTTACTTCAGATGCATTTAATGGGAGTTCAACTTCTCCATTCGTTAATATCCATTTAGATGTTTGTTGCTCTAAAACTGTTAATGTAACAACTTCACCTGATTTTAATTCGTTCATAATGTCTTCCTTTCTCTCTTACCTCTTATATTACGTGTTAGGCCTGAGATCTTGATGCCTCTAATTTTTTTGTAATATCAGGATTTTCCTCCATTACTTGCACAAGATCCGCAATCCGATCAATAGAATTCCAGCTCAAATGATGTTCAATACCTTCTACATCATCATAAATACGTTCTTCATCTACACCAATGATTCTTAAAAATTGCTCAAGAAGTTCATGTCGTTGAACAAGTCGCTTCCCCAGCTTTTGACCTTTAGGGGTTAATGTTAAACCACGATACTTCTCATAAACTAAATAGCCATCTTTATCTAATTTTTGAACCATTTTCGTAACAGAAGAAGGAAGAACAGATAATGCTTCCGCAATGTCAGACACACGTGCATACCCCTTATTAGAGATTAATAAATATATTTGTTCGATGTGGTCTTCCATACTTGGTGTTGGCATACCGTATTCCCTCTCTTTCCTATCTTTACTCTTTAGTTTACTACAATGATGCAATAAAAGTTAACTGAAAATACATTCATGTGCCTTAATCCTCAAGATTGACATAAAAAGAGCCGACTTCATAGCGAAGTGGGCTCTACTTTATGTCGAGGATACTTACTCACTGCATGCAGTGCATGAATGATCTCTTTATTAATCAGCTCTATATTTTCGGGTACATTCATCATTTTAAACGCTTCATCTCGTGATTCTAGCGATGTAACATACTTACTAGGCAAAGCATTTAACGTAAGTGCAACTGTGTCATATTCACAAGTTTGGCATTTACAAAATGTTTGATATTCCGGACCTCTTAATAGAAAGCTTACTAAACCACGCACAATTTCTTCTGTAACGTTTACTAAAATAGGTTCTGACATATTCAAAACTCGCCTCGTTTATAATTTTTGTTACATTGTTCCTAGATATATCATAGCGCTAAATAACGATTTTATCAAGAATTGCTAGTAACACTTACGCATAAAAAAATTAGCAATAAAGTTATCAATGGCACTAAAAACCTCGAACGTTTCCCGATATTTTTAACTAGCATTATCGAGGAATAGTCTTATTTTTTTGTAAACTTATGGGTGATTATTTAAGATATAATTCCTCTACTATCTAAACACACCAATTTATTACGTTAAGGTAATTCCATTGTAAAAAGACTGATTTCACGACATTCTATTTAATTAATCCCTTTGAATGAGGATTAGAACAATCGCATCTTCATTTATTCAAATTAGAATATTGTAGCAAAAGGTACTTACAGCATCTGAACGATACAAAAAGAAGCTAACACGCTAATATTTTAAGCGTGCCAGCTTTCTTTTTTACTTGTTATGATTTCGAATCAATCGTAATGAATTAAATACTACCAATAATGTAGCGCCCATATCTGCAAATATTGCAATCCATAGTGTTAGCCAGCCTGGAATCACTAGTAACAGAGCAATCAATTTCAATGCGAGGGCAAAGGTAATATTTTCTTTAATGATACGTAATGTTTTTCTACTTAATCCAATTGTATATGGTAACTTCGCTAAATCATCGCCCATCAAAGCAATATCAGCTGTTTCTAATGCTGCATCCGTACCTGCACCGCCCATGGCGATACCCACATTGGCAGATGCTAAGGCTGGCGCATCATTCACGCCATCTCCGACCATTGCGACGGCTCCGTATTTCGTGCGTAATTCTTTAATTGCCGTTAGTTTTTCAGCTGGCAGTAACCCTGCTCTTACATCACTCATAGCTAGAGAAGTGGCAATGGCATGTGCAGTTGGTTTAGCATCACCTGTTAGCATAACAGTATGCTTTACTTTTAATGTACTTAGCTTTTGCAGTACGATTTTGCTTTCCTCACGTAATTGGTCAGCAATTCCGATTATGCCGATTAACTGATTGTCACTAACAGCCGCGACAACTGTTTTACCCTGTGATTGCAATTGATTTGCTTGCTCTTTTGTCATTTCATCCACAGTCGTTAAAGTGGCAATCCATTTTAAACTACCGACAGACACTTTTTGCCCGTCTACCGTTGCATAAGCGCCTTTACCTGTTACAGATTGGAAATCAGTCGGTACAAGCTCCGTTAAGCCTTTTTCATGTAATGTCGTTAAAATTGCTTTTGCTAGTGGATGTTGAGATTGTTTTTCGACCGCTGCTACTAACTGTAGTACAGTCTCTTCAGTCATATTATTATACGTGATAATGTCCGTTACTTCTGGTTTCCCTTTTGTTAACGTACCCGTTTTATCGAAAGCAACCGCTTCAATATGACCTAACTGTTCTAAATGAATACCACCTTTAATAAGTACACCCTGTCTTGCAGCATTCCCAATAGCTGTCACAATAGCAACTGGCGTTGATACAACCAGCGCACAAGGACAACCGACAACGAGTACCGCTAAACCTTGGTAAATCCAATGCTGCCAATCTCCCATAAATAACGGTGGAATCACAGCAACTAGTAATGCCACAATCATAATCGCAGGTGTATAGTATTTTGCAAAACGATCTACAAATTGCTGAGACGGTGCCTTTTCAGCCTGCGCTTCTTCTACTAAATGAATAATTTTCGCAATTGTTGTATCCTCTACACGCTTCGTGACACGTACTTCGAGTGCACCTTCCTCATTCAACGTACCCGCAAATACTTCATCACCTGTCGCTTTGTTAACAGGAATCGATTCACCTGTAATTGCTGCTTGATTGACCGCGGATAGTCCACTCAATACAATACCGTCCATCGCAATTTTTTGTCCTGGCTTTACAATCAAAATATCGCCGATTTCAATTTGCTCCGTTGGCAGTTCCATCTCATGAAAATGCTCACCATGTGCACGTTTAATAAGGGCTGTTGGTGGTGCAATATCCATCAATTGACGAATTGACTGTCGTGCTTTATCCATTGAATACGCTTCAAGTGCCTCACTCACTGCAAATAAAAATACGACAACTGCCGCTTCTTCCCATTCACCAATAATGGCAGCACCAATGATCGCGATGGTCATTAGTGTTTTCATATCAAACTCAAAGCGTAGTAAATTTTTGAAACCCGTTTTAAAGATGCCAATACCACCGACGATGATTGCTATGATAAACGTCGCAATAGCCAACATATCTCCCTCTCCACGCATAGAGGCTAACGCATATCCAAGTACAACAAAAATCAGTGAAACACCCGCTAAAATATTTTCTGTTTTTTTATAAAATGGCGTGGATTTTTCTATCGTCCTTTTCGGTGATTGCGAAACTTTAATGCCATCGAATGCACCCGCTTCTTCAATTTGATTGACACTAACTTCCCCAACAATTGTTATTTTAGATGCCCCAAAATTCACTTGTGCCTCTTTCACTTTAGGAATCGCTTTTACATTTTTCTCAAATTTCGCTGCACAACTAGCACAGGATAAATTTTGTAATCGGTATTCTTGTTTAGATGGTGTCGTCATGTACAATCCCTTCCTTCGCATGTTCATAAGCAATCGTTACAATTTGATAGACATGTGCATCTGCTAAGGAATAATACATTTGCTTTCCTTGTCGATGCGATTTCGCAAGATTATTTTCTTTTAAATAACGTAAATGATGTGATGCCGTCGCTACTGACGAACCGATAATTGTCGCAACATCACATACACATAATTCATCTTCTAGCGTTAGCGCATATGCTATTTTTAATCTTGTTTCGTCCGACAGTGCCTTTAAAAACTTTGCTACACCCGACAAGTCCGGCATTTGTTGTTGCACCTTTGTGACTGCAGCTTCGTTTACATGCGAAACTTCACATAATTCTTTCTTCATCTTCTCACCTCATTCAAATGTTAGTTTGATTGTTTTCAATATAGCATAGTACTTTACCATATTCAAACAACGGTTTGAATGATACGGCTATTTATCGTTTTTTTATGAATTTTTCTCAAAAAATAAAAGCACCTCAATTGTTTGGTTGTATCAAACAATTGAGGTGCCTTCTAACTGGTACGTGCTTGTTTATTTTATTGTGCTTTTAATTGCACTGTATCACCTTTAATAGCCTCTTTTTTCACAAAGGTTTCATGGAAGTCACCATTGGCCCAATCCATTACTTGATCTTGATACCAATCAGACTTCACATGCCCGCTTTGTCCTGGTCCGACAATATGATATGCCGAGCTTAAATCACTGACATCCGCAACGAAGCGCCAGGAAGCACCGTGGTCGACATTGCCATCCTTATCATCTTCAGCTGCCTGCACAGTCACCTTCGATCCACCAATCGGCACTTTTTTCGCATTAAAATACTTTGCTAGAATAGGAGATGCACTTCCTAATGTATGATCGAATGTTAGCTGATGGAAATTTCCCCACTGCCATTTCGATACTTTGTCACCAAAACGCTCTTCAATAAGCGCCACAGAGCGTTCTAATGCTTTGTACACTGCAGCATCTACGCCCCCCTGCTCTTCGATCCAAGCGCTTTTTTCACCACTATATACTTTTCGCAGTAATTGGTCTGTAATATTGTATTTGCCTGACATAAACTTATACATATCCTCAGGCATGGCATCTTTAAATAGAACTTCTTGCAGTTGCTCCATGACCATATGGAACACAAGAGGTGCTCCAGATTCTTTGGCATCTACCATATCCCATTCTTCTAATAAAGTAATAACTTCCTTATATTTACCGTCACTATCTTTTTCCTTCATCGATGATAATAAATCCGGTAAAAATTCACGTGCATATAAATTATGCTGATCCATTTGTAAATTCATCATATCTTCTGCGGTAAGTGAATCATTGGCTTCTAATACTTCCTTAATACGCTCATAGCGATAAGGCTGTGCCCAAGAATTTGTAATATGATAAGGGTATTCTTCACCAATGATTTCATTATTAGCTGTCGCTATAAAGCCTTCCTTCGGATTCACTACTTTTGGTAGTTCATCCCATGGAATAAAGCCTTCCCAACCATATTCACTTGAATCGCCAGGCACAGGTAATTGTCCGTCTCCCTGCTTACGAATCGGAATTTGACCATTCGCTTTATAGGCAATCGTACCATCCGTTGATGTAAAGACAAAATTTTGTGCTGGCGCCTTAAAGTCTTCTAATGCCAACTCAAATTCATCCCATGATTTTGCTTTATTAAAGCCTAATATTGCGCGCAGCTCTGCTGTTGATTGGAGCGCAGTCCACTGCATTGAAAACTGTGCTGAAGGTTCTGTCTCCTTAAACGCTAAATCTGTCATAATAGGTCCATGACGTGTCACAACCACTTCGAAGTCGACAGTTTCTCCGCCCTTTACCTTGATCGACTCATCACGTACTTCTGCTTGCTCCCACTCTCCATCATAGCGGAATTGCGTTGGATTATCTGGGTTTGGCGTTTCAATATATAAATCCTGAACATCCGGACCCACATTTGTTACTCCCCAAGCAATCTCATCGTTATGCCCTAAAATAATACCTGGGATCCCTGCAAAAATAACACCACTGACATTTTGTTCAGGTGATTGCAAATGCATTTGATACCAAATAGACGGTGTCCCTAACCCTAAATGTGGATCATCTGCTAATAATGGTGCACCTGATTTTGTTTTATCGCCTGATACGACCCAGTTATTACTACCATTAAATTCATTTGGCAACAAGTCTGCATCAAATTGACCTGCCACCGCTACGGGCTTCTCTATATTTGCCTCGATAATAGATGATGCATTTTCAGGATACGTTATAAATAATTCCTTTGCTTTATCCTTACTAAAATTTTGCAAAGCCCAATGACGGAAAGCAAGCTTATCCCAGTTGCCACCTAGATCATACGCCATGTATTTACCAATGGTAAGTGAATCTACAACAGCCCAATCCTCAGGCTCATAACCTAGTAATGTAAATTCATAGCTTAACTTGTTATCTGCCTTTGCCTGAGCAATAAAGGCATTAACCCCCTCGGCAAACCACTCAAGTACTTGTTTACTTTCCGTATCATATGCTTCTAATGATTTTTCTGCTGCATCGCGTAAGCTAAATGTACGGAAATGCTTATCCGTATCTACCGTTGCCTCTCCAATAACTTCTGAGAGTCGACCGCTTGCCTGTCTTCGAGCTAAATCCATTTGGAACAGACGATCTTGTGCTTGTACATAACCTTGTGCACGGTACAAATCAGCATCCGTCTCCGCAAATATATGCGGCACACCCTTTTCATCTCTTGTCACCGTAACATCTTGTTCGAGCACATCTACAGCAAGTTCTCCCTCAATGACTGGCTTTGATTTATTCATAAACCAGGTAAAACCGATAAAGACTACAACCAGTACAACTGCTAAAAAGCCAACAACACCAAGGAGCCACTTTTTCCACTTTCCTTTTCTCACTTCATACACCCCGCTTACTTTCGACAAAATTCTTATTTTTTAGTAAATCCTTTTCAAAAAAATGGACTACTCAACTTAAAATACGCTATTTTCATTATAAAAATCAATGAAATACAGAAAATTCAAATTTCAATATTTATATAGACCATTATTTCAATAATCCCCTTCGATATTGACCAGACTCATCTTGAAATCCCTTAGATTCCAACCAGGTAAAATTATTTATTAACGTAATAGAACCATAGCCTTCAAATGGGGTATCTCCCTTTGGAATGATTGCACTTACTTCTACTAAACTATTGGGAACATCACAAGATTGTTTAAAATCAAAATTGTAATCCTCTAAATTTGTTGGAGCAGAACAGTCTACAACCACTACAACAAATAATACAAGCAACATAAACGAAACGACCCACACTATTTTATCCACAAGAATAGTCCCCACCTCTTAATGTCCAACAAAATAATAAGTGCTATTTTTAAGGAGAAGTATACACGCGCGCTTCACCTTGATTGACAACTCATTTCTCACTTTGCTCAATTTGTATCACTGGCAATAATAAATCCAAATCTGTAAAGTCTTCTCCGCGATACCACTCTAAAATTGAGCGTGTTGGAATCCATTTATGTTCGACGGCGTAGTGTAGTAATTTATGATAGCCTTCTTTTAATTTAGTTGGATGCTCTTTAAATGGTAATGCTAAACATATACATGGAGGCATATATTCCACGAAGTCAACTTCTAATAAATCACTCGTTTTAACATCCAATGGTACACCAAAACCAATTTGCGCTTTTATTAAATCTAATCCTGATAAATAATTTAAATAATAACTTTTAATCCGTATATTTAACTTCTTTAATTCATCAGATCTTTTCACAAAATGCTCTCCAAATTTACCTGTTCTGGATTCCGCGACAAACCAAATAATCTTTTCCTCACTTTTATCTATTAAATAAATTTGATCACGAATAGAATCACTTTCTAAATAGCGTAAGCTGACATCCAAAAGATCTCGCCTCTTTTTTATATCTTGAATCCACTCCTCCTTCATTTTTTGGCGAACTGTATCGTCATTCTCATTCAAATAAGTTTGTATCTCATTAATCGATACTTCAGCTACACGTAAAGTTGCTATTAGTTTCACCGTCTCTACTTGATGATCAGCATAAACTCGATAACCATTCGCGCTTCTCTCAATTGGTAGAAGTAGATTCTTCGACTCATAAAACCTTAATGTACTTTTGGAAACGCCTGTCCTTTCAGAAAAATCTTGTATCGTCATGAATTTATTCAAACTTCCAACACCCCCAAATACAATGTTAAACCTTCAACCAACTTGAAGGTCAAGATAAATATGGTTTATCACCATAAATTAGGAAGCGTCCTTCTGGGCCTCCAATAAACCTCTTCAATCTCATGTGAAATACACCTGTACTTGTCCCTAAACAAGTTTTTCTGAATACAGATAAATGGACTTTTCAGAGACCTCCTAGCGCATGCTGTCTTTTTTCGATACAATTTAAGATAGAAAACTATAAATAAGAGTGGTGTTTGGAATGTTCAAGGTTCTGTTAATAGAGGATGATGCTAGCTTATTTAAAGAGGTTAAAGATAGGTTGAGTCAATGGTCTTACGATGTATATGGGATTTCTAATTTCAGTGAGGTGCAAGAGGAGTTTACCGCGATACAACCTGATTTAGTGCTCATTGATATTCAGCTTCCTAAGTTTGACGGGTTCCATTGGTGCCGTGTTATTCGAACACAGTCGAAAGTGCCGATTCTATTTTTGTCATCACGTGATCATCCAACGGACATGGTGATGTCGATGCAATTGGGTGCGGATGATTACGTGCAAAAGCCGTTCCATTTTGATGTGTTAATTGCGAAAATTCAAGCAGTGCTGCGACGTGTTTATAATTACAGCGCGGAGCCTATAGAGCTAAACCGATGGAATGGTGCGACCGTAGACTTTGAACGAAATACTATATCTAATGAAGCTGGGTCGATTGAACTGACGAAAAATGAGATTTTTATCTTAAAGTGCTTGTTGGAGAAAAAGAATAAGATTGTCCGTCGTGACGAACTTATTAATAGCTTATGGGATGACCAACGATTTGTTAGTGATAATACATTGACGGTCAATTTGAACCGTTTACGAAAAAAATTAGATGAGCTTGAGTTGGGGCATTTCATCGTCACGAAGGTCGGTCAAGGCTATCTAGCGATGGGCGAGGATTAAAGCGATGGTTAGAAAATTCTTACTAGAACGTATTAGCTGGATCCTATTATTTTTGTTTCTTCAATTACTTGTTCTCTCTATATCTTTTGTCGACACGACCATCCCGTTAGAGTCAATGTTCTATATTGTGTTTTTGTCACTGCTCGTTTTTGTAATCTTTTTGACTGTCCGTTTTAGCAAAGAAACCAAATTCTATAGAAGCTTAGATAAACGTAGCAACGACTTGGATTTGAATAGTTTGCCAATACCTAATAGTCCGTTTGAACACATTGTAGAGCAAAGCATGACTACTCAAACCGAGAAGTTGAAGCAACAAGCCACATATAATCGCCTATTGCTCGAGCAGGAAAAGGATGAGTTGTTAGCTTGGATTCATGAAGTGAAAACGCCATTGACTGCTATGCATTTAATGCTCGAGCGAATGAAAGACGAGGAACTCAAAGTACTTATGACTTATGAATGGCTACGTATACACCTACTTCTCGATCAACAGCTCCATCAAAGACGGATTCCATTCATGGAGAATGATATATATATCGAAGAAATGGATTTAGAGGACATTCTTTTTCAAGAAATTAAAACACTACAATCATGGTGCATTCAAAAAGGGATTGGCTTTGATATCGACTTAGCTGTCGCAACTGTGGTGAGCGATGCGAAATGGCTTGCCTTTATCTTACGCCAGCTACTAACTAATGCCGTGAAATATAGCGATGCATCCGATATACACGTCCGAAGCGAGAAACAAGATGAACAAGTGATTCTTGTTATAGAAGATTCAGGACGCGGAATTGATGCCAAGGATTTACCACGTATTTTTGACAAAGGATTTACTTCTACGACCGTACACCATGACAATGCTGCTACTGGAATGGGTCTCTATTTAACAAAGAATGTGGCACAGTCTTTGCTCATTCAGATTACAGTCCAATCACAACTGGGGAAAGGAACCAACTTTACACTCACCTTTCCTAAACGAAATGATTTTGTGATATAAGCAACCCGTAGTTTCTCGAGGTTATCTTCTAGTATTGCATGTATAAAAAACGCTGAACGTCAATGTTCAGCGTTTTATTATGCATACAAGGAGTGACAAGAATGTCACATGATTTTACGGTTTTGTTCGGTGAATCGAAGGAAAATTACACCACCCCCTTTTATAATGAACTAGAACTTAACATTTATTAGCGTTATCAAATATCAAGGAGTGATTAACATGACGATTTTAAAAGCGACCAAAATTCACAAAAGCTACGGCAACAAATTCAATAAGCAAGAGGTGTTAAAAGGAATCGACCTAAGTATCGAAAAAGGTGAGTTTGTTGGCATTATGGGAGCATCTGGCTCAGGTAAAACGACTTTACTCAATGTGCTTTCTTCTATTGATAAAGTCAGCATGGGTACCATTCATATTAATGAGACTGAAATGACGAGCATGAAGGAAAAGCAGCTAGCAACGTTTCGCAAGCAGCAATTAGGATTCATCTTCCAAGATTACAATTTGCTAGACACGTTAACAGTGAAAGAGAACATTTTACTACCACTGTCGATCCAAAAGGTTCCGAAAAAAGTAGCAGATCATAAGTTTCAAACTTTAGCGAAAGAGCTAGGTATTCATGAATTAAAGGACAAATACCCAAATGAAATTTCAGGGGGGCAAAAGCAGCGTACTTCTGCCGCAAGAGCATTCATTCATGAGCCTAGCATCATTTTTGCAGATGAGCCTACTGGAGCACTCGATTCGAAAGCCGCGTCGGATTTATTAAATAAGTTGAGTGATCTAAACGCGCGTCGAGAATCTACCATTGTCATGGTCACTCATGATCCAGTGGCAGCGAGTTATTGTAGTCGTGTAATTTTCATAAAAGACGGACAAATTTATACGCAACTGAACAAAGGTCAGGAGGAGCGACAAACTTTCTTCCAAGGCATCATGAAAACGCAAGAAGTATTGAGCGGGGTGCATCATGAGCATTAATCAACTCATCTTCAGAAATCTGAAAAAGAACTTTAAAAACTACTATTTGTACGTTTTTGCATTAGTATTTAGTGCGGCATTGTACTTTGCTTTTGTAACATTACAATATGATCCATCGATGGATGCAGCCAAGGGATCTGTTAAGGGAGCTGCTGCGTTTAAAACAGCCTCTGTCTTACTTGTAGCAATTGTAGGTATTTTCCTTCTATTCGCAAATAAAATATTCATTAAACGCCGTAGTAAGGAAATTGGATTGTTCCAGCTGATTGGGATGACAAAAAACCAAATTTTCCGCATTTTAAGCGTCGAAAACTTTATTCTTTACTTCAGTTCATTATTCATCGGAACGTTTGTAGGCTTTGCCGTTTCAAAATTTTTCTTGATGATATTGTTTAAATTAACGGGAGTAGCCAGTATTTCGGAGCTTCACTTTTCATCTAAAGCATTGATTCAGACACTCATTGTTTTTAGTATTATCTATGTACTCATTTTACTGACGAACTATATCTTTATAAAAAGCCAAAGCATTCTTTCGTTATTTAAAGCTGTTTCAAAAACGGAAGAAAGAGTGAAAAGAATCTCAATTTCAGAAATACTTATCGGGGTATTAGGCATCACATTAATTGTATCAGGTTACTATGTCTCGCAACAATTATTTAGTGGTGATTTTGTCACAATAAACGAATTATTCGGGGCTATGATCTTTATTCTCGCGGCAGTCATTATCGGTACGTATTTATTTTATAAAGGGTCTGTACGCTTCGTCGCAAATATCATTCGTAAGAAAAAAGGCGGCTACTTAAACATTAAAGAAGTATTATCACTATCGTCTATTATGTTCCGTATGAAGTCCAATGCTCTATTATTGACGATTATCACTACGGTGTCAGCACTCGCAATTGGGTTATTGTCACTGAGTTACATTTCTTACTATTCCGCTGAAAAAATGGCGGAAAGCACCGTACCGAATCATTTCACCTTTGGTAATGAGCAGGAAGTAGAAACATTTACAAAGGCATTAGCTGAAAAGAATATTGCCTATAGTCAAAAAAATATTGATGTCGTGCTAATCAAAGCCAATATCTCAAACATTTTAGAAGATGTTGCATTGCCAGAGATGGTTGAATCCGAAAGTGCATTATTGCCTATTGTTAGCGAGAAGGATGTGGAAGGCACGAACCTTGCGGATGGCGAGGTATTATTTTCAGGTGCTAGTGACATCATACAAAAATTTATGCCCATGAAAGATTCCGGGAAGATTGAATTATTAGGTTCCACACTCAAATATGAACAGTACTTTATCGGATTAGACAAGAAGCCTATTCTTTCATGGCAGTTTACCGCTGGAGGAATCCCGACTGCCATTGTTAAAGACCGAGTTTTTGAAGCATTAAAAAAGGATCTCGATCCATCTATTCAAAAAGATTTGTCAACTTACATCGGCATTGATGTAAATAGCAAAGAACAAATGGAGCAAGCGAACGATGTTTTCATCCAGCTTGGGTTACATGAAAATCGATTGTCAGCTTCTCAACTCATCTCCATTTCAAACCAAAAATCAATGATGGGACTGACAATGTTCATTGTTGGCTTTCTAGGTCTAGCATTCCTTATCACTTCTGGTTGTATTCTATACTTTAAACAAATGGATGAATGTGAAGATGAGAAAGATAGCTATACGATTTTAAGAAAGCTTGGCTACACACAAAGTGATTTACTACAAGGGATCAAGATTAAACAACTTTTCAATTTTGGTATTCCACTAGTTGTTGGCCTTTCACATAGCTACTTTGCTGTTCAATCTGGTTGGTTCCTCTTTGGTACTGAAGTTTGGGCACCCATGTTCATCGTTATGGCTGTTTACACATGCTTGTACTCTATTTTTGGTGTGTTGTCTGTTTTATATTATAAAAAGGTCATCCGAGAGGCACTATAATGTTATATAGCGATACTTACGCGAGCAATTCTCGCCTAAGTATCACTATTTTTTTATCCGTTACGACAACTGTAATTCAATCGGGCAATGATCGCTCCCCATTATATGTGGATGAATTGTTGCTGTCGTGATTCGCTCCTTAATACGCTCCGATACAATGAAATAATCGATGCGCCAGCCGATATTACGCTCTCTCACTTTATTCATGTACGACCACCAAGTGAAATGATCTGTTTCATCTGGATGCTTGTAACGGAAGGAATCTACAAAACCAACTGCCAATAGCTCCGTCATTTTAGCGCGTTCTTCATATGTAAATCCTGAATTACCAATATTAGATTTTGCATTTTTTAGATCTATTTCCATATGTGCAACATTTAAATCGCCACAGTAAATAACAGGTTTCTTCGCATCTAGCTCCTTTAAATAAAGCGCTAAACGATCTTCCCATGCTAATCTAAGCGGCAGCCTCGCTAAATCACGCTGGGCATTTGGCGTATAAACATTGACTAAATAGAAGTCCGCATATTCAAGCGTAATAATTCGTCCTTCTTCCTGCGATTCATCTTCACCTACGCCGTAGTGTACAGATAGAGGTGTATGTTTCGTAAAAATCGCTGTCCCAGAATACCCCTTCTTCTCTGCATAATTCCAATACTGCTCGTACCCCTCCAGTTCTAGCTCAACTTGTCCAGCCTGACATTTTGACTCTTGAATGCAGAAAAAATCTGCATCAATGTCATGAAAAAAATCCAGAAACCCTTTTTTTAAGCAAGCACGAATTCCATTAACATTCCATGAGATAAACTTCATTATCCTACACTCCTAAAAAGCGCCCCTCGCAGCTAGCGAAGAGCGCTCAAAATTCTCTATTCGTTTAATTCATCACCGACGATTTTCACTTCAGTTTCTAAATCGACGCCGAATTTTTCTTTTACTACTCGCTGTACCATACGAATTGTTTCGATATAGTCAGTTGCAGTGGCATTTCCTTTATTAATGATAAAGCCCGCATGCTTGGTTGATACCTCTGCATCACCGACACCTTGCCCTTGCAAGCCACTATCTTGAATGAGCTTACCAGCAAAATGACCCGGTGGACGTTTAAATACACTGCCTGCCGATGGATATTCTAGCGGTTGTTTCGATTCTCGTTGATACGTTAAATCAGCAATTTTTGCATCAATTTCTTCTTTCACACCTTTTGCTAATTGGAATTCGGAAGATAATACGTAATAACCCTTTTTAGCGATAATACTTTGACGGTAACCAAGCTCAAGCTCTTCTTTTGTTAGCGTTAGGATTTCTCCTTCTTTTGTTATTACTTTAGAAGAAATGATAATATCCTTAATTTCTCCGCCGTAAGCGCCAGCGTTCATCGCCATCGCACCGCCAATTGAACCAGGTATACCACATGCAAATTCAAACCCTGTTAAAGATGCTTCTGCTGCTAATTTAGATACATCTTTAATAAGTGCACCACTTTGTGCATAAACGTGATCTCCGTTTATACGAATTTCATCTAAATGTGTAAATGTCACTACGATGCCGCGTAAACCGCCATCACGTACCACCATATTGGAACCATTACCTAACATTAATAATGGAATATTATTTGTATATGCGTAGCGAATAACCGCTGCCGCTTCCTGCTCAGTTTCAGGTAAGATAAATAAATCTGCCTTACCACCCAATTTTGTCATTGTATATATTTGTAACGATTCATCTAACTTGATGTTGGCTGGATTAATGCTTCTCGCTAAATCCGCAGCCCATTGTTCTTTTGTCATAGAGCTAATTCCTTTCTAAAGTCCTTTTTACTCTACACTAGTATGGATTTAGAACATCATTTTGACAAGTAAAATGAAGTGGGTTTTATAACCAATCTGCAGCCCAGGATTCAATATTGCGAATGGCACCTTCCAGCGATTGCCCTTTGTCGGTTAAAGAATATTCTACACGCACTGGTACTTCAGTATAAACTTTGCGTTCAACGATCCCTTCCTTTTCGAGCTCTTTTAGACGCTCTGATAATAAACGTCCGCTTACTGGTAGTGAAGATTCGATTTCATTAAAACGTTGTGGACCGTCTAATAACTGATATAATATTAGCCCAGTCCAGCGTTTACCTATCAAATCCATTGCTTTTGCTAGACGAGGACATAAACCTGTCTCATTCATATATTTCACCTCTTATGTATTCTATTGTAACGATTTCTATGGTGAAAGTAAATTTATAGTAACTTATTTACTTTTTTATACCTAATTATTAAAAGTAATTAAAATTCTAGTGACTCTTTAAATGTCCTCAGAAATTATCACATTTTATATACTCGAAGACTTTCAACCATCCCCTGCATACGTTTAATTTCTAATCCTAGTAATTCAAACTGCATTCTACTATTATAGCCAGAAGAAATCGAACCTATTCTTCCACTACTGAATGGATAAGCAGGCTACTTCTGGCGTATTGTAGCTTTAAATAATCGTCTGTGAAAATTTTTTCAGATGCAATGTTAGACAAATTTTTTTTCAAAATAATAAGTAAAAAAACGACTTACTTTTATATAGATGCACTGAGCTTTATTATTATGACAAACTTCAAAAGTAATACGATTTCTCATTAATGCTCAATTAAATTTCGTCGCTTCATTAATATTGACCTCAACATTAATGAAATCATTTTCCAAGCACCTTTTTTTAATAATAATTACAAAAATTCACAAATTTAACTCTAATTCACCGTATAATTCATTTCTTTCATTAAAACTCATTGAATCAGTGAATTATTTAATTTATGATTCGTGTAAGATAATGTTTTAGGGGGGATTCGATGAAGAAATATGCGATTGATTTTAGTCACTCAACGATTGGTTTTTCGGTACGACATATGATGGTATCACGAATTTACGGGACATTTGAGTCATATAGCGCTACATTAGCTGTAACAAATATTGAAGACATGTTAGATGCACAAATTTCGTTTTCAATTGCTGTAGCAAGTATCTCAACGAAAAACTTTGATCGCGATGTACATCTCGTATCACCAGATTTTTTTGATGCCGATCTTTATCCTAAAATTTCGTTCGCCTCAACTAAGATTGAAAAAATTAAAGATAACTTATTCGCTTTACATGGCGATTTAACGATTAAGGATACCACAAAGCCTGTTGTTTTTAATACTACATACACTGGTAGCGCCATTAACACCTGGGGACAAGAGGTGCATGGATTCCAAGCAGAAACACAAATTGATCGACGTGCCTTTAAATTAGTTTACAATACATTACTTGAAACTGGTGGTGTATTAATAAGTGATGAAATCGATATCAACGTCGATCTTGAAATAAACCCTATTTAAATCTGCTGCTAACTATTTTTTATAGTTAGCTTTTTTCATTGTTATAAATTATACAATTGACCTGAGTAAGCTTAAAGAATGGTCAAACATAACGGCTCACCTGGATTAACAGTACTTGCTAAAGTAGTCACAAATCGAACGCGTACAAGTCGAGTGCCCGAGAATATGGTCAACTGGCTGAAAATATTTTTGGTCTACCAACATTCTAAGAGACACATTTCCAAACATTTAAACGAAAAAAAGGAGAGCTACGATTAGTTTCGCTCTCTCCGCTTTTAAATGAAAGGTCCTTAAATTTTAAAGAACCTTTTATTTAAACAATATTCTTATGCAGTTACTGCTTGTAAAGATTGCGCAGCCTTTTTCACGTTTTCTAAACCAGCAGCGATAATTTCTTGCGCTTGATCTGGAGCAGCGTTGTGACCTTCGATTATAACTTCATCAATTTTTTGCATACCATAAACGCCACCGATTACAGTGTTG
Organism: Lysinibacillus sp. NPDC096418; assembly: GCF_044762775.1. Taxonomy (NCBI): domain Bacteria; kingdom Bacillati; phylum Bacillota; class Bacilli; order Caryophanales; family Bacillaceae; genus Lysinibacillus; species Lysinibacillus sp. NPDC096418. The sequence goes on from NZ_JBIWEY010000027.1 coordinate 54,404, forward strand.
ATATAGTTTACGCTCATTTCCATTGGTGCTGTTTCTGGAGTTGAGTAAATACCACCACGAGCAGAAAGTACAATGTATTTTTTGTCAGTCATTAAGCTTACTAAGTTGCCGTTTTCATCATATTTGAATGAATAACCTGCAGCATAAGTATAGTCAATGAAAGATTGTAATGCAGCTGGAATTGTTAAGTTCCAAAGTGGGAATGCAAATACTACTACGTCAGCAGCTGATAATGCGTCAGTTGCTTTTTGTTTTGCAGCTAAGATGCGAGATTCGATTTCAGATAGTTCTTCACCGTTTTGTAATTTACCAAAAGCGTTGAAAAGATCTTGGCCGAAGTAAGGCATATCTTCAGCGAATACGTCGAAAGTTGTTACGTTAACACCTTGTAAGTTTTCCATGAAAGTTTCATACATTTTTGTTGAGATACCATCTGGGCGGTTGTTTGCTTTTACTACTAATACGTTCATTTTATATAATCTCCCTTAGTTTACGAGTTTTCGATATCTCGAATTCAAGATATATTAGTATCTTAAGAAAAAAATAACTAAAAGTCAATGCAAGTAACCTCAGACTTTTGACCGAATTACGTTGTGTAATTACTTTTGCGCAATAAAAAACCCCAAATCTTATTGTAGATTTGAGGCTTTAGAAGATTTAAAATTCACAATGATCATCTGTACAATAGCTAGTAGTAGCCGACCCTTGCATCTTTAATCCAGGTTGTAAACCTTCTTCTTCTGCTACTTGAAGTAACGTGTTTTCAAACACTTCTTGAGGTTGTGCACCAGAAATTCCATACTTTTGATTGATCACGAAGAATGGTACGCCACGAACACCAAGTTGTAAGCCTTCTTGAATATCCGCTTCTACTTCTTCTGCATAAACATCACTCGCTAATACTTTAGCTGCGTCTTCTCGGTTTAAGCCAACTTGCTTGGCGATTGCTAGTAATACTTCATCCTGTCCAATACGACTCGCCTCGATGAAATAGCCATGTAATAATGCTTCTACAAGTGGCGATGCATCCCCTTGTTTCTCTGCCCATTTTACAAGACGATGTGCTTTTAATGTGTTTTCCACCATTGAATCTTCAAAGTTATAATCAAGTCCGACTTCTTTTGCACGTGCCGCTACGCCTAATGTCATTTCCTTTGCCTTCTCAATAGACATTCCATATTTTCCAGCTAACTCTTCATAAACTGACTTATTTGAATCAGTTGGCGTATTTGGATCTAACTGATAGCTTTTATAGACTAGCTCCACTTGACCTGTAAAGCCCGTATCTTGAATTGCTTTTTCTAATTGTTTTTTACCAATGTAACAAAACGGACAGACGTAATCTGACCAAATTTCAATTTTCATAGATGAACACACTCCCTTTCACCCATTGTATAGACCCCCACCATTATGAAGCAATTTATATGCTTACTTGCATAATTTTTCAAATTGTCTTCCATACTTAAAAGTAAAAACCTGTGGAGGCATATGTATGACACAATCACTTTGGCTTGCGACTACCGATTCAATTTCTTTACCGACCCTTAGTACATCAATCAAGTGCGACGTTTGTATTATTGGAGGGGGGCTATCTGGATTATATACAGCCTATACACTAGCAAATGCCGGGGTGGATGTTGTACTACTCGAGGCAAATTCGCATGTTAGCCATGGTACTACAGGTCATTCAACAGGAAAATTGACCGCTCAGCACGGTATCATCTACTCTAAACTAATGGAAAAGCTACCTCTTAGCGATGTTCAACTTTACTACCAACTCAATCAGCAAGCCATTGACAAAGCTTTGCATCTACTACCACCGACAGCTGTTCGTAAAGTAGATTCTGTACTTTATAGCCAAACAGATTTAGGAAATTCAGATTTATTAGATGAATGGAGTGCATATAATGGCCTGAAAATAGACGGAAAACTGACCACCGATATTGAACTGCCATTCACTATAAAAAAAGCGTTACTCATGCCACATCAAGCCCAAATTAACCCTGTTGAAGTTGCCAATATACTCGCAAAAAAAGCGCAAGCGGCAGGTGCGAAACTTTACACAAGTACACGCGTACAAAAACTCTTACTTAATCAAGATGAAGTGCAGACGCAAAATGACGTGAGTGTCCAATACAAACGACTAATCTTATGTACACATTACCCAATAGAAGCGATTAAAGGATTGCAGCTGTTAAAACTCTCAAATAGTAGATCTTATATTGTTGCTAGTAAAATTACCGATACATTACGTGCTCAATATTTATCCGTAGACTTCCCTTCTAGATCTGTTCGTACAACGACGATTAATGACGAAAATTACTTGCTAATAGCAGGTGCCAATCATATTGCTGGGCAATTAACAGACACAATGCCTTTTTATGTTGCATTACAGAAAGATTTAAAGGAACAATTTGACCAACATCCTCCACTCTATGAATGGTCTGCTCAAGATGTTGAAACGCCCGACATGCTTCCGTACGTTGGAAACATTTCAAAATCTGTTCCAAACGTCTTTATGGCAACAGGCTATCGAAAATGGGGCATTTCAAACTCATTTGTTGCGGGAGATTTGCTCTGTTCACTTATTACAGGAAAAAAAGTAGATGCTGGAGCAGAGGCACTTTATTCACCTTCACATACTAAATTCGGTGCCTCATTTATGCAAATGCTTAAGGTCGGTGGTTTTGTATCGAAGGAATTAGTGACCGGCTATATAAAGCATAAAAAAGCACCAAAATGTACACATTTGGGCTGCAAAACAAAATGGAATAAAGCTGATAAAACATGGGATTGTCCGTGTCACGGCTCTCGCTTCAATGCTAAAGGAGAAGTCATCGAAGGTCCTGCTGTCTACCCATTGAAGCTCGAGGAATCATAAACTTACATTTTATATTCAACAAAACAATAAAAAATCCGAAGACTCCTAGGAGCATTCGGATTTTTTTTATTTTAAGGCATCAGTTAATACTGGTACGATTTGTTTTTTACGAGATACAACACCTGGTAGTACAATACGTCCATTTACAATTTCAGCACCAAATGCTTTTGCTGATGCATCTGCAACTTGTCCAATTGCTACTGCCGTTGAATCATTGTTTAAAATATCTGTTACAACGAAGAAGAATAAATCTAAGCCATTTTCAGCAACACTTTTGTTTAAAAGATTTTCTAGTTCTTCTTGACGACCAAGTACGTCATTAACATCCACAGCGTTTACTTGAGCAACTACTGATTTATATTCACCAAATTGGAACTCTTTTGCATCTAAAGATAAAAGATCTTCTAATGACTTATCTGAAAGGTCAGCACCCGCTTTAAGCATTGCTAAACCGTACTCAGCAGTATCTACACCAGCGATCTCAGCAAGCTCTTCACCTGCTTTTACATCTTGCTCGGTGCAAGTTGGTGATTTAAATAATAATGTATCTGACACGATTGCAGAAAGCATTAAGCCTGCAATGTTTGCTGGCACTGCTATGCCGTTTTCTTTGAAAATTTTATTTAAAATTGTAGCTGTACATCCCACTGGTTCAGCACGGTAATACAATGGATCCGAAGTTTGGAAGTTCGCTACACGGTGGTGGTCGATTACTTCTGTAATTTGAACTTCCTCTATACCGTCAGCTGATTGTTGGAACTCGTTATGATCCACAAGAATCACTTGTGCTACTTCTCCAACTACTGAGCCGATTAAACGTGGTGCTTCAAAGCCGAATTTTTCGAGTGCAAATTTTGTTTCGTTGTTTACTTCACCAAGACGTACCGCTTCTGCTTCTACACCAAGTTGTTGTTTTAAATACGCATAGACAATTGCAGATGTAATCGTATCTGTATCTGGATTTTTATGTCCGAAAACTAAAACTTTATTCATTAGTATTATTCCTCCTAAATGGCAATTACATTTTCGTTTTTATTTTACCACACCTTACGAAAGAGCATGTCAGAATAAATTGTTAAACGACGAATCATTATTACTAATTTCGATTCAACAAATTTGGAACTTTAAAAGAATAAAAGGGCTTCATGTTGTATGTTATCTTTAAAATTTAAATACATACTTCTACTACCAATAGATACATAGATGTGTTTAAATATTCAAGTATACATAATTTTATGATATTATCATTTAGTCTATATTTTTAGGAAATAAGAGAAATGAGGATTATAATGACAAAAAATATGGAAAAGAAATATATTCCATTAGCAAATTTCTTTCAAGTTACAACGCAAAATGAAATAACGTTATCCTTCAGCGCACTAGAAAACATTATAGGGCAATCCTTACCAAACGCTGCCTACTTAAATTCGAGTTGGTGGAAAAAAACAAAACCACCTCTATCTCACTACTTATCTTGGACAGATTCAGGCTTCTACGTAGTTGATGTCAAACTTGGCACAAGTGTCACTTTCAGTCGTAACTATACTAGATCCTCTACAAGCCAAGTTCCTGAAAATAATGAAAACTCTAATGCTTATATAATTCGTACAATAGAAGCATCTGATGCAAAGGCGTTTATTACTTTACAAGAAGAGATCTTTCATGAAACAGAATATATGTACAACGCACCTAACGAATTAGAGCTTACTGTGCAACAGCTTCGTAAAGATTTAATAAGCTGGAAAAAGTTAAAAAACCGCACAATACTAATTTGTATTTTAAATGGAGCATTTGCTGGATATGCCGTTATTCATGGCTACAAACATTCGAAAGCAAAACATGTTGCAAATGTTCACTTAGCGGTAAAAGAAATGTATCACCGTCAAGGAATCGGCAAAACCCTTATGGAAGAAGTTGAAAGTTGGTCAAAACAAAGAGCCATCACCAAATTAGAGTTATCTGTAATGGCACATAATGATAGTGCTTTGCAGTTTTTTAAAAAGATAGGATTTCAGCATGAAGGTAAACGATTACAGTCGATTTTACTAAATGACACATTAATTGACGAATGTGTCATGGGGAAGATTGTGCAGAAATAATTTTTATAGACCATAACTATATGGTCTTTTTTGCATTTAAAAACACGCAAACAAGCATGGCAAGCCTATCTACGTGTTTAATTTTATGATTATCGTAACACTTGCTTTTCCCTAGCGACATCTAGGAATAGTAGATTATTTTCTACTTGTTCGAACGACTGCAAGTACTTATCATATCCTACTTTATTGTGACTGATCATTTCTTCCACCAATGCATGCATAAATGAGAACAGAACCGGAATGATATCAAGCGAAGACTGGTTTTTCATGCCGAGTGCAAATATTGCACTTGTATACTCTCTTAATGGAGACAATGCTGTATCAGTAATTGCTATAATCTTCACTTTTTTCATCTTAGCAATTTCTACAATTGTCTTCATATCATTGGCATGTTTGTCAAATGAAAATACGACCAAAGCTGTATGTTCCCCCATGCTATTAATTTGCTGAACAAAATCATCCGAATCCGTGCGTATTTGCTTTACATTTGGACGTAGCGTTTTCATTGTATAGGATAACCAGCTTGCTACAGAAGCGGTTTGACGAGCGCCTAATATGTAAATTGTATCAGCTTCATGTATCCATTTTGCACTTTTCTGGAATGTATTATCATTAATAAGGCGAATTGTATCTTGAATGTTTTGTATATCACGTTGCATGATCTTACCGTAATTTAGCACATTTTGTTTCCCTGCTGAATTCGTTGATTGTGTGTCTATTCCTTCATTTCGGGTCATTAAATAGCTTCGTATTTCTTCTTGAAGCTCTACATAACCCGATAAATCCATGGCATAACAAAAACGAATGACCGTAGATTCACTAACATTAGCCTGTCTACCCACCTCTGCAGCGCCATTTGCAATGACAACTGTCGGGTTATCTGTTACAAATTGTGCAACCTTACGTTGGCCCTTCGAAAGTCTTACATATTTCCTTTTTATATCTTCATTGATACTCATTCCTAACAACCTTTCTTCCAAAGAAATTATCACAAATGGAGATTGTTTACTACTGGTTCTAAATTCGGTTAAAAATACAGTATCACGATTGCAATCTGAATACAATGACTTTTCTGAAAAATCTTTAGCGCTTTAAATTGCTAACGTAATAGTCCGTAATAAAATGACATAAATTCGCTATAATTTCAGTCAACAATTACATCTTTATTATCATAATCATAAATAAGGATTTATTTAGTCTTTAGTCATTTTATCAAAGTTTAGATAAAAATGTATAATAATTAACAACCTCTTATTTTTATGTATTATTTAAGCGAAAATAAGGATAAAAAATACCTTGGAACACAAGTGCTACCAAGGCATTTTCTTTATTCTAATTCCATTTGCTTTGTCTCTTTTCCTAAGAAAATCACGCCAATTACACCGATTATTATTGCTCCGCAGAAAATCGCAAAAATAAAACCAATTTCATAGCCAGCTGTTAACAAAGAACCCACTAATAACGGACCGAATATGCCACCAACTCGACCAACTGCAGCCGCCATACCAGCACCAGTTCCTCGAATGTTCGCTGGATACTGCTCTGGTGTATAGGCATATAATGCACCCCATGCCCCTAAATTAAAGAATGATAAAAACATACCGGAAACTAATAATATTTCCATTGTTTCTGCACTCCCAAAAATGAAAGCACTTACAGCAGTTCCAATTAAATAGGAAATAAGTACAAATTTACGTCCGAATTTTTCAATGAACCACGCTGCCGTGAAATAGCCTGGTAGCTGTGCCAGTGTCATAATCAATACATATTTAAAACTTGTAATCATGTCAAAGCCTTTACCAACCATGACACTTGGTAGCCATAAAAACATACCATAGTATGAAAATACTACTGTAAACCAAAGTATCCATAGCATCAGTGTTGAACGCGCATACTTTTTTGACCAGACGTCACCGATGTTTTGGAAGATGCTACGTTTTTTCGATTCCACCTTTACCGTAAATTGTGGTGAATCAGGTAGATGCCAACGTATATAAATAGCATACACTGCTGGTAGAGCCGTTAGTAATAATGCTACCCTCCATCCCATTGATTGATCGAACGCGGGAATTACAAAATATGAAATCAGTGCAGCCACTAACCAACCTGCTGCCCAAAAGCTTTCCAGTAATACAACAACTCTCCCTCGCTCCTTCGCTTCTACGCTCTCAGAAACAAGTGTCGACGCTACAGGCAATTCTCCTCCTAGCCCCATCCCTACTAGAAAGCGTAGCAGCATAAATGCTACTAATGTTGTCGTAAAGGCAGACAAGCCACTTGCCACTGAGAACAAGACGAGTGTCCACATAAATATTTGTTTACGTCCTACTTTATCTGCTAAAACACCGAATACGAGTGCACCTACTGCCATGCCTATCGAGTTGATGCTTCCGATCCAACCCATTTCAGTCTTTGTTAAATCCCAATCGATGGCTAGGGCTGCTATGACAAATGATAAAATCCCTACATCCATCGCATCGAAAAGCCAACCGACACCTGCTACACCTAAAAGCTTATTTCGAGATACTGGCTGTGTTGCTTTACTTGTTGTCATATAAACCACCTGTCTTTACACTTGACTTTACATTTCAATTACACTATACAGTTGTTTCAATTAGGTGACAAGTAAAAATTCAAAAACCAAATTGTTCAGACAATTTGTGAAATACTATTGAAAACATAGACCCATTTGCGTTAAAATGTCTCTTATATAAAAACAACTGTTCTTCCCGTAAGAACAAAAGGAGATTGTTACGTTATGTGGAAAGGCCTTATCGAAGAATATAAACAATTTTTGCCCGTAACAGAAAATACACCTGCTCTAACTTTAAACGAAGGCAATACGCCTCTTATACATTTAGTAAACCTATCGAAAAAGCTTGGTATCGAGCTATACGGTAAAATTGAAGGTGCAAATCCGACTGGTTCTTTCAAGGACCGTGGAATGGTATTTGCAGTTGCAAAAGCAATCGAAGACGGTAGTAAATGTGTAATTTGTGCATCTACTGGGAATACTTCAGCAGCTGCTGCAGCTTATGCAACACGCGCTGGTATCCAATCAATCGTCGTTATTCCAAAAGGTAAAGTCGCACTTGGTAAATTAGCACAAGCTACAATGTACGGTGCGAAAATTATTGAAATTGATGGTAACTTTGATGATGCATTAAATATCGTCCGTCAAGTAAGTGAGACTACTCCAGTTGCACTTGTAAACTCAGTAAACCCTTACCGTATCGAAGGGCAAAAAACTGCATCTTTTGAAATTGTAGATGCTTTAGGTGCCGCTCCAGACTATCTTTGTATCCCAGTGGGTAACGCAGGTAACATCACTGCTTACTGGAAAGGCTTCAAAGAATATAACGAAGCTAAAGGTTCAGGTCTTCCAAAAATGTTTGGGTTTGAAGCAGAAGGGGCTGCCGCTATCGTTAAAGGAGAACCAATTCCAAACCCTGAAACAGTAGCTACAGCAATCCGTATCGGTAACCCTGCAAGTTGGAAATTAGCTGAGGCAGCTCGTGATGAGTCTGGTGGTATCATTGACGCTGTAACTGACGAAGAAATTTTAGCAGCTTACAAGTTAATCGCAGGTACTGAAGGTATTTTCGTAGAGCCTGGTTCTGCTGCATCTCTAGCTGGTGTTATCAAATCAGTAGAAAGCGGCAAAATCCCAAAAGGTTCAAAAGTCGTAACAATATTCACTGGTAACGGATTAAAAGATCCAGATACTGCGATGAATGTCTCTACAGTTGACCTTGTCTCTCTTAAAAATGACGAAGAAGAGATTCGCAATTATATCGAGGGCGTGCTATGAGTAAAAAGTGGCAAATCTCAGTTCCTGGGAGTACAGCCAATTTAGGCCCTGGCTTTGACTCTATTGGACTTGGCTTGTCTCTTTATTTAAAGTTAGACATTACTCTACAGGATACTTGGGAAATCATTCATCTCGATAATAATGGTCCTAGTGAGTTTGAAATCGAAGACCATTTACTATATGTTATCGCTAAGAGAATTGCAGATCAGTACGGCAAGAAACTTCCAGCTTGCCGTGTTGAGATGGCCAGTGAGCTTCCTTTAGCACGCGGTTTAGGTAGTAGTGCTGCTGCAATTGTTGCGGGCATTGAACTGGCAAATCAAGTTTGCGATTTAAAGCTTACGATTCAGGATAAACTAAATTTATCTTCACAAATCGAAGGACATCCCGATAATGCAACTGCTTCTGTTTTAGGAGGCTTAACAATCTCCTCAATGGACGAGAATGGCGTTGTCGATACACTTCATATTAATGACATCGAAGCATCTTTTGTCGTTTACATACCTGACGTAGAGCTTAAAACGAGTGAATCACGCTCTGTATTACCAGAGTCATTTGACCGTTCCTATGCGGTACGTGCATCAGCTAACGCTAATATGCTAGCTGCTTCTCTAATGGCAAAAGACTTCGTACGCGTTGGTCGATACATGGAATCTGATTTTTTCCACGAGCCCTTCCGCTCAAAATTGATTCCACAATATACAGAAATCCATGCTGCTGCTAAAGCTGCAGGCGCATATGGTACGGCATTAAGTGGTGCAGGCCCAACACTTATTTCAATCATCCCATCTGCTATTGCTGATGATTTTGTCGTGGCCATGAATACACAGTTCCCTGAACATCACATCATTTTAACGAAAGCTGATGAAGAAGGAATACAAGTAGCATTTGCGTAATAAATCAAAAACGCCTACCCAAAAGTAGGCGTTTTTATCTTCATTCAGTAGAAAACGTCCACCTCTACTGATGATATAAAGAATGCGATTTAGTTGTTTTTCAACGATTGTTCAAAAATCGACTGAATGAAGATAAAGCCTTCGGCGGATGTCACGGATTTTGAAAGGCGTTAGTTGTGCTTGCACAATTCAAAATCTGGACGCAATGTTTTTCTGTGCGAAAGCGAAACGTCAGCGGCAGATGTTTTATGTACCGAAAACATAGCGGCAGGTACAATATCACCGAGGCGTAATTGTTGTTTAAGGAGGAAGCAAGATGAAACCAATTATTTTCTGTGATTTTGATGGTACCATTACAGCTACTGATAATATCGTTTCACTGATGGAGCACTTTGTACCAGAGGAATCTGAGAAAATTGCAAAGGATATAATAGCGCAAACAATCAGCTTCAAAGACGGTGTCTCAGCAATGTTCGAATTGCTATCTACACATCAAAAAGAAGAAGTTATTCAATACCTACTAAATACCGCCGTTATACGTGAAGGCTTCGGTGAATTCGTTCAATATGCACATTCACACGACATTCCATTTTATATCATCAGCGGAGGTGTCGATTTCTTTATTGAACCGATGATTGAAAAATTCGGACCGTTTGCAGGTATTTACTGTAATCGTGCAGACTTTTCAGGACAGCAAATTAAGTTATTGTATCCAAACTCCTGCGACGAAGAATGTGCAAAATATGAAGTACAAGGCTGTGGTTGCTGTAAACCATCTGTCATGCGTGCAGTCACTCAAGACAATCACTTCAAAATCGTCATCGGTGACTCTATTTCCGATTTTGAGGCAGCTAAACAAGCCGATTTAGTACTTGCCCGGGACCATTTAATTGGACGCTGTGAGGAGCTCCAAATCCCTTATAAACCGTTTGAAACTTTTCATGATTGCTTAGATGTAGTAAAAGAACTCATCGAAAAATAGAAAAAGGAATCTAGCTATCAGCTTAATATGGTACCTGTAGTTAGGACACTTGAAAAAGAGTGTGCTAACTGCCGGTATTTTTTATATACTAGACTTTCAAGATTAGATGAATATTTAACAGGGAACACACCGAGACAAATCTTTAAGAAATATGGGTTTGATGAAGAGATGATTGGCATCAAACGTATTGAACAATCTGC
>NZ_JBIWEY010000028.1:0-59195 GCF_044762775.1 Lysinibacillus sp. NPDC096418
CCGTCCTTTAATCTTGAAAGTCTAGTATATAAAAAATACCGGCAGTTAGCACACTCTTTTTCAAGTGTCCTAACTACAGGTACCATATTAAATAGGGAAGTCCCTTATTTTAGTTTTATGTGAAATATTGAATCTATAAAGAATGGTTTAATAGAAGAACTATTTAGTCAAACGATCTAAGAAGACGTTTAAATGTTTTAATGTAACTTTGTCGTTAACCCCAAATGTTCCATCTTCTTTTCCTGTCGTAATCTTATTAGATGAAAGAATTGCTATATAATTACTTGCCCAATGAGAGCTAGGAACATCTTTGAATGTTGCTGCTTTCCCTTGTAAACGCAAATCAAAAGCTTCAACTAAAACTTTTGCTAGTTGAGCACGTGTAAGTGGAGAGCCTGGATTGAATTTTCCATTTTGGTCTCCGTTAAAAACACCAAGTTTGTTTAGTGCTACAACAGCACCAGCATATTTAGAGGATGGTTTGACATCTGGGAAAGGTGAATTCGTGTTACTTGTGTCTACTCCTAAAGCTTTAGCAAGCTGAAGAGCTACTTCGCCACGTGATGCGTATATTCTAAAATCAATTCCTGCATCTTTAACTTCTTCTATATCCTCTTCAGTGAAGTTTGCAACTCGCTTTGCACCTATATAACGAGATCCCCAATAATATGGGTCGTTTATGTTATCTTCTACAACACCAGCACTTGTTGTAGAAGATATAAATTTACCACTACCTATGTAAACTCCAACGTGAGAAACACCAGCTCCCGTAGTATTAAAAAATACTAGGTCACCTTCTTTTAAATTATCTTTTGATACAGCAGTACCCTGTTGATATTGTGTACCTGTTGTGCGATTTAATGAAATTCCTAATTTAGAAAATACTATTTGTGTATATGCTGAGCAATCTATGCCCGTACTAATATCTGTACCACCGTATTTATACGGAGTTCCGATAAATGATTTTGCAGTATTTGTTACTTCTGTAATAGTTGCTGCTTCTGCATTATTTACACCTACTCCTGTGAAAATCACGAAGGATGCGAAAACTGGAAGTAAAAACTTTTTTTTCACTGGAAATGTACTCCTCTCGAAAATCTAGTACTTTTTTGACTACTGTAATATTATCACAGAATAATGGTGATTGATTTTTCATTTATGTTACTTAGTGACAGAAAAGTGAAAAATGATTTATTGTTTTAAGATAGAAAATTTGTGTTTAAGATAGAAAATTTGTGTTTTGTTATTTAGAGTGTAATATCTCTGTAATATTGTTGGATTATAATTACCAAGTTATCGCCTAATAAATTGTTGATATTTATAAAATTTGGATAAACATAATTTTTAATTAAGAGAAAGCTCGATAGAATTTATCAGCAGAAAGATTAAGTGCCATCAAGTCCAGAGTTTTTTTCTGGGCTTTTTTAGACCATAAGCGCAAGAATGAGGACGAAACAAATATAGACTCCCTGTTAATATAATGACTAATAACTGCTAGGGAGGAATCAATGTGACGAACATTCAGAAATTCAATTAACTACATGCAGCACAAGAACTATTATTTATAGGAAAAGCTTGGGATCTATTATCTGCACTGACTCTGGAAAAGGCAGGGTTCAAGGCAATGGGGACAACAAGCTGGGGAATAGCCAATTCGCTAGGGTATGTAGACGGCGAATTAATTGATTTTGATAGACATTTAGCAATCATCAAAACGATTACGGAGAATGTAAAAATCCCTGTTTCAGCTGCTATTGAGGCGGATTACGGAAGTGACAAGAAAAATATAGTAGAGAATGTGTTAAGAACTGCAGATGTTGGCGTTGCAGGAATCAATATTGAGGATTCGCTCAAAAAACAGAAAGTCACGTTGAATGTAGATGCTCCCATTAATGTCCTATCTTTTTCTGGACTAACGAATTGTAATGAACTTAAAAAATTAGGGGTTAAACGTTTTAGCTTTGGTAATGCATTGTCAGATAAAATTATTTCCGATCTAACAAAGAATGCTACACTATTAATGAAGTTGCAGGATACTTCATTTTTATATAAAGACTAACTAAAAAGAAGGTGAATTCGTTGGTTGGTAACATCAATCTTTCATTTGATGAAATGTGGGATAAAATCATTGCTTGTGATGAGAAATACGATGGGCTCTTTTTTACGGCAGTGAAAACCACTAAAATTTTCTGCCGTCCTTCATGCAAATCAAGAAAGCCGAAAAAGATTAACGTTGAATTCTATCATGATATTCATAAAGTTGAAAATGCAGGTTTTCGTGCTTGCAAAAGATGTCAGCCTAAAGTGGAACATTCACCGCACACACAACTAATTAGAAATGTAACTTCCTTTTTAATTAATGAATATAAACAAAATCTAACACTCCAGGATATCGCCAATCATGTTGGAATTAGCCCGTTTCATCTTGAACGAGTATTTAAAGAAGAAACTGCTGAAACACCCCGAATGTATTTAGAAAAAATAAGAATTGATAAAGCCGCAAATCTTCTTAAAAATACAGATCAAACAAACCTTGAAATTTGTTATGATAGTGGATTTCAAAGTCCATCAAATTTTTATAAAGTATTTCGACGATTAAAAAATTGTTCACCTAGTGAATATCGAAACCTTCATAGATAAGGAGTTGCAGATATGAAATACTTTGATTATGAATCGTATATTGAAGTTTGGACTCCTGTAGAATTCGATTTTTCGGAGTGCTTAAAGTTTTTAGCCAGGTCTGATCAGGAAGTACTACATAAAATAGATGATGACAATTTATATAAATTGTTAAAGATAAATGAAGAATCAATTTTATGTAAAATTAGCAGTAATCGAACTTTTATTCAAGTTGACTTTCCATTAGGTACACCGACCAATAGCGTTCGTGGGAAAATTGCAGCTTACATTTGTGAATGGTTTGACTTAGAAAGGGACTTGAGTCGTTTTTATGAAATGGCTAGTAATGATAAAATTTTGCAACCTCTGGCTCAAAAATATTACGGACTACGAATGATTTGTATGCCTGATTTATTTGAAGCTCTGGTATGGGCGATAATGGGACAACAAATAAACCTAACATTCGCATACACGTTAAAGAAACGCTTTGTAGAACATTATGGAGAATGTTTAACTTTTGAAGGGGAAACCTACTGGCTATTTCCTTCATTTGAAAGGATTGCTTCTGTTAATGTGGATGATTTAAGAGAACTTCAATTTACTGGTAGGAAGTCTGAATACATCATAGACATCGCAAAGAGGATGGCAAATGGTGAACTGACAAAAGAAATGTTGCTGCAAAAAGAAAATATTCACCAAGTCAAAAAATTATTAATGGGGATTAGAGGGGTAGGTGCGTGGACTGCCGATTATGTAATGATGAAAAGCTTCTATGATCCAAATGGCTTTCCGATTGCAGATGTCGGTCTTCATAACGCATTAAAAACTCAATTAGGGCTAGAGCGTAAACCAACAATAGAGGAACTTAAAGAAATAGAAATACATTGGGAAGGTTGGCAGGCATATGCTACCTTTTATTTATGGAGGTCTTTATATGACGACACAGTATAAATTAGATTACGAATCTCCAATTGGTGTAATAGAGATCATAGGTACAGATGCAGCTATTAGTTCAATTATGTTTTCTGAACGAGATGCTTTAGTTAACGTTAAGCAAGATGAAACACTTAAGGTTTTAGTAGACTGCAAGAAGCAACTTCATGAATATTTTAAAGGTGAGCGCTATGAATTCACATTTCCATATATTTTAGAGGGAACCGATTTTCAAAAAAAGGTTTGGACTGCATTGACATTAATACCTTACGCTGAAACAGGCTCTTATAAGGAAATTGCGGCTTTAATTCAAAATGAAAAAGCTATCAGAGCCGTAGGAAGTGCAAATGGAAAAAATGTATTAAGTATTGTCATTCCATGTCATCGAGTTATTGGCTCTAATGGAACATTAACGGGTTATACAGGTGGTTTGTGGAGAAAAGAATGGCTACTTCAGCATGAAAAAAACTATAACAAATCTTAAGTTAATGCATTTTTCGGTAACTAGTGAACGGCAGAATCAGGAGTCTCCTATCCCTTCTCATTCGTCACAAAACAAAGTTTCGTAGCGCTCCATGCAGTGTCTCGGTTTACTTGTAATTTTCCATATGAACACAGCTGTTGCCATGAATTTATATGTTTTCTAGATAAGCATGAGATGAATGATAAGACTATGTTTAAAGGGAGCTGTTTAAACAATGCTCTTATAAATTATTGAAAAATTTGACTTTCAAAACACATCTGTAATACTATTTATATAACAGATGTGTTTTAGTTGTGGAAAAATCAGTTTGGAGGCTATGTTCTTATCTGAAATGTAATAAACGTTTTGACACCATACATATATACGAACCATTACAGCATACTTCTCGATAAATTACTTATGTTATTGTTGGTAGTATTTGTTATTTTTGCGTAAAGGGTGGAGATTTATGAAAAGAATATTACTTCTATGTGTAGTTGCGTTGTTACTAACGGCATGTACAAAAAAGGAGGAAGAAATCAAGATGAATGAAATGAATACAGATTTTGTAGGGAAGTGGTCTGGGAATATTGAAATTCCAAATACACCACTACCAATTATTGTGGAGTTAACAAAAGATGCTGGAACTCTTTCAGTGCCGGCACAAGGTTTGAAATATCTTCCTTTTCAAAGCATTACGTACGATGGAGATAAGGTAAACATTTCAATAGATTTAAAGGGCATGCTTATTAAAATTACTGGCGAGTTAAAGGATGAAGAAATTAAGGCGACATTCACACAGAATGGAGGCACATTCCCACTTACATTGACTAGATATGAGGAACAGCCTGTAACTTATGAAACAATTAGTATACCCGTTGAAAATGGGGATCTAAAAATAGCGTTAGAAAAGCCTACTGAGGAAAAACCTTCGCCAGTTGCACTGATTATTGCAGGTTCTGGTCCAACAGATAAGGATGGCAATTCAGTTATAGGTGGGAAAAATGACAGTTACAAAATGTTAGCAGAAGAGTTAGCAAAAGAAGGCATTGCGACAATTCGTTATGATAAACGTGGAGTAGGTGATAACACAGAGTTATTCACGAAGGAAGAGGATGTTTCATTTGAACTGTTTGTAGATGACGCTGTCCAAATTATTCAGTATCTCCAATCAAATGATGCATTTACAAGTGTACATGTCATTGGTCATAGTGAAGGTTCTTTAATTGGTATGCTAGCAGCGCAAAAAACAGATGTAGATTCTTTTGTATCTCTTGCAGGTGCGGGTAGAGCGATAGATGAATTACTACTCGAACAGTTAGCAGGTCAATTATCACCAGCACTAACAACTGAAGCAAAGAACGCGCTAGCTATATTAAAAAAAGGGGAACTTGTTGAAAAAGTATCACCTGAGTTACAAGGACTGTTTAGACCATCCGTCCAACCATATATGATTTCATGGTTAAAATATAATCCTGCGAGCATTATTCAAAAACTCGAGAAGCGTACATTGATTGTTCAAGGAACTAATGATATACAAGTGACAGTTACTGATGCAGAGATATTAAAAAAAGCTAAAAAAGATGCGACACTTCTAAATGTAGAAGGCATGAATCATGTTTTAAAAGATGCCCCAACAGACCGCGCAGGGAACTTAGCAACATATGCAAATCCAAAACTGCCTTTACATCCAGAGTTACTGCCAGCTATTAGTGATTTTATTAAGAATGATCAATAACCGAAAAATAGGGAGTTTCAATGATTTTTCCATCAAGGAGAGATTTATGGATGGGGATAGAAGCCAGTCCTTGTTTATTTTAGGTAAAGGAATGTTCGATTTGCATAGCGAAGCAATCTTTTTAGTTCTTATCATTTGTATGATGTTATCTGTATTTATTGGTAATTTAAAGTTCATCTAGCATGGATTGCAGGCGGAATATTCAAAAAATATTCAATAAATGGATAAAATTACCGATGTTATATGTAGTACATATATACAAGGGGGATTTGAATGCTATGAGAGTCACATCACATACAAACGTAGTAACTCTTTATCAATCAATGAATGTAACGTCGCACGCCAAAGAAACCAACGGGTCATCAATTACAGAAAATAATGATGCAGTAACAATAGGACAAGAGGCACGTGATTTATTTGGCGAGCAATCTCAACTCAAGGAAGTTCCTGAGGAGATGGCTCAAATAATAGCATCTCTCTTTACGAATGGAGGCAAACTAGACTATGTTGAAAGTGAAAAGGAACTTGCTATTCGTGCAGAGAAGCAGGCTGAGTTTGAGGCATCAATCCATCATAAAGTTGGTACACTAATTATTCCTCATATCCAAACAAATAGTAAATTGCAAGATAGTTTAGAAGGAGCAAGTCAACAAGTACGTGATGCTACCTTTACTACAATTTCTAAAAACTTTTTACTTCGAGATGTTGGGGACATGACCGAAGAGCAACGCCAAGCTATGATTTCACTAGGCATAGAAAAAGCACAGTATATTGCGGATAATTATCTAAATGGTCAACAAGCAAGAGACTATATGGAAGCCATGACCACTATTGCAAAATTTGCTGTTAATGGTGTGAAAGACGAGAATGGGAAATATTCTTTTGCTATTGAAAAAGGTCCGCTTAACAGTGCACCAGATGATAACGTTAATATGAGTGAAATTCTAAAAGAAGCATATCCAGAAGAATGGGAAGGCAATAGAGCAAAAAGGCAGGCAGCGCTTGAAAGTAAAGATTACGATGCATTGATAGCTGCTTTTAAGGAATATGATGATTTATTAAAAAATGTATTTAAAAATCAACAACATTTGGTGCAACAAAAGATTAGTAATTATAGTGAGTGGAAAAAAATGATTGAAAATACGACAGTTCCAAATCATTTTAGTAATCTAGATAAAACATCACTTTCTAACTTTATAGAAAATATTAAAACAGCCAATACATCATTATCCAACGCATTTTTAGAGGATGATTTAAAACAATTCCAAAATTTTCTCACTAGAAATAGTATCTAAGTGAAAGAGGGGCACTAGTAGTATCATTACTAGTGCCTTTTGTAATTAAATGAGAAAAGCAAATTGAGTACATATCGGTGAGAAAGTTAGACCATCAACATTGGATAGCTCATGACATTTTGCTGGAGCACATGAATAAATCAAAATTCAGCTTATTTGTTAACAAAATTGTTATAAAGGAATCACTCGTATCAATCCTAAAGTAGAGTACAATAAAATATAGTGCTTGTAAGGTTATAGATTAATATGAAAATATAGGTATTTGCTCTAGTGGGGTGATTTTTTGAAAATCTTTATAAATTTGAATTTCGAAAATACTATTAAAAGTCATTTGCGTAGATGGCTGATTGTTATTACGATTATTATAAGTTTATTTATTTTTATTCCTACACTTTATATTGAATATCGTCAAACGATGGAGCAGCAAGATGGAGAAATGACGAATTATTTAGATGCTCAAGCCTACTTTTTTGACAGTTGGGTAACTGAGCGTGCAATGGATATACATATGATTGCTAGTTTGGATTTTATCAAAAACTATAATTATGATGAATCGATAACATATTTCAAGGAGTTTAAAAAAAATACGGAGTTTACAGATTTAGTGTTTGTTAATAAAGAGGGAATTGTTCAGTTTGATACGGCTACTGAATACAGTAAAAATGGTGTTGGTGTCGATGTAACGGATAGGGAGTATTTCCAAGTGGCCAAAAAAACGAAAGAGCCACATATTACGGATATTATTATAAGTAAAGTTACAGAGCAGCCTATTGTTGCTTTTGCATCACCTATTCTTAATGAGGAGCAGCAGTTTAACGGAGTTATTTTTGGAACAATTAACTTAAATACGGTTGATCATTTACTGCATGAGTCGAGAGTAGGCTTTTTAGGACGTGCTTACGTTGTCAATCAGGATGGATTACTATTAACAGAGGTCAATCCCAAAAAACAAAATATACAAGATGAGATGAAGGATGATTTATCGCAAAATTTCCTGATTGATGAACAGGCTTTGGCGCTTGCAAAGGATGGATCAGTTCAATCTGCAGCACGCTATAAAAATGCAAACGGCGATTGGGTTATTGCAAAGAGTCAACCAATTAACCAAGAGAAATGGTATATCATATCTGAGTTAAATATATGGGATGCTTATATGCCGATGGTAAAGAAATTTATATTGCTAACCATTTGTATATTATTAGGATCATTTTTCACCATTAAAACTATGCTTTATATTACTCGGAAAATAGAGGAACCTGTACAACAGCTTTTAGAAGGGGTTGGTAATGTTGAAAAAGGATATTATGATTATAAAATCGATGAAAACCAAATTGCACCATATGCAATAGAATTTCAAGAACTATGCTGGGCCTTCAATCAGATGAGTGCAAAAGTGGAAGCGGATACTATTTTACTTAAGGAGCTGTCTATTACCTGTCAATTAACGAAACTGTATAATCGGCGCTACTTGCTAGAATACGGAGAGTCAGTGTTTGCTGAATGTAAAAAAAATGATGATTATTGTTCTTGTTTAGCAATCGATATAGATTTTTTCAAAAAGGTTAATGACACTTATGGACACCTAATAGGTGATGAGGTGCTGAAACATGTTGCTGAAATTATGATGAAATCAGTACGAGATACGGATGTTGTCACAAGATATGGTGGGGAAGAATTCATCATACTTGCTCCAAATACATCGCTAGAGAGCGCGAAGAAAATAGCAGAAAGAATAAGAAATGCAATTGAAACAAACCCATATGAAAGGGAAGGCAAGTGTATATATATTACGGTAAGTATTGGGATTGCTGAATCTATTATCTATGACAATGTGCCGAAGGTTGAAGCGTTGATTGATCAAGCCGATCAAGCCCTCTATGTCGCAAAAGAAAGTGGTCGAAATCAGCTTAAAGTTTATGAAAATGCTAAAGAGGATTTTTTATTCTCTAATTAATTAGAATATTATTGATATTGAAACGTGTTATAGTTGCCTTATTGGCATTTATAACACGTTTATTCTATATATTCTAGATGAAACCAAACTATTTTTTTTGTAATTCAAGCACCATACGGACCTTCTTTAAAACATGACCATCGAATGTATCTTCAAACTCATCCAAGATTTTAAAACCTTTTGCATTGTAAAAATGAATACCTTTCAGATTGTCTTTTTCGACACAAATAATGAGTGTTTTAGCACCTTGTAGCATTTGGATACCGTGCTGTAAAAGAGCTGTTCCGATACCTTGTCCTTGTATCTCCGGCATTAAATAAAAGGCAAAAAGCTCAGATTGTCCTTCTTTTACATGTGAAAAATGAGCAAACCCGACAAGTTTTCCATTAAGTTCAGCTACAAAAAATGGGCTACTTTGAAAGCGTTGCATTAATCGATTGGTGCTATAAGCATTTTGTAAAAACTTATCTTGAATCGGTCTAGGGATAATTCCTTCATAGGTAGTATGCTAACTGATTTTGGAAATTTCTTGCACAAAAGGGATGTCATCTAGCGTCATGTAACGTATAATTAGTGTCATCCATATTCACCTTCTATTCCGAATTTTTAATTATCGTAGCATGATAGCATGCAAAAGGGGATGATTTTATGAACGTTGTGGAAAAAGCATATGGCTATATTACGAGAGAGCATGAAGGGCGCTTACAAGTACTAGTTTTTGAGCAAAATACTGAAGGGGCAGGCATTCAAATTCCTAAAGGTACGATTGAGGAAGGAGAGACACCACTAGAGGCAGTTACTCGAGAGATGTTTGAAGAAACAGGTTTGACAGATTTAGTTGTTCACAAACTAATCGCACAAGATTATTTCGAGCATTATACAGGGGTTCTGCATAAACGATATTTTTATCATTTAACAACACATGAGTTGCGTGATACATGGCAGCATTGTCCGACAGGGATGAATGAGAGTGGGTTACAATTCTCATTCTACTGGATACACGGTGCGCAGGAAATACCGCTAGCAAAAGGACATGGGGACTATTTGTACCGTGTTCTATCAAAGGTGAAAAGTATCTAGTTGATGAGTATACGTATCCGACATCAACTAGTTTTTGTTCTATTAGTATGTTTGCTCAGTTTAGTACTAGGCGCATGCGGTGCAAAAAAGGAAAAGGCAGAAGCTTATGTGGAGGAAGTGCAAGAACGGGGACAAGTACTCGGTTTTCAAAAGGTCAACGCTTGTACTATCGAAAAAGAGTTGCGCGGCGTAATAAACGGTACGCGTTACATGATAGTAGATATTTTTGACCAAAAAGGCAATTATATTGAGACCGAAGTTGGTCATTATAATATAAGCGAGACAATCACCGTAAGCTCTCGTCGAACGATACTAACAGAGCCGTTGACGCTTTTCTTAAAAGATATACCTTTAACGCATTCTAGTACTATAACACTTAGTGCTAGTGAACAAGAAGAATTGCAAGAATATATAAATGCAACTGTCCAGAGTACGTTTCCACAACAAAATAATATGGCTTACAAAGAAGTTATATTTATTAATGTCATTATGTTAATAATGATTGTCAGCTTATTTATTTTAGGTCTTGTTTTTAAACGCTTCAAATGGCACATGAAATTTGCGCAAAAGATTATTACGGGCATACTAAGTACGATTGTACTCTATGTGCAGTTAAAGGGGATAGATGGATATAGTACAAAAATCTTCATTAGTTTTTTATTTGTATGTTATAGTATTTTAGGCTATCAGTTAGTAAAAGATATAAAGCAGCGAACAAAAGAGAAGGCGTCTCAGAGCGGAATCTGAGACACCTTTTTTGTTGTGTTTAAGCCTTTTCAGCAATTTCCAGTGCCTGTGTAAAGTCAGCGATTAAGTCATCTACATGCTCTAGTCCTACAGAGAATCGTAATAGACCTTCTGTAATTCCACGCTTTTCACGTTCTTCAGGCTCCATTGAGGCATGACTCATTTTCGCCGGATATGAAAGAATTGATTCCACACCACCTAGAGATACTGCAAATACAGGGATTTTCATAGCTTCAACAAGTGCCTTAGCTTTTTCGTAGGTTGGTAGACGGAAAGATAATACTGCACCTGAACTCGTAGACTGGCCATGATGGATATCGTAGCCAGGGTGTGAGTCAAGTCCTGGATAATATACCTGTTCAACTAAAGGATTTGCATCTAAAAATTCAGCGATTTTTTGTGCAGATTCACATGAACGGCTAAAACGTACATCTGTCGTCTTCATGTTTTGAAGTAAAGTAAACGAATCCTGTACACCTAGAATATTGCCAAATGAATTTTGGATAAAGTATAGATCGTTACCAAGTTGTTCATCAGCTGCTACCGTAAGTCCTGCGATAATATCAGAATGGCCTGATAAAAACTTCGTCGCACTATGAATAACAACATCAACACCAAGGTCAAGTGGACGTTGATGTAACGGAGTCATAAACGTATTATCTAAAAATGTAAGGCAATTATGTTGTTTTGCGATTGCAACAACACCACGAATATCCGTAATGCCTAGTGTAGGATTTGAAGGTGTCTCCAAAAACAATAGCTTTGTTTTTGGCGTAATCGCTGCCTCTACCGCTGCTAAATCAGTAAAATCTACAAATGTATGTGTAATGCCATAGCGAGGCAGGACCTTTGTTACGAAACGATATGTACCACCATAAACATCTTCAGTAATGACAACGTGATCACCTTGTGATAACAGCATTAAAGTTGCTGATACTGCAGCAATGCCTGATGCGAAAGCATGTGCGCGTACACCACCTTCAAGTTCTGCTACTGCTTTTTCTAATGCATCACGTGTTGGATTACCAGAGCGTGCGTAGTCATATTCGCCAAATTCATCAATACTTTCTTGGTGGAAGGTTGAAGATACATACATAGGGACGTTAACGGCACCTTTTTTATTTGCAAAGCCATCGCGTACACCTGCGTGAATTAATGCTGTTTCAATATGTTGTGTCATAATTAGGCCTCTTTTCTAAGCTTATCAAATACTTGCTGCAAATCTGCAATTAAATCTTCGGCTTCTTCAATCCCTACAGAGAATCGTAATAAACGGTCACAAACACCACGCTCAACGCGCTCTTCATATGGCATATCTGCATGTGTTTGTGTAGCAGGGTAGGTGATAAAGCTTTCTACACCACCAAGACTCTCCGCAAAAGTAATAAGCTTCATATTGCGTAAGAATGTATCTACCCATTCAGCTTTTTGTAAGCGGAATGAAAGCATTCCACCTTGACCTGTATATAGTACATCTGTTACAAGTTCTTCTTTTTCTAAGTAAGCAGCAATTGCTTTAGCATTTGCATCATGTTGTTTTAAACGAAGATGCATTGTTTTTAATCCACGAATGAGTAGCCAAGAATCCATTGCACCAAGGACCATACCACTACCGTTATGGATAAACGCAATTCGTTCTGATAGTTCGGCACCTTTAGAAACGACCAGCCCTGCTAATACGTCATTATGGCCACCAATATATTTTGTGGCAGAGTGTAGGACGATATCTGCCCCTAATTCAATTGGACGTTGGAAATATGGTGTATAAAATGTATTATCGACGATTAGCCATGCGCCATGCTTATGTGCAAGTTCTGCGTAAATAGCTAAATCAAATTCCTGCATTAATGGATTTGTCGGAGTTTCAATGAAAATGGCACGCGTATTTTCATTGATTAATGATTCTACTTTTTCTACCGACTCAAATTTTGAGTAGACAGGTTTAATGTTGTATGTTTCTCTAAAGAAATTAAAGAGACGGTATGTACCACCATATAAATCATCTGGAACGATTAATTCTTCACCAGGTTTGAAGAGAGATAATACAAGTTGGATCGCTGCCATACCTGAGCTACAGGCAAAGCCCGCATCGCCACCCTCTAAATCGGCTATACCAGCTTCTAAAATCGACCGTGTTGGATTTTTTGTACGTGTATAGTCGAAACCAGTAGATTCACCGATACCAGTGTGTTTATAAGCTGTCGATAAGTAGATCGGTGGGTTGACAGCACCTGTTGATGGATCACTTAAATTTCCTAGTTGTACTAACTTAGTTTCAATACTTCGCTTGTTTGTCATAACGTCACTCTTTTCTTCATCAAAATATAGAACGGGCCCATGTATCGTAAATGGGCCCGACTTAATAAATCACGCAATCATCACAATTTATAGTATTCTCTATAATTGTTATCAATTTACCATGTTAATACAAGAAGAACAAGGTGATTTCAGAAAATTAAAGAGATTATAAATGTTTAAAGATATTGTTTGAATAAAAAAAGCAATTGCATTGAGCAATTGCTTCAAACTGTATGCAAACACGGTGTTGTTTACATAACGCTATTTAGTTGTAAAACCGGCAAGCCTCGCCACTTCGTTTTTTTCGAGCTCGCCAGTCTCGCTTTTCTACAGAAGTCTACTTGACAAGGGTTTTCTTGTGAAAAAATGGGCACATCCTAAACTTAATAGTACTTTATCACAGCCGTAAAAGAATGCTATTTTTGGTTCAGCTTGGTGACTCATCTATGATATGAGAAATAGCTGATTGTTGCGGAGAGTGGAGACTCCAGCGGGATAAGCTTGTGTTGAACGACCTACAGGCACGCTGTGACGAGGAGATTGGCATCAAGTCCGCGGAAAGCGTCCACTCGTAGCAAAAATCAAACACTGTCTTTTATACACCAAAATACTTTTTCTCTTAAGCTTGTTCTTTTTTTAATAGGTCTCGAATTTCTTTGAGTAATTCTTCTTTTGTATCAATTTCTGGAGCAGGTTCTTCTACGACTGCCTCTTCTTTTTTACGAGAAAGTTTGGTCATTAGTCGTAGCGCTAAGAAAATTGCAAAAGCTATGATTAAAAAATCTATAATAGATTGTAAAAATACACCTAATTGAATTTGTGCATCTCCTGAGCCATATACGAAGCTTTTTGTTAAATCAACGCCACCTGTTAGTACACCGACTAATGGCATAATAATATTTTCTACTAAAGATGTAACAATTTTACCGAAAGCGCCGCCAATCACAACTGCTACCGCCAAATCGACAATATTGCCCTTCATCGCAAATGCTTTAAAATCTTTCCACATATATTTGTTCCTCCTATATTTATCCAAACTCTGTACGAACAACATTCTATTTTATAGGTATTTCCATCATTAATCAACTATATCTATAGGAGAAAAGATGTTTTCGAAAAAATTGTCACACATAACCTCAAAATTTGTTAATATTTAAGGTAACTACAAAAATATAGGTGTGACATATGAAGAAAAAGAAACAGAAAAAACCACTCCTTTCACCGGCGACAAAACTAGGTATGATATTTTTACTCATCCCTGTATCCATTACGGCGTATGTGCTCGCTTTTTTTGCGTGGAAGGAGCTTCAAACATTATCGATTTTCGAAAAACTAGAACAACGAAAAGCATTAGCTGAAATTCAGCAAAATTTTGACATTGAAATTCCAGAAGAATATATTTCGGTATACGTAGCGGCTGAAGACAAATATGGTGTACCGTGGACGTTACTTGCTGCACATCATCGAATTGAAACTAGGTTTTCGACGATGAAATCACTCGTATCACCAGCAGGAGCAGAAGGGCATATGCAGTTTATGCCATGTACATTTGTTGGATGGGATCACCCAACTTGTTCAGGTCTAGGTAAAGGCGACATAACTTCAAAAGAATTAAAAAATCCAGCTACAATTAGAAAGTATGGTGGCTACGGCGTCGATGCAAATGGAGATGGCATAGCAGATCCATATGATATTGAGGATGCTGTTTACAGTGCAGCGAATTATTTATCTAAGTATGGTGCAGCTAGTGGGGATTTAAAACGTGCTGTGTTCAACTATAACCATAGTGATAAGTATGTTGAAGATGTATTGTATTTTTATAATTTGTATAATGGTTTTAATTCAGAGCTTAAAGAAGCGGTGTTATCCAATACATAGTTAATACAGAAAAGCTAAAAAGAGCTACCCGAAATGGATAGCTCTTTTTTATGCATGATTATGTTGCTTTGTTCATACTTTTTAAAACAAGGCTTACGATAAAGATTAAGACGATTGCACCAATTAATGCTGGGAATACGTAGAAATCACTGACTTGCCAGCCCCAGTTACCAAGTACCAAACTGCCAATCCATGACCCGATAATCCCTGCGATAATATTCCCGATAACGCCACCAGGAACGTCTTTCCCTATAATAACACCAGCGAGCCAGCCTAGAACGCCTCCGATAATTAAAAACCAAATGAAGCTAAACATAACACCCATCTCCTTTAATTTTAGACATAATGGCGATTACTTAATTGTGCCCAAATAAGAAGATGTTAAACGTGAAATAACAGATTTTTTTTATAATAATTATCTGGCTTTTGGTCATAATTACTTTATAACTTTAGCTCCTAATGTATGTTCGAAGTGTCTTAATGCCCAGTCATGTCCAGCAGCATCAAAACTGGCTACACCATTTTCATAAATAACGGCTGGAATTCCTAAATTATATGCATCCACTGCAGTATGCAATATACATATATCTGTGCAAACACCTACTAAATGTATTTCTTCTATTTTTCGTTCTTTCAATAAAATGCCCAAATTTGTTCCCGTAAATGCACTGTAGCGTGTTTTATCTAGCCAAAAAACTTTCTCTTTAAGCGCCGCATATGTTTCACCTACTTTACCATACAGTTGGCGCCCAGCAGTACCGCGAATATTGTGTGGAGGGAAAAGTTTTGTTTCAGGGTGATAGTCGTCATTTTCCTCATGTAAGTCATTGGCAAATACGATCATTTCCTTTTCGTCAATAAATTGCTCAATAAGTGCAGCAATGTGATTGTCTAAAGCTTGACCAGGTTCCCCACATGTTAATTTCCCATCAGTTGCTACAAAATCATACGTATAATCGATTACAAGTAAAGCTTTTTTCATGTACTCCACACTCCCTTAGGTATTTAATCACTTTTATCATGCCATAATAGCTTCATTTTGTCTGAAATATAGTTATATTTTAATATTCAAAATATTTTGCAAATTGATATTTGCACTGGTATAATGTGTGAAAAGGTGAGGTGATAATTATGGATATGGCTGTTATGAAACGCTTAAATCGTCAAGGTTTTATCATCGCTGCACTACATATGGTAGTTATACTGAACTTAGCTGCTGAATTTTTATTCGTATCTTAATCTCGTGAAAAATAACTAGAAAGGTGAGTAAAATGCTAATCTTATATTAAAGCAATCGTAAAGACAATTTCAACGTCACTTACGGTTGCTTTTTTCATATTCAAATAAAGGATTTTCAAAAAGTATGTCTAATGCATATAACATATGTAAAAAAGGTGGTTATAAAAATGACAACAAGGTTTGATCACGCATTTACGAAGATAGAGCGTCCTTTTGCATGGTTGGACCTCGATGCACTCGATGAAAACATTTTGACGGTACAACAAGCTTGTGAGCAAAAGAAGATACGCATTGCAACAAAATCTATACGCTCTGTGGAGGTCTTGCATTATTTGCATCATCATCTTGAAAATACGCAAGGGTGGATGACGTTTACAGCAGCAGAAACGGTTTTTTTATTAGAACGAGGTTTTGATGATGTCTTGCTTGGATATCCGGTGATGGAAGAGGCGTCTGTTCGGCATTTATTGAAGTTCGTTAAAGAAGGAAAAACGATAACGTTTATGGTGGATAGACCTGAGCATGTTGCATTTTTAGCAAAGCTTGGCGGTGAAATGGAAGTTATAGTACCAGTTTGCATTGATGTGAATATGTCAACGGACTTTAAAGCGTTGTACTTTGGTACGAAACGATCTTCACTTCATTCGCTGGAGCAACTTACGCCGTTTTTAGAATATGTAAAAAAAGAACCTTTTATCGAGGTTGTTGGGGCAATGGGGTACGAGGCACAAATTGCAGGGGTAGGTAATAAGCCCACAAATGCTATCAGGGGTAAAGTTATTGAAGCGATGCAAACGCAAGCGAAGAAGCAAGTGACACAGTTTCGTAGATTTGCCATTGCACATATAAAAGCATACTTTCCACAGTTGCGTTTTGTAAACGGGGGTGGGTCAGGCAGTATGTCATATACGGCACAGCAAAAGGAAGTGACCGAAATTACAGTTGGTTCGGCATTTTATGCACCAGCGCTTTTTGATCAATTTACACATTTGCAGTTGGCAAGGGCTGCTGGTTTCGCGCTTCGAGTGACCAGAAAGCCTGAGAAGAACGTTGTCGTATGTCATGGGGGTGGTTATACGGCTTCAGGTGCAATAGGAGCTGATAGATTGCCGGCATTTTATGAGCCATCTCAATTTGCATTTATTGGTTTAGAAGGAGCTGGAGAGGTACAAACACCGGTACTACTTAAAGGAAAAGTGGTGGACGTTGGTGACACGATTTACTTCCGTCATGCGAAGGCTGGGGAACTCTGCGAAAGATTTCAAGTATTACATGCGGTAAGAGGGGATAGGTATGTAGGACCGTACACGACATATAGGGGGAATGGACAATGTTTTCTGTAGATAAGTGGAAAGATGGCGGTAAGTGGACGAATTGGGCAGGTAATATGATTTCGTATCCAGGCGAAATGTGCTTGCCACGTTCTATAGAAGAAGTTGCTTTGATTGTGAAACGTGCACGTGAAAAGAAGAAAACAATTCGTGTAACGGGTGCAGCACATTCATTTAGTGCAGTAGCTATGCCTGAGCACATCGCATTGTCTTTACATGAAATGCGGGGCCTCATTCATTTAGACAAAGAAAAGAAAGAGGCAACATTGTGGGCAGGGACGTATTTATATGAAATTGGTCCACTTCTTGCAAATCATGGCTTTGCGCTCATTAATATGGGAGATATTCAGGAGCAAACAATTGCTGGGGCGATTTCTACAGGGACACATGGTACAGGAGTTACTCTTGGTTCGTTATCTTCCACAGTGATGCGCTGGGGGTTTGTGGATGGAACAGGGGAATACAGGGAGCATACGCGAGGGGATGACGCGTTATCTGAGGCGCTACATGTATCTTTAGGGATGTTAGGTGTGCTTGTGAAGGTGACGCTTAAAGTAATGCCGATTTATAGTTTACATTATGTAGGAACCCGTGAATCATTACTGAATGGACTGACAACTTTTACGGATGATATTCGACGCAATCGGCATGTTGAATGGTTTTATTTTCCTGGGAGTGAAACGATTCAAGTGAAGCGGATGAATGCTGTTGCACCTGTTTTTCAAAGTGAATGGAATAAACGGGTTGAAACACTAAAGTTACAAATAGTTGAAAATGGTGCGTTTTTTGCTATGTCAGAACTTTGTAAATGGAAGCCTTCATTAAGTGGTACGATAAGTAAGTTATCAGCAGCTAGTGTCGTGGAGGGTGAAAAGACAGGCATAAGCTATGAAATTTATCCGTCTCCTCGTAGTGTGAAGTTCCAAGAAAGCGAGTATGCGATTCCTTTAACGCAATTTGAGGCATGCATGGAGGAAATACACGCTACCTTTACTAGTGGTGCATTCAATGTTCATTTTCCTTTAGAATGCCGAACGACAGCAGGGGAAGCGGGCTATTTAAGTCCAACTCAAGGAGTGGAATCGGCGTTTATTGCTTTTCATATGTATAAAGGTATGTCGGAGGAGCCCTATTTCAGATGGGTACATACGATGATGAAGAAGTATAATGGACGACCGCATTGGGGAAAACAAAATCATTTAACAGCAGAATATGTGAGAGAAATATATCCAAATGCAGAAGAATTTTTAGCTGTACGGGCAAAATATGACCCGGATGATGTATTTCTAACAAACTATTTAAAGAAATTGTTTGTGCTTTAAAAGATAGTGAAATAGATATTTCACTATTGGAATGTTGTTTATTTTTAAAAAATTAAAATTTAATAGAAATATCGAAATATTTATCAATACGAGATAAAAACTATGCTTATTCAGCATGAAAACGATTTCAAAGTATATTGTTTTTTTCTAATTGTTTAAACAATTCAAAAAATAGTGTTGACGAGACCCTATTGTTCGTACTATGATAACAACAATTTAATACATTCGTTTCAACAGACAGACGCATGAAAGTGCGGTTGATTATAAACAAAATCTAAAAAGACAGAACATTTTGTATATAGAAACGAATACAGCAATTGATAGCAATAATGAGGGGCGTTTAAAAATGAGAAGTGACATGATTAAAGTAGGCGTAGATCGTGCGCCACATCGAAGTCTTTTATATGCAACTGGCAAAGTAAAAGCAAAAGATTTAGGCAAACCATTTATTGGGGTTTGTAACTCTTATATCGACATTATTCCAGGTCACGTTCATTTACGTACATTTGCAGATGTTGTCAAAGAAGCAATCATCGAAGCGGGTGGCATCCCATTCGAATTCAATACTATTGGAGTAGATGATGGAATTGCAATGGGGCATATTGGTATGCGTTATTCATTACCAAGCCGCGAAATTATTGCTGATTCCGCAGAGACTGTGATTAATGCGCACTGGTTTGATGGCGTTTTCTATATTCCAAACTGTGACAAAATTACACCAGGGATGTTAATGGCTGCAGTTCGTACTAACGTGCCATCAATTTTCGTATCAGGTGGCCCAATGGAGGCTGGTACTTCTGCATCAGGGAAACAACTTTCCTTAACTTCTGTTTTCGAAGGTGTTGGTGCTCATAAATCAGGCAATATGTCAGCTGAAGAGTTACTAGATATTGAAAACAATGCATGTCCAACATGTGGTTCATGTTCAGGTATGTTTACAGCGAACTCGATGAACTGCTTAATGGAAATGTTAGGGGTAGCACTACCTGGTAATGGAACAATCGTGGCAACTTCTGACGAGCGCCATAAGCTCATTAAGGAAGCAGCAAAACAATTAGTTCGTATGATAAAAGAAGACATTAAACCTCGCGATATTATTACGAAAGAAGCAATTGACGATGCATTTGCACTCGATATGGCGATGGGTGGTTCTACAAATACAGTATTACATACTTTAGCTATCGCAAATGAAGCGGAAATTGATTATAACATTGAAGATATTAATGTAGTGGCAGAGAGAGTGCCGTATTTAGCAAAAATCATGCCAGCTTCTGATGTTTCAATGGATGATATTAATAAAGCAGGTGGCGTAAGTGCCATTATTAATGAATTAGCACATATTCCTGGCGCAATTCATCCTAACCGTCCAACTGTTGCAGGTGTGACAATGGGTGAACTTGTAAAGGATTACCATATTACAAATAATCAAATTATTCGTACAAAAGAAAACCCTTATAGTCCAGTCGGTGGTTTATCGGTGTTATTCGGTAATATCGCACCAGACGGCTCTGTTATTAAAGTTGGTGCAGTAGATCCTTCTATTAAAATATTTAAAGGTGAAGCAATCGTCTTCGAATCACAAGAAGCAGCACAAGAAAATATTGATAACGGAGTAGTAAAAGAGGGGCATGTAGTCGTCATTCGTTATGAAGGACCTAAAGGTGGACCAGGGATGCCTGAAATGCTTGCACCAACATCTGCCATTCAAGGTAGAGGGTTAGGCACAAAAGTTGCGTTAATTACTGATGGACGCTTCTCAGGTGCATCTCGTGGTATTTCTATTGGACATATTTCACCGGAAGCAGCAGAAGGCGGCCCGATCGCTTTAGTCGAAGATGGAGACATTATTACTATTGATCTACCAAATCGTACAATTAATTTAGAAGTTTCGGAAAAAGTTTTAGCAGAGCGTCGCACGAAATTACCAGTATTTGAGCCGAAAATCAAACGTGGCTGGTTAGCGAGATATTCAAAATTAGTAACTAGCGCTTCTACTGGAGGCGTAATGAAAATCTAGAAGAAAATAAAATACTTTAAAACGTTGATGAGGTTAAAGGTTCTAGAGCCTTGTATCTACCAGAGAGCCGGTCGTGCTGGAAGCCGGCGATACAACTAGATCCGACATCCCCTCGGAGTGAGCTATTAAACGCGTAATTGCCATTAGATAGCTCCGGGCATAATCGAAGTGCTCGTTATTAATGAATAAATGATTTATGACACCTTATTGAATGCACAATTGCATTGGTTCATAGATGCTTTCATTTATTCGCGAGGTAGCAAATTTTTGCTATAAACAAGGGTGGTACCATGAAAAGTCTTTTTCATCCCTACGTAAGGTTCTTCTTTGCGTGCGGAGTAAAAGGCTTTTTATTATTTTCAAGACATTCATAAGTATTTTACTGGTTGGACTAATATGAGGGAGGCGTATTTTGATGAGTGCGAATATTTCGTTAAATGAAAAAGAAGAATTAGCTGTAGCACAAGCTGAACAAACCTATAAACCTGAAGATGGTGCAGACGTTTTAGTACAGGCGCTACATGATCAGGGTGTAGATATTATTTTTGGTTACCCGGGTGGTGCTGTACTTCAAATTTATGATGCGATGTACAAAAATCCGATTCGTCATATTTTAACTAGACATGAACAAGGTGCGATTCACGCTGCAGAAGGTTATGCACGTGTAACAAATAAACCAGGTGTCGTAATTGCAACAAGTGGTCCTGGTGCTACAAACTTAGTAACCGGCATTGCGGATGCAATGATTGACTCGATTCCACTTGTTATTTTTACAGGTCAAGTGGCGACTTCAGTAATCGGTACTGACGCCTTCCAAGAAGCTGACATTATGGGGATTACAACACCTATAACAAAGCATAATTATCAAGTGCAAGATGTGAATGATATCCCTCGTATCGTTCAAGAGGCGTTCCATATTGCAAATACAGGTCGTAAAGGTCCTGTTGTTGTTGACTTCCCAAAAAACGTTTCAATGATGCTTTTCGATGCTGAGAACCCGCCACAAGCACCAGATGAAATTTACTTACCGGGCTATCAACCAACATACAAGCCGAATTATTTACAAATTCAAAAAGCAATCCAAGCAATTTCTTTAGCGAAAAGCCCACTAATTTTAGCGGGTGCAGGGGTATTATTTGCAGATGCTCGTGAAGAATTAACTACTTTTGCTGAAAAATATCGTATCCCAGTGACAAATACGTTACTAGGCCTTGGTTCAATCCACGGGGAACATGAATTATTTATTGGTATGGCAGGGATGCACGGAACAGTAACTGCTAATACAGCCATTACTAAAACGGATTTACTCATAAATATTGGTGCTCGCTTTGATGACCGTTTAACGGGGAATTTAGCTACATTTGCACCAAACGCGACAATTATCCATATTGATATTGATCCTGCGGAAATTGGTAAAAATGTACCGACAGATATTCCAATTGTAGCGGATGCGAAAGAGGCACTTAAATCTATACTAAAAAAAGATTTTGACGGTCCGCAAACAGAAGAATGGCTTTCTTATTTAAAAGATCACGCAAATGAATTTCCATTATGGTACTTAAAAGAAGCGGGAGACACAGAAGTTTTACCGCAAGAGGCGTTAGAGCTTGTGCATGCAATTACTGAAGGTGAAGCAATTGTTACGACAGATGTAGGTCAACACCAAATGTGGGCTGCACAGTATTACCGCTTAAATAACGATCACGGATGGATCACGTCTGGTGGACTTGGTACGATGGGCTTTGGCTTCCCAGCCGCTATTGGCGCCCAATTTGCGAAGCCAGACAAAAAAGTTGTTTCAATTGTAGGGGATGCAGGTTTCCAAATGACTGCTCAAGAACTTTCACTATTAAAAGAATTCAACTTACCAGTAAAAATTGTGATTTTAAATAATAGCTGTCTTGGAATGGTGCGCCAGTGGCAACAAACATTCTACGAAGAGCGTTATTCATCATCACTCATGCCAATTCAACCTGATTTCGTGAAATTGGCGGATGCGTATGGCATTAAAGGTTTCCGCATTAACACGATTGATGAAGCTGAGAGCATTTTCCGTGAGGCACTTCTTTCAGATGAGCCAGCTTTAATCGATTGTCGCGTGAAACAGCTTGAATGTGTATACCCAATGGTTGCACCAGGCAAAGGCTTACATGAAATGATTGGGGTGAAAAAGAATTGAAACGAGTAATAACAGTAACAGTGATTAATCAAAGCGGTGTTTTAAACCGTGTAACAGGTTTACTTATGAAGCGTCAATTCAATATTGAATCCATCACAGTTGGTCATACAGAGCAGCCAAACTTCTCAAAAATGACATTTGTCGTACATGTAGAAGATGAAAGCAAAATTGAACAACTAGTGAAGCAATTATCGAAGCAAATTGACGTATTAAAAGTCAATGATATTACTGATAAATCAATCGTGCTTCGAGAGTTAGCGCTTGTAAAAGTCATTTCACCACCGAATGTTCGTCTTGAAATGAATTCAATCGTCGAACCGTTCCGTCCACAAATTATTGATACAGCAAAAAATGTTGTGACATATCAAGTGGTTGGTAATCCTGAAAAAATAGATGCCTTTATCGAATTAATTCGTCCATATGGCATTAAAGAACTTACACGTACTGGCGCTACTGCTTCTGTTCGTGAAGTACAGAAAACCGTAAATACGCAGCTCTCTATTTTAAAATAGTTTGCATATAAAACTGAACGGTTTCAGAAGCGTTTTCTATATGAGAATTCAAGCAGATGGAACTGGACAAAAATAAACCCACACATATTAGGAGGAAATTAACTATGGCTACAATGTATTATGAACAAAACATCAACGAGGACGTACTAAAAGGAAAGAAAATTGCAATTATCGGTTACGGATCACAAGGTCACGCACACGCACTTAATCTTAAAGAATCAGGTTTCGATGTAGTAGTAGGTGTTCGCCCAGGCGGATCTTTCGATGCAGCTAAAGCTGACGGTCTTGACGTAAAGACAGTTTCAGAAGCAGCAAAAGAAGCGGATGTAATTCAAATCTTACTTCCAGACGAGCGTCAAAAAGCGGTATACGAAGCAGAAATCGCTCCGTATTTAGAAGCTGGAAAAGTACTTATGTTTGCGCATGGCTTCAATATTCACTTCGGTCAAATCACACCACCAGCTGATGTTGACGTATTCCTAGTAGCTCCTAAAGGCCCAGGACATTTAGTTCGTCGTCAATTCCAACAAGGTGCTGGTGTTCCAGGATTATTCGCAATTCACCAAGATGCATCTGGTCAAGCAAAAGATATCGCTCTTGCTTACGGTAAAGGTATCGGCGCTGCACGCGGTGGTTTACTAGAGACTACATTCAAAGAAGAAACTGAAACTGACCTATTCGGTGAGCAAGCGGTACTTTGTGGTGGTGCAACTCAATTAGTCAAGGCTGGTTTCGAAACATTAGTAGAAGCTGGTTACCAACCAGAACTTGCTTACTTCGAAACATTACATGAACTTAAGTTAATCGTTGACTTAATGTTTGAAGGTGGTATGGCTACAATGCGTTACTCAGTATCAGATACAGCTGAGTGGGGTGACTATGTTGCAGGTCCACGCATCATCGATGAATCAGTTAAAGGTCGTATGAAAGAAGTATTAACAGATATCCAAGATGGTACATTCGCTCGTCGTTGGATCGCTGAAAACGAAAATGGTCGCCCAGACTACACTAAATTCAAAGAAGCTGGCGCAAACCACCAAATCGAAGAAGTTGGTGCTAAACTACGTGCTATGATGCCATTCATTAATGAAGGTAAAGAAACAGTAGTGAGAGAAGTGGCTGCTAGTGCGAAGAATTGATATTTTTGATACGACATTACGCGACGGCGAACAATCAGCAGGAATTAATTTAAATACTGCTGAAAAGATTGAAATCGCCAAGCAACTTGAACGCCTAGGTGTCACTATTATTGAAGCAGGATTTCCTGCTTCTTCACCTGGTGATTTTGAAGCAGTCAACCGTATTGCCGGTACTGTCAAAAATTCAATCGTTACAGGGCTTGCACGCTGTGTACAAAAAGACATTGATACAACATGGGAAGCTATTAAAGTAGCGGAACAACCACATATCCATATTTTCTTAGCGACATCTCCAATTCATATGGAATATAAGCTAAAAAAATCGCCGGACCAAGTTGTTGAACAAGCGGTAGAAGCTGTGAAGTATGCGAAAAAGTTCTTCCCACTTGTGCAATGGTCTGCAGAAGATGCTTTCCGTTCGGATCATGAATTTTTAGTTCGTATTATGAATGAGGTTGTAGCAGCTGGTGCAACAACGATCAACGTGCCTGACACTGTTGGTTATGCATCGCCACAGGAATATGGTGCATTATTTAAGTTCTTACTTGAAAATGTAAAAGGTGCTGAAAACGTTAAATTCTCTGCGCACTGTCATGATGACTTAGGAATGGCAACTGCCAACACAATCGCTGCAATCGAAAATGGAGCCACGCAAGTAGAAGGTACAATTAACGGAATCGGTGAGCGTGCGGGTAACGTTGCACTTGAAGAAATAGCTGTTGCACTACATATTCGCAAAGACATTTACCCTGTAGAAACAGGCATTAACCTACAAGAAATAAAACGTACGTCTCAATTAGTAAGTAAATTAACGAATGTTGTGATTCAACCGAATAAAGCAATCGTTGGGAAAAATGCATTTGCCCATGAATCTGGTATTCATCAAGATGGCGTGCTAAAAAATCCTGAGACATATGAAATTATTTCACCTGCACTTATTGGTGAGGGGGAAGTTCCTTTAGTTCTTGGTAAACATTCTGGGCGTGCAGCATTCCGCGATCGTGCAGAAACAATGGGCTTCAATTTATCAGATGAAAAGCTTAACAAAGCATTCGATGAGTTTAAAAAGCTTGCTGACCGCAAAAAAGAAATTACCGAAGAAGATCTAATGACACTTCTTACTGAGCAACAAGTACAAATTGAAGATGTACCGTTATTTGAGCTGAAAAGCGTACAGGTACAATACGGTACAGAAAATATTCCAACAGCTACTGCAGCTGTAGTCACACCTGAAGGTCATGTCAAAAATGTTGTGGCGACAGGGGCGGGCTCTGTGGAAGCTATTTTCAACACACTTGAACAGCTAGTTCCAGGAGATATTCATGTCATTGACTATCGTGTGAAATCGGTTGGAAAAGGTCGAGATGCACTTGGAGAAGCTGTTATTAATATTCGATATGATGATGTTTCGACAACTGGTCGTAATTCATCACAAGACGTATTAGAAGCATCTGCGAAAGCTTACTTAAATGCCATTAACCGTCATTTAATACAAGCAAGCCTTCGTGCGCAACAACTAACGGTTTAATTATTTACTCTCACCTGTCAAATGTATGGGTGAGAGATTTTAACCTATGAAATAGGTTAAAGCCTCCGGCGGATGCCACAGATTTTTAGAGGAATTAATCGAGCAAGCTCGATTAAAATCTGGGCGCAATTACGCTGTGGCGTAATTGAATAAAAGTAGAGCGCGTTTCTAGCGCGAATTTATTCAATAAGAAAAAAGGCGCATGCGCTATACAAAGAAAGGTGTTTTTACGATGGAGAAAAAAATAACAGTACTTCCTGGTGACGGAATTGGACCAGAAGTTGTTGCTTCTGCTGTTCGCGTATTACAAGTAATTGGCAAGCGATTCAACCACACGTTCCATTTAGAGTATGCGACAATCGGAGGTGCTGCTATCGATCAGTATAATAATCCACTTCCTGATGAAACAATTGACATGTGTGAAGGCAGTGATGCCATCTTACTAGGAGCCGTTGGTGGTCCTAAATGGGATAATAACACACCTGAATTACGTCCAGAAAAAGGGTTGTTACGTATTCGTAAGCACTTTGATTTATTTGCAAACTTACGTCCAGTAAAGGCGTTCCCGAGTTTACTAGATGCTTCACCATTAAAACGTGAAGTAGCCGAAAACGTAGATTTAATGATCGTACGTGAATTAACAGGTGGCGTATACTTCGGGGAACCACGTATGCGTACTGAAAATGGCGCAATTGATACAACAGTTTATTCAACTGCAGAAATTGAGCGTATCGTTGAAAATGCCTTTGAATTAGCACGTTTACGTGGAGGCAAATTATGCTCTGTAGATAAAGCAAACGTTCTTGAAACAAGTCGTTTATGGCGTGAAGTGGTAGAAGCGAAGAAAAAAGACTATCCAGATGTGCAAGTTGAACATAATTTAGTGGACTCTGTTGCGATGAAGCTAATTACAAATCCAGGACACTATGATGTCGTGGTAACGGAAAATATGTTTGGTGATATTTTAAGTGATGAGGCTTCTGTTATTACAGGATCGCTTGGCGTATTACCATCTGCATCAATTCGTGGTGATAACTTTGGCCTTTACGAGCCGGTTCATGGTTCAGCTCCGGAAATAGCTGGTCAAGGCGTAGCAAACCCAGCTGCAACAATTCTTTCTGTTGCGATGATGCTACAATATTCATTTGGTTTAAAAGAAGAAGCAGCAGAGATTGAACGTGCTGTAAATTCAGTGTTTGAAGATGGCTACTTCACTGCTGATCTAACTCGTGATGGTGCTCGCACACTTTCTACGAATGAATGGACAGATAAAGTAATAAATGAAATTGATACTAGCTTTGTATCAGAAAGCATTATGACAACATACATTTAAGAAATAGGTGAAGACAATGGGAAAAAATATAATTGAAAAGATTTGGGATAAACATGTTGTTTATCAGGAAGAGGGCAAACCGGACCTGTTATATATTGATCTTCATTTAATTCATGAAGTAACATCTCCGCAAGCTTTCGAAGGTCTACGTATGAACGGAAGAAAAGTACGTCGACCAGATTTAAGCTTTGCTACTATGGATCATAATGTTCCAACAAAAAACTTACCTACAATCAATGATCCAATCGCGAAAAATCAAATTGAAACTTTAGCAAAAAATGCTGCAGAATTTGGTGTTGAGCTAGCTGGTATGGGTCACCCTGATCAAGGAATTGTGCACGTTATCGGACCTGAATTAGGTTTAACACAACCAGGTAAAACAATTGTTTGTGGTGATTCTCATACATCTACACATGGGGCATTTGGTGCAATTGCGTTTGGTATCGGTACATCGGAAGTTGAGCACGTAATGTCCACACAAACATTATGGCAAAACAAACCTAAAACAATGGAAATCCGTGTAGAAGGGGAGCTTCCTGTTGGTGTTGCTGCAAAAGATATTATCTTAGCAATCATTTCAAAGTTCGGCATCGGCGTTGGAACAGGACATATTGTGGAATTCACTGGAGAGGCAATCCACAAGCTTTCAATGGAAGAGCGTATGACAATTTGTAACATGTCAATCGAAGCAGGAGCAAAGGCTGGTCTTGTATCACCAGACCAAATTACAGTGGACTATATTCGGGGACGTCGTTACGCACCACAAGGCGAAAAATTTGAAGAAGCAACGGCCTACTGGTTAGGTTTAGCTTCAGATGAAGATGCAACTTATGATGAAGTTCGTATCATCCAAGCGGAAGAAATTGAACCAATTGTAACATGGGGTACAAACCCATCAATGGGCTCTGGCGTCTCACAAAATGTGCCAACTCAAGCTGATTACGAAGACGAATCAGATAAAGCTGCACTTCAAAAAGCACTAGCTTACATGGGCTTAGAAGAAGGGCAGTCACTTACTTCAATTGATGTTCAACATGTATTTATTGGCTCTTGCACTAACTCTCGTTTAAGCGATTTACGTGCAGCTGCAAACGTTATTCAAGGGCGCAAAGTACACGAAAATGTAACAGCTATCGTAGTACCTGGTTCTCATACAACGAAAAAACTTGCGGAAGAAGAAGGTTTAGACAAAATCTTTACAGATGCTGGCTTCGAGTGGCGTGAGACTGGTTGTTCTATGTGTTTAGCGATGAATGACGATGTTGTACCAGCTGGGGAACGCTGTGCATCAACTTCAAATCGTAACTTTGAAGGTCGCCAAGGAACAGGAGCACGTACACACTTAGTGTCACCTCCGATGGCAGCTGCTGCAGCCATTGCAGGACATTTCGTGGATGTACGTGAATTCATTAAGGAAACAGTGTAAGAAATTTCTTCGCATTGGAAGGATGATAAGAATATGGAACCAATTAATATCGTAAATAGTGTCACTACACCACTTGATCGTAAAAATGTAGATACAGACCAAATTATTTCAAAAGAGTTTTTAAAACGTATTGAACGTACTGGCTTCGGAGAGTTTTTATTTTATCACTGGCGCTTTGATGCAGAAGGTAATGAAGTAAAAGACTTCGTACTAAACAAACCAGAATTTAAAGGTTCGAAAATTTTAGTAGCGCAAGATAACTTCGGGTGTGGTTCTTCACGTGAGCATGCACCATGGGCAATTTTAGACTATGGCTTTAACGTTGTTATTGCACCATCATTTGCAGATATTTTCCATAATAACTGCTTCAAAAATGGAATTTTACCGATCAAATTGACAGAAGCAGAGTGTGATGAAATTTTAGCAAAAGGTTTAAAAGCACCTTATAGTGTGGAAGTAAACCTTGAAAAACAAACTGTAACTGGTGAAGATGGGGTTGCGTATAACTTTGACATTGACTCTTATTATAAAGAGACTTTACTGAATGGTTGGGATGAAATCGCCCTAACGATTAAGTATGAAGAGCATATTGCTGCATACGAGGCACAACGTGTAGCTTATTAAGTTTATATGATAGCTGATTGGTAAGTCTCTCTTGACTTACCAATCAGCTATTTTTTATTTTTAAAGAAACTAAACATTTTTAACCTGTGGAAAACCTAGCTTATTAATTCTACGAAATTCGATATTTTGGTCGAAATGTTTAACGTAAATTAGGTTCTTTGTTATAAAACAGAACAAAAAAATACTAATGTGTATCATTTTTTGTTGACAAATTAGAATGCCTATTTTATATTTGTGTAACTGATTACACATTTAAGTTATACTATTTTGGTATTTGCGTTATACTCAATGCGTTAGAAAATGGTAAATGTGTGAATGTGTAACCGATTACATATTTTAATATACCTCCTTAAGGATGATAGCGATGGCGAACATTAAAGATGTTGCAAAGCATGCGGGCGTATCTGTAGCAACAGTTTCGAGATTTTTGAATAAAAATGGCTATTTGAGTGATGATGCAAAAGAAAATATTGAAGAGGCGATTGCAGCACTTAATTATCGTCCAAATCAAGTGGCTCGTTCTCTTAGTACAAAACAAACGAATTTAATTGGTCTTATTGTTCCAGATATTACGAACCCATTCTTTCCTGAGCTAGCAAGAGCGGTAGAAGATACTGCGCTTGCTCATGGCTATACGATTGTGCTTTGTAATTCGGATGAAAATGCAGAAAAAGAAGAATTATATATTAATATGTTGACGCAAAAATATGTCGCAGGTTTTATTGTCACGACCAATTTGTTAAAAGCACCACATTATGAAGATATCTCAGTTCCTATAGTAGCACTAGACCGTGCTATTAACTCAACAATTCCAACTGTTTCAACAGACAACGTAGAAGGGGCACGTCTTGGCACAGAATATTTACTTACGTGCGGTGCGAAGAACATTGTTTGTATGCGTGGTCCCGTTGGCTTAGGACTGGCAGATGATCGTGTAAAGGGATTTTTGCAAGCAACTTCAGGCGAGGATGTAGAAACACAAGTTGTTGAATGTCCGTTTTCGTTTGAAATCGCTGAAAAAATTACTGAAAAGATATTACTAGAATCTCCTGAGATCGACGGTATTTTTGCTAGTAGTGATACATCTGCTATTGCTGCACTAAAGGTTGCACAGGCGATGGGTAGAAAAGTACCAAATGATTTGCAAATTGTCGGTTTTGATGGTGTGCAGCTTGGAAAAATGGTGTCGCCAGGCTTAACGACTGTTGCACAAAATATATATAAGATGGGTGCCTCTGCAACAAAAATGCTCATAAAGATGATTGAAGACGATTCTTTACAAGAGAAAAACGTCACAGTTTCCGCTGAGTTGATTGTGCGTGGCACGACGAGAAAGGACTAAAAATATGATTACAATCATTGGCAGTTTAAATATGGACTTAGCAGTGCAAATGAATGTTTTCCCGATGCAGGGAGAAACGGTTCTTGGAGAATTATTTAAGACAATTCCTGGGGGGAAAGGTGCAAATCAGGCAGTTGCTGCAGCACGTTTAGGTAGTCAGGTGACAATGGTCGGCTGTGTAGGCGATGATAGCTTCGGAGAAACGATGCGTACGATTTTGCAAAATGAAAATATTAACGTAGACGCAGTAAAAACAACAAGTGCCCCGACCGGCATTGCAAATATTTTAGTACATGAAAACGATAATCGTATCATTGTCGTTCCAGGTGCAAATTATGAAATGAGCAAAGCGCATATCGATGCAGTGAAGGATGTTATCACAAATAGCCAAATGGTTATTATGCAGTTGGAAATTCCTGTTGAGACGACTGAATATGCACTGAAAATGTGTAAAGAAGCAAATGTTCCGGTACTCTTTAATCCGGCACCAGCAGCAAATTTTAATAGCAAGTGGATGGATGATATTACGTATATCACGCCAAATGAAACGGAATGTGCTCTACTATTTGGAGAAGATTTTGAGCAAGTATTAGAAAAATACCCAAATAAATTGATTGTAACGCTAGGTAGTGACGGTGCACGTTTCTTTGACGGAGAACATCATATTCATGTACCAGGCTATATGACAAAAGCAACTGACACAACTGGAGCAGGCGATACATTTAACGGGGCGTTAGCACATGCTTTAGTAGAAGGACAATCGTTGGATGAGGCTGTATATTTTGCGAATATTGCAGGTTCTTTATCTGTTGAAAAATTTGGCGCTCAATCGGGTATGCCTACGCTGAATGCGGTATATGCACGTTTAGGGGGATTTGAAGAATGAAAAAACAGGGAATTTTAAATCGTGAGCTTGCAGGTATTTTTGCAAAGCTTGGTCATACTGATCAAATTGTTATTGCGGATTGCGGATTACCAATTCCAAACGGCGTAACGTGCATCGATTTAGCTTATAAACTAGGAGAGCCAAGCTTCTTAACTATTTTAGATACTGTTTTGGATGATTTGGAAGTAGAGCATGCTTATTTGGCGGAAGAGATAAAAACGGGGAATTCTCATGTTTATGGAGTAGTACAAAAGAAATTTCCTCAAAGTACGTACATCACGCACGAACAATTTAAAGAACAAACAAAAAAAGCAAAAGTTATCATTCGCACGGGCGAAACAACGCCTTACGCGAATGTGATTTTACAAAGTGGTGTTATTTTTTAATGTGAATTAGTGGAGCTTTAATTGACTGCTTAGTCAGATTGATACCTCAGCGACAAGCTAAGGTGTAAGGGAAGGAAGAAGGTTCGTAAACATGATTGAAATGTCAGGTATATCTAAGGCTTTTAGTGGAAATGTCGTGTTACAAGATGTTCAGTTTTCGATTGGAGACGGTGAAATCCACGCACTGATGGGTGAAAATGGAGCTGGTAAATCTACGTTAATGAAAATTCTATCTGGTATTCATTCGCGTGATACCGGAGAAGTAAAAGTAGATGGACAGTCTGTTGTTTTTCAATCACCTAAACATGCAGAAGCGCTTGGTATCGCAGTAATTCACCAAGAATTAAACATCCTGCCTGCTTTAACAGTGGCCGAAAATTTGTTTTTAGGTAAAGAAAAAACCTATGGCCGTACAGGTATTTTAAAAACAAGAGAAATGAATAAAGAAGCAAGCCAGATTTTAGCAAAACTTGGTCTTGAACTAGATGTTCGTCAACTGGCTGGGGAACTGTCTGTCGGCAAACAGCAAATTATCGAAATTGCCAAGGCGATTGCTAGTGATGCGAAATACATTATCATGGATGAACCTACTGCTGCACTAACAGA
The DNA here is from genome assembly GCF_044762775.1 of Lysinibacillus sp. NPDC096418. Classification (NCBI taxonomy): domain Bacteria; kingdom Bacillati; phylum Bacillota; class Bacilli; order Caryophanales; family Bacillaceae; genus Lysinibacillus; species Lysinibacillus sp. NPDC096418. The sequence continues at coordinate 32,876 of NZ_JBIWEY010000028.1, forward strand.
TCGTGAAATCGAAACATTATTTACGACGATTCATGAGCTAAAGGCAAAAGGTATTTCCTTCGTATACATATCTCACCGAATGGAAGAGATTTTTGCGATTTGTGACCGTATTACAATTTTACGTGATGGTCAATACGTTGGTGTACGCACGATTAAAGATACGACATTCGATGAAATTGTGCAAATGATGGTAGGGCGTGAGTTAGGAGAGCGTTTCCCAGAACGTCGTGCAAAAATCGGGGAAGTCAAATTGCAAGTGAAAGACTTGTGTTGCGACAATGTATTCCAAAATATCGATTTTTCAGTGCGAAAAGGTGAAGTGCTTGCGATTGCTGGTTTGATGGGTGCTGGACGTACGGAAGTCGCACAAGCGATTTTTGGCGATCGAAAAAAAGCTTCAGGTGAAATTCTAATTGATGGCCAAAAAGTGTCGATAAGTAATCCGATGCAAGCGATGAACCATAAAATTGCATTTGTGACGGAAGATCGAAAATCAGAAGGCTTGGTATTGGATTTCTCCATTAAAGACAATATGATGTTGACGAACCTAGAAAAGATTTCAAAAGCTGGTGTTGTGAATAAAGTGCGTGAGGAAGCGATTTGCCAAGGTTACATTGAGCAATTACGCATACGTACTTCAAGTGCCAATTTAGCCGTTAAATCTTTAAGTGGTGGGAATCAGCAAAAGGTTGTTATCGCTAAATGGTTGGGGACAGAGCCTGAAATCCTTATTTTAGACGAACCCACACGTGGCGTGGATATCGGTGCGAAAAAAGAGATTTATTCAATCATTAATGAGCTTGCCGAAAAAGGCGTGGCAATCATTATGATTTCATCGGAGTTACCTGAAATTATTGGAATGGCAGACCGCGTACTCGTTATGCATGAAGGTAAACAAACAGCTATTTTACAACAAGACGAACTAACACAAGAAACTATCATGCATTATGCGACAGGAGGGGAAAAAGATGTTCAAATCTAATTCCAAAGCGTTGCTATCCAAGCTTGGTCCACTATTAGGGCTATTAATAATTGTTATTATTTTAACGATTTTAAATCCGAGCTTTGCGACAGCTTCAAATATTTTGAACGTATTACGTCAAGTATCCATTAGTGCACTTATTGCCTTTGGTATGACATTTATTATTTTGACGGGCGGTATCGATTTATCGGTCGGCTCAACATTAGCACTAACAGGGGCGGTCGCAGCAAGTATGCTGGCAAGCGGCATGGATCCAACTTTAACAATGTTTGTTGCATTATTATTAGGAACAATTCTAGGTGCAATTAACGGAATCATTATCGCTAAAGGGAAAGTGGCACCGTTCATTGCAACTTTAGCAACTATGACTATTTATCGTGGGTTAACTCTTGTTTATACAGAAGGTCGCCCGATTTCAGGTTTAGGTGATTCAATTTCGTTCCAAATGCTAGGGAAGGGCTATTTCTTTGGAATACCAGTTCCTGTTGTTACGACAGCAATTGCTTTTGGTGTTTTATATTTCATCTTACACAAAACAACATTTGGTCGACGTGTGTATGCAATCGGTGGGAATGAGGATGCTTCTCGTTTATCTGGCATTAATGTAGACCGTGTAAAGATTGCAGTGTATTCATTAACTGGTACGCTTGCGGCGTTATCCGCGCTTATCTTAACATCTCGTCTAAACTCCGCTCAGCCAACAGCGGGAACATCTTATGAACTGGATGCCATTGCAGCTGTTGTACTTGGTGGTACGAGCCTTACAGGTGGACGCGGTTGGATTTTTGGTACGTTAGTGGGCGCGTTAATTATTGGTGTACTTAATAATGGACTGAATTTAATCGGCGTATCTTCATTCTTCCAACAAGTTGTGAAGGGTGCTGTTATATTAATTGCGGTATTACTCGATCGTAAAAAGACGGTGTAGGAAAGAGGTAAACACATGAAAAAGTTTAACTTATTATTCGCTGCGTTCGCACTAGTATTTGTGTTGGCAGCTTGTACATTAGAGAATGGAAGTTCATCAAACAATAGTGATAAAGCAACAACAAATGATACGCTTACAATTGGCTTATCAATTTCAACATTAAATAACCCGTTCTTCGTTACATTAAATGAAGGTGCACAAGCAAAAGCAGATGAGCTAGGCGCAAAATTAACAGTAGCAGATGCGCAAGATAACGCATCGAAACAAACTAGTGACGTGGAAGATTTAATTCAACAAGGTGTAGATGTACTTCTAATTAACCCTGTTGACTCAGCGGCGGTGGCTTCAGCAGTTGAAGCGGCGAATGCAGCAGGTATTCCTGTTATAACTGTGGACCGTACTTCTGAAGGTGGAGAAGTTGTGTCTCACATTGCGTCTGACAATGTTGCAGGTGGAGAACTTGCAGGTGAATATTTAACTGAACTAGTTGGTAAGGGCGCAAAAATTGTAGAACTTGAAGGTGTGGCAGGTTCATCTGCGGCACGTGATCGTGGGGATGGCTTCAACAAAGCAATCGATGGACAATTAAAGGTTGTCGCAAAATTAACTGCAAACTTCAATCGCGCAGAAGGTTTAACAGTTATGGAGAATATACTACAGGCAAATCCTAACGTTGTTGGTGTATTTGCTCATAACGATGAAATGGCTTTAGGTGCTGTTGAAGCAATCGCGGCAACAGGTAAAGATATTAAAGTTATCGGCTTTGATGCAACAGATGATGCACAAGCCGCTGTAAAGGCTGGTACACTGGCAGCAACAGTTGCACAAAAACCTGAAGTGATTGGTTCTAAAGCGATAGAAACGGCCATCCAGTATTTAAAAGGTGAAACTGTAGATGCAAGTATTCCAGTAGAGCTTGAATTAATCAAAAAATAATTGGTTATCGAATAGACCTCTCTTTCAATTGAAAGAGAGGTTTTCTTATTTTTTTTCGGGAATTTAATGTAAATATGAAGAAATAGAAAAAACGGTTATGCTATAAATCCTATTTGTGACAATCTCAAATAAGTATATTATCCTTTTTTACGGTATATTGTAATTACTATATAAGGAATGGGAGAATCTCATTTATAATAGAAGTATAGTTATATAAGGGGGTTTTGGTATGACGAGTTTAGATGAAAAGTTAGTTGAGAATCTAACTTCTACTAATAATGTTCTGCCGCAGCTAGTTGATAGTTTACGTCAACTGCATAGCATGATATTACAAAATACATATGTAAAAGATACATCTAAGCATTTAAATCGGATTATTCAAGATGCCAATAATCAGACAATGGTTTTAATTGTTGGGAAAGAGCGCGTTGGAAAGACGACGCTAGTAAATGGTCTGCTAGGTCGTGCGGTTTTACCAGTTAATGACTGTAATCCAACTGGAGTTAATACGTTTTTACGTTATGGAGATCGAGAGGAGATAAAAGCCTATTTTTCAGACGGCGTGATAGCAGTTTTTGATATTAGTAAACTTGAGTTGCTCACAACTGGCGATACATTTGCTTCTCAAATTTTACGGGAGCATTTGGATTATTTAGAAGTCTATGTGAAACATGAATTACTAAAATCAGTGACGATTATTGACTCCGTTTCATTAGAGGCTGGGAATGGGGATAAAGCCTATTTTCCAGAATCACTTTTTAATCGAGTGGATGAGATCTTTTGGGTGTTACGCAGCGGTTCAATGGCGGTTGATGCAGAAATTAAGTTAATAGAATCGTTAAAAAATAAAGGTAAAGAGCCACTATGTGTTGTCAATGCTATTGATATTAAGACAACTGAGCCAGAAACATTTATCGCATCAGAAAAGGGGCGTTTTGGTCATTTAATAAATAATTTCGTGACAGTTTCTGCGAAAAATGCGCTAGAAGCCCAACGGACGGAAAATGACACACTCTGGCTAGAGAGCCAATATGCTGAACTCATTGAACAAATAAACCGTATAGCAACGAATAGCGATAAAAAGATAGCTGCTATTTTAATCCGCTTTTTACAATGGTTAGAACGATTCCGCTTCGAATTAACGATTATTCCAGAACGTGAACCTTTCAAGTCTGCGGTGCAAAACATTGAAAGGTATACCGATGATTCGCAATATGAATTTTCTCGCTATCAACGAGATTTAGCTATTGTTGCGGAGTATGAGCAAGAATATCAACAAGTAACAGAAGTATTTACCAATGTACATACGCTCTATCAGCTTTTACAAACAATAGCACAATACGATTTCTTACAGGATCGAATTGTTGATGTCTTTTCTGAAAAAGCAATTGCCTATCAACAAGCTCTTCGAGAATACCGAAGTATACATAGTGAATATATTCGTGAATATGATCGACTTGACGCTCAGCATAAAAAGATTCATGGCAAAGGGCTCATGAAAGCTATTTTCGGTCATCACACACAAAATGAATTTTTCAAAGAGCGTGTTGATAAATTAAATGAACAGCAAGAGATTTGTGTTACTTTATATAATCAGATACATGTAGCAGAAACTACACTGCTAAAAGATATTGATGTTATACAACGCTATTTAATGGGATTAACGAAAAATCGTCTATCACAAATTGAGCAAAAAGTAGTTGAACTGAATAATCAACGTGCAAAAGAAAAAAAGCAATTACAAGCGTATGCTGCAAAATTAAATGAGTTCACATGTTTAATTGATGCACAGCAATATTTAAAGGATTCCATTGAACCGTATTTAATGGATGAAAACTTGCCATTGCGGGACAAAGATCGTGTGATGCTTAAAGAAACAATCGATAGCATTTCTAGCATTGATTTATCGAATAATGGTTTATTGGTACGTAGTCGTATGAATAATCAGATGGAAAGTAAAGCAATCCCTTTTGATTTCCAAGAAAAGTATCCATTACATGTACTAGAACTAACAGAATTAGATGTAAAATCAAATGATATACCCGACATTCCGAAAAAACTGGATATTCAATATAATAGTGAAGCTTAAGCAAAAAGAGGTTGTCTCAAAGAAAGAAGAGATAACCTCTTTTTCTAAAAGTGGAATATAAAAACTATTCCAATTAAGAATTTCATATAAATAAGCAGGAGGAGTTTGGATGATTCATGTAAAGGGGAAGTTTACGGATGCAAAGATTTATGCAAATACGTCACTTCAATCGGCTATTGAACAAATTGAAGAGCTAACAAATCAAGCTTTCATGGCAGGGACGAAAGTACGAATTATGCCTGATTATCATGCAGGAAAAGGATGTGTCATTGGGACAACGATTCAACTCAATAACCGAGTAGTGCCGAATCTTGTGGGCGTTGATGTTGGCTGTGGTGTATTTGTAGCAGAAATAGTGGCAAAAGATATAGACTTTGCTAAACTGGATGCAGCGATTCGAGCATATGTGCCTAGTGGCCAAGAAATTCATAAAGAGGTATCGTCAGCACGAGACTATGCTGAATTTGCAAGTGCGAATTTTATTGTAAATGGCTTGAAAGATGAGTACATCAATTTATCACTTGGTACGCTTGGTGGCGGTAATCATTTCATTGAGCTAGCTAAGGATGATGAGGGGACGCATTATTTACTGATTCATACAGGTTCTCGTTATGTTGGAGCTAGGGTAGCAAATTGGCATCAAAAACGTGCTTTTGAAACATTGCGTCAGGATGATCTAAAAGAAAAGATTGCTGTCTTGAAAAATCAAGGGCGGACACAAGAAATTCAAGCAATGATAGCAGCATATAAACAGGAAAATCCAATAGTGCCAAAAGAGCTAGCATACTTAGAAGGCGAGTTGTTTGATGATTATATTCATGATATGAAAATTGCACAGCACTTCGCTCGTATGAATCGTTGGACAATCGCACAGACAATTGCGAAATATATGGATTGGTCCTATACAGAATCATTCGATACGATTCATAACTATATAGAAACAGAGACGATGACATTGCGTAAGGGTGCCGTGCGTGCTAATCAAGGTGAAAAACTTGTTGTGCCTTTGAATATGCGTGATGGTTCGCTCATTTGTATTGGCAAAGGAAATCCAGAATGGAATTATTCCGCCCCACACGGAGCGGGTCGTACGTATTCACGCCGCGCCGCCAAACAAGCGCTCAATATGGATGAGTTTAAAGAGACGATGCAAGGCATTTGGACAACATCTGTAAGTGAGGAAACACTAGATGAAGCACCAATGGCTTACAAGCCGATGAATGAGATTACATCTGTGATTGAAGAAACAGTAGACATCGTCAAAGTCATCCGTCCCGTTTATAATTTCAAAGCAAGTGAGGCAATGAAGCCCTATGAGCGAAGAAAGAAAAAATGAAAAAGAATGATGATATACGATTTACTGTTAATGAAGTCGTATATCATAATCCTAAATTTAAAGAAAAGTGAATGAACAAATTCTCGCAAGATTATTTCCGTCGCATTGCCCGAATCATTTCTTTCGTATCTTTATCGATGCGTAATGATTCCGTAATTTTTTGTAGTGCTTTATTGTACGTAAATAGGTCGAGGTTGTTGTTTTGCAAGTAAGGCATCGTTTCCTGAGGCATTTTTATGTAACAAATGGACACTGCCCAAGCAACAGCCATTTTTACATAATAGTCCTCATGAGAAATCCCATCGAGTAGCTGCAATGTTTTTTGAAGATATTGCTCATCAACATAATAATTCAGTAGCATCACTACAGCAAAGCGTATATCGTAAGCTTCTTTTGATTTAATGTAGCGCTGCAAGAAATTCCAGACAAGTTCCTGATTCGTCTTTGTAAATTTAAGGCCAGAGCAAAAGCTATCACAAACCGACCAGTTATCGATTTTTGGGATAAACTGCGCGATCAGTGGTAGCTTTTCTTGCGGTGATACTTTCATATAGCCAATGACCATGCCTTGTAGTAATAATTCCTCAAAATATGTATCCTCAGCTGTTTGTAAAAAGTGTAGTGGTTCACTTTTTGCGATGTCTTTGGCAAGCGTTCGTAGTAGTGGAACACGTACACCAATCACTGTGCTCGCGTCGATATTGGGAATTAATGCAGATGAAAATTTTTGATAGCCCAGATCTTGTAGGGCGAATAATTGTTCACGAATTATCATAAAAACACTCCTTCCTTTGTATTGTACTTGGAAAAATGACCTTTGAAAATAAAAGCACGAGAAAACAAAAAAAGATTGAACGATTTCATATGGTTGGCTGTCTAATAGGTAGAAGGATGATGGAAGAGGTGAGGGCCTTGGATGAGATAACATTAGTGAAACGTGCGATGGCGGGGGATGAGGCTGCATTTTTACAAGTGCTAAAGATATATGAAAATACAATGTATCGCACGGCATATGCATATTTGAAAAATGAACATGATGCCATTGAAGCGGTGCAAGAGGCGACATATCGTAGCTTGAAAAAGATACATACGTTAAAAGAGCCTAGTTATGTCGGAACTTGGCTTGTCCGCATTTTACTTAATATTTGTACTGATATGCGCGAAAAAAGCAGTCGTCATGTGCTGAAGGAAACGATTGAACAGCGGGGAGAAATACCGGATGATAGTCGCTTTGAAATAACAGAAGCCATTGCCAAATTACCAAAAGAACAGCAAGAACTTATTTTTCTAAAATATTTTCAAGACTATAAAAATCAAGACATCGCTACATTGAAAAATATTCCTGAAGGTACCGTTAAATCACGCTTGCATACTGCACTAAAAAAGCTGAAATTTTACTTTTCAGAGAAGGGGGAGATGTAGATGAAGCAGATAAATGATCAAGATTATGAAGTCTTTGTAAAGGAATTAGAATGTGTGCCAGTGCCTCATGATGCTCTATCAGAGGCTAGAACAGCTAGTTTTTTACGTAGAAAAAAGGAAAGAGTCCGACGTAAACGCGCTTTGAAAAGTGCAGCGCTTATAGCCGTACTTGTGCTTATTTTTGTAGTGTCGATTCGCGTCTCTCCAGTATTTGCAAGTACTGTGGCAAAAATTCCTGGCTTTGCCCCAATCGTTGACATGATTACTTACGACAAAGGGATAGAGGACATTTTATCGAACGACTATTTTGAAGAAATGGGTATTACAAAGACGAAAAACGGTTTAACGTTCACGCTCGCTGGGGTGATTGCTGATGAAACGGGTATGGTATTGTCATATCAACTTTCTGCGCCCTATAACATTCATGAGTTAGAAACCAAGAACGTAGAGATTTTACAGAATGGGAAACCAGTAATAGAAAGCATGACTTATGGCTGGGCATCAATACCACCTACTAAAACAATAGAATCCACTATTCAATTAATGTCAACAAATCGAGTGATTGATTATTCAAATCCTAATTTCGAGTTGCAGATTACATTTAAGGATGAGCATCTAACATCATTCGTTTTTCCTTTTTCGATTGAAAAAGCTGTGGCGAAATCAAAGGAATATAAAATCAATGATGTAGTGGAAATTGACGGACAAAAGATTATTATAGAATCATTGAAAATTTCTCCACTACGCACGGAACTACAGCTTACTGCTAGTTCTTCAAATTCGATGCGTATTTTAGGATTTGAAACAATTGAAGTTTTCGATGAACGAGGTGAGGAGTGGGGTTCTATCAAAAATGGTTTCTCAGGTACTGGCACACTTCTAGAGGGGAAAGTATCATACTTCATTCAAAGTAATTATTTTAGGGAGCCGAAAAGCTTAACGATTCGTCTTGGAAAAGTGCAGGCACTACCTAAAGGTCAGGATTATATTGATGTAGACTTTTTGGCGAAGAAAGTACTCTATGCGCCGAAATTTGAAGGATTAGCGATTCGAGTAGGAACTTACAATACGATAGAAGTTAAGGTGCCTACTGCCCTAGAAGATCGTATGCTCAATCATTTCTATCAAGCAGTGGATGCAAATGGGGAAATTTATCATCCAAATGAAAGTAGTTTTTTGAGTCCAGATAAAGCTAGGCTTGTACAATCCACATATACATTCGATATGCCAGGCGCAGTAAATCCTGTACGCATTTATTTCCACGAGTATGAAAATTATTTACAAGGTGAAGCAGAGATCAAAGTGCCTTTACAATAAAAAGCTTATTGGGCTGATCAAAAAGAAAAGAGTGGAAATAGCACAAGAAGTAAGACGCAACAGACCGTGCGTAGCGAGCGTCGCGTCTTACGCTATGCCCCGCGGAAAGCGGAGCGGATTTTTTACCATAGTAAGCTTTTTAGTTCCACTGAAAGTCTGCTAGCCGAGAGTTCACGTTTTCAAAGGGTGTATTATCTCTGCTATAAACGATAATTTTATATTGACCATCTGGTAAAATATTTGTTACTTCTTTATTGTGAAGAACATCCTCTATCATTTCTTCGATTTTCTGTGCGTGCTTCTTAGAGTTTGCATCTGTTGTACTGAGTCCCGTTTTTACAGAAAAAGTTAGGGGTGTGTCAAAGGCATAGTAAATGCCTGTTACTTGGTATTCCTCATTTCTTTTAAATTCCTCACTAAGCGTGTTGATAACTGGTTGTAACTTTTGTGCAATGTTCTCTTTTTCGGAATCCACATAAAATGGCTTAATGGTAAATGGCTCCATACCTTGCTCTTTTACTATGCTATTGACTATTCGTATAATATCGCCGATCTTCCTTTCTTTATCGGATAATACGAGTGGAATATAGTTTTCTACATCATTTATCCGTACAAATGCTGAGATGAGCTTATACTCTTGTAATCTAGGATCATTCATAATTGCTTTTTCTAATTCTTGCGATTTTTTGATTCTTTTCATTTCTTCGTCAATTAGCTTATCCTCTAATTGTCTCTGGGGATAATGGGCAATTTCGACTTTGTATGTATCGAGTTCGATTGAATGTAAGAAGACATTTACTTCTTTTTCAATTTCTTTTTTTGAAATATTGAAATAGTTTTTTGACCCACTAATATTTACGGTGATGACTTTTTTTAGTAGGTTCAATCCGACATTCTCAACCTCATAATTTTTACTGCTTAATTGTTTATGAATAGAATTAACAATTGTGTGATTGTCAGGCTTAGGGTCAAATAGTAGATGGAAGAAAGCGGCCTTTGCTAGTGCATTATTAATCGTTGGAGAAACAAAGTTACAGGCTATTAAAAGTGTAAATAATATGACAGTAATACTGATTGGTACACGTTTACGTATTTTAACTTTCTGTGTCTTTTGCTCCATAAATGTGTAACCTCCTCCCTTATTAGATTCATATGAAAGGAGGTATCGTATTACCACTACAATCGATAATTTTTTACGGCACCGTATACTACAAATGAAGGGGGACCATAAAAAAACCCATCCACAAAAATGCAGTGGATGAGTTTGCCCTTTACGCGTTGGTTGGAGGTGTGAAAGTGCGTGTTGCTAGTTCTCCATCAAGCATAAAAATCGCATTAGAGTCTTTTTCAATACGCTCGATTTTATGGATCAATGTATCGAATGTAGCTTCTTCTTCTACTTGTTCATCGATGAACCATTTTAAGAATGCCATCGTCGCATGCTCTCGTTCATCTAAAGCGATGTCTGATAAATTATAAATACGTCGCGTCACTTCTTTTTCATGAGACAGTGCAGTTTTAAACGCATTTAAAATGGAATCGAAATCATTTTCTGGACTGTTAAAGCCTTGAATTGTAGCACGGTAGCCCATATCACTTAAAAAGTTATAAAACTTCATCGCGTGGAAGCGTTCTTCTTCAGCCTGTACTAAAAAGAAATTCGCAAAACCGTCATATGCTTCAGCTGTACAATAAGCAGCCATTGCCATATACGCATGTGCAGAGTAAAATTCAAAATTCATTTGTTCATTTAATGCTGTGTGTAGTTTTTCAGATAACATAAAAGTATTCCTCCCTTTGAAATAAATACCGTACGATTACTTTATTAGTATACAGCGAATGGAAGGAGACGTACAAAAAAACATGTTTTTCATAGGAATTGTTGCGTAAAACGATTGATATTAGTTCTCAATTAGAAGAATTAGTCGAATTCATTTTTTAATCGCCAAATAACTTCTAAAAGATTAGTAAATAGGTTGATGAAGTCTAAATATAGATTTAAGGCCATTCCTACAACCTGTTCGTCGGATACATAATTATGACGAATTTGGTTAAAGTCATACACAGTGTAGACGCAAAATAGCAGCACGGTAATAGCGGCTAAAGTAAGGGCAATCATATTGCTAACTGGCATGAACATAAAAACTAGAGAAAATACAATGACCACAATTAGCACGGTAAATAAATAACTTCCCCAATCTGAAATATCTGCACTCATCATCGTGCCAATTAGCGCTAGTACAATGAAAATGGCCACCGTTGCCCCAAATACGAGTAAGACTAACTCTTGACCTAATTCACCTATGAAAAAATGTGTTGTCCAAAATAATAATACGCCCATTAAAAATGGAATGGAGTACATGATGGAATTGGCAAGTTGTACACTTCGTACAAAGCATGCGATGATGAGGAGCACTATACAAATAATTGATAATGGCAAAACAATTGAAGATGGTAAAAGTGTTGCGATAAACAGTCCGACTACGGTTAAAACCCACATGAAGGCAAAGTGTTTTAAAACTCTATTTAAATTTCGGCTGCGTTTCGTAATTGCCATTTGCTTAACTCCCTCTATATATGAAATAACTTCATAATATGTATACGAATGAGTGTATAAAAAGATGCAAGGTTCTTTGTTTTTTGGTGAATTTTGTTACTTGGTGTGGATGGAGTGAAAGATTTGTTAAACTTATCTAGTTTTATTGTATGGTGATTCATCATTATAACTTGGGATTCCCCAGTTTGCTTTCCAGGGGGCGTCGGATAAGCTGCTTCACTCGCTCCAAGATCTGATAATTCCCAAGGAGTCAGGCTGGCTCCACGCCAATCAACAAAAGCTGTATTTAAAATATCAACCCCACCTTTGGGTGAAGAGCCTGTATAATAGAGTTTACAGAGGGAGGGAATTGTTTTGTTACCTATACAATTTGAAGAATATGGACAACCTGATGCACCGCTTTTAGTCTTTATTCACGGTGGCGGAGTGGGTAGCTGGATGTGGGAGGAGCAGGTAAAGTTCTTTCAAGATTACCATTGCGTAGTGCCCACTTTGCCAGAGCATGGTGGACAGAAGGGGGGCATTCCATTTTCAATTAGGGAGAGTGCGAAATTATTAAATGACTTGATTATCGAAAAAGCGAATGGACAAAAAGTCAATGTTGTTGGGTTTTCAATAGGGGCACAAGTGTTAGTAAAAATGCTTAGTTTACAGCCGACACTTATCGATAAGGCGATGATTAATAGTGCACTTACCCGCCCGATTGCTGTGCCGAAGCGTATTTTGGGCATTACATTAAAACTTACATATTCATTTATTCGGCAAAAGCCGTTTGCAAAAATGCAGGCCAAAACACTTTATATTCCACCTAATCTCTTTGAGCGTTATTATGAAGAAAGCTGTGCCATTACTGTGGAAGGTCTTACGCGTGTATTAGATGAAAATATGTCTTTCAAAATACCAGAAACCTTTTCATCAGTTAAAAGTAAAATGCTTGTGACAGTTGGCGAGAAGGAGAGGGGGATTATGAAAAAATCTGCACATGATTTATCCGCGTGTAATGCTAATTGCCATAAAATTGTGTGGCCGGATATTGGACATGGAATCTCTTTAAAAGAGCCGAGACTATTCAATGATATACTTTCAAAATGGTTGCGTGATGAGGTCATATAAAAAATCGCCAAGACTTAACGTCATGGCGATTTTTTTCATACATGATTATGCATGTTTCTTTTGATTTTTTATTCCGATTAAATATCCACCTAGCGCAATTCCGATTAAAACAACCCAGAATGTTAATTTCCATACTGTTGAGTGTGGGAAATCGTGTGGAATGATACCAAGTTTATCATGTGCTAACGTAAGTACGGCAAGTTTTACACCTACCCAGCCAACGATTAAAAATGCAGCTGTTTCTAGTGATGGGAATTTTTCTAAGACTGTCACGAACCAACGAGCAGCGAATCGCATCATAATAACCCCGATAAGACCACCTAGGAACATAACACCGAATTGACCAGCATTAATACCACCGATATCAAAGTTACCTAACGCTGGTAGTGTTACTGCAATTGCTACAGCAGCTAAAATAGAATCGACTGCAAACGCGATGTCGGCTAATTCAACTTTTACAACAGTCATCCAGAAACCAGATTTTTTCTTAGGTTCTTTAATTTCATCAGGTTCGTTATTCCCTTTAAAGGTATCATATAAATGCTTACCTGACATAATTAATAAGTATGCGGCACCAATTGCTTGGATTTGCCAGAAGTTGACTAGTATTGTAATTAAGAATAGAGCAGCAAAACGGAAAATAAATGCCCCAACTAACCCGTATAATAATGCTTTTTGTTGTTGTTCTTTCGGTAAATGTTTGACCATAACAGCCATTACGACAGCGTTATCTGCTGCTAGTAAACCTTCAAGAACGATTAATACGACAAGTACCCATGCGTATTCTAATAATATTGCTTCCAAAACTTTTCCTCCTTAAATTAAATGGTAGAAAAAAGAATATTTCTCTTTTATTCAATTTCTTCCTATTTTAGACAAAAGAAAAAGACCCATGCCTAATAAATAGGCAAAGGTCTTGCTAAGCAAATATCGGTCTATTATGTAGACAAATATTTTGTACCTGTCGCTACGCTTTCGGTACAGAAACCCTGTATGCTGTGGCGCACAGGATTTTGCTATCACACCCGATGGCAAGAGCCATGTAATGACGAATGTGAAACCAGATGCATCGTTCGCATCTGCTAGCTACTCCCCTTTGACAAAATCGTCAAAAGATATTCTATTCTTCTTATAAGGATTATAGCATGCGGAGATGAAAAAGCAAATAAAAAGTAATTATTATGCAGAAAAAATTATTAGTAGAATCTATCTAACTAATGTTACTATAAGTAGTAAATGATATTATTTCTCATCTAGAAGGGAGCCGCGTATGTATAAAAAGTTTTTTTCATACTATAAACCGCATAAACGATTATTTGTCATTGATTTTTCCAGTGCTATTATCGTTGCGATTTTAGAGCTAGCTTTCCCGCTAGCTGTACAGTGGTTTATCGATGAACTACTACCAACAGGGGAGTGGGGCATGATTGTTAAAGTCAGTGTCCTTTTATTACTTGTGTATATTCTAAGTACAGGATTGAATTTCATCGTCAATTATTTAGGCCATAAACTTGGAATCAACATTGAAACGGATATGCGACAGGAGCTGTTTAATCATGTGCAACGTCAGTCGTTCCGCTTCTTTGACAATACGAAGACAGGCCATATTATGAGTCGTATTACAAATGATTTATTTGATATTGGTGAATTTGCGCATCATGGTCCGGAGGATTTGTTTATTGCCATTATGACATTTGTCGGTGCATTTGCCATTATGTTTAATGTGAATCCAACACTTGCACTTATTGCAGCTATCATGGTGCCATTTTTAACATGGTTAGTCACATTTAGTAATATGAAGATGAATAACGCGTGGAAATCGATGTACGGCAAAATTGCTGATGTCAACGGACGTGTGGAAGACAGTGTTTCAGGCGTACGCGTTGTGCAGTCTTTTACAAATGAAGCATTTGAAATGGAACGTTTCCGCGAGCAAAATGGTAATTTCCGTTCGGCGAAATTATATGCCTATAAAATTATGGCAGGCACACATTCGAGTATTTATATGATGACGCGCTTGTTAACGCTAGTTGTGCTAGTGGTTGGTGCATGGTTAAGTTTTAATGGGAAGTTGTCATACGGAGAGCTAGTAAGCTTTGTGTTGTATACAAATGTACTAATCAAGCCTATTGATAAGATCAGTGCACTACTTGAGTTATATCCAAAAGGAATGGCTGGTTTCAAGCGATTCCGAGAGTTGGTCGAGCAAGAGCCTGAAGTACAAGATCGTGAAGGGGCAAAAGCAGTCATACATTTATGTGGTGATATTGTCTTTAATAACGTTGATTTTAGCTATGATGACACAAAGTCCGTCTTAAAAGATGTCTCTTTAGATGTCCGTGCGGGGCAAACGATTGCTTTCGTTGGCCCAAGTGGCGCAGGGAAGACGACCATCTGTTCACTCATTCCTAGATTTTATGATGTGAGTAGGGGAGCAATTACGATTGACGGTATCGATGTGCGAGATATGACACAAGCGTCACTTCGTGCTCAAATTGGGATCGTGCAGCAGGATGTCTTCCTATTCACTGGAACGATTCGTGAGAATATTGCTTATGGACGTTTAGATGCTAGTGAGGAAGAGATTGTCGAAGCGGCAAAAAAAGCACATTTAGAGGCATTTATTTCAGAGTTGCCGGATGGCTATGAGACACAAATCGGTGAGCGTGGTCTGAAATTATCGGGTGGACAAAAGCAACGACTAGCTATTGCACGCATGTTCTTAAAAAATCCACCGATTCTTATTTTGGACGAGGCAACGTCTGCACTCGATACCGAAACAGAGATGATTATTCAGCAGTCATTAACGGAGCTTGCTGAAAATCGCACAACGCTTGTGATTGCGCATCGTTTAGCAACAATTCGTAATGCTGACCGTGTGCTTGTTGTTACACCGAAAGGCATTGAAGAGGACGGTACGTATGATGAACTTGTCGCTCAAGGTGGGATATTTGCGAAATTGCATCATATTCAATTTCGTAAAAGTGAGAGTATACAGCTAGGAAAAGAATTCGTTGATATATAGATAAACAAATTGACCCCGAATATATATGTTATTCGGGGTCAATTTGTTTACTTATACCTTTAAATGAGTGAATTTAATTCAATTAATTTCCATTAAATAAAATCAAAAGACAGAATCCGCTCTTTTGGTTAAAATGTAAACTCTGCCCCAAATATCCACCAAAGGACTTATAATTACTTTTCGACGGTCTCTTTAAACGTTTTTCTTCCTGAGCTTAGTTTACTAATCGTTATATTCAGTTTGCTGATAGAATCTTCTGTTAAGTCGATTTTTCCGTCCTTTTGTAGATTTTTCCATACCTTTACATTTTCCCTGTATAGCACTTCCGAAAGACGATAAACATCAATATCCTGTTTCAGTGCTACCTCATAGGTTGTTTTTATTTCTTTTTCGATTTCGTTGAGAACACCTTTTCGAATTTCATCAGTTGTTACCGCCGTCTGTAAGCCATTGACGGTTACTTCAAGTTTTACATCAATGTCAAATGTCACATTGTCATTGTGTACAACTGAGTCGACTTCGACACTTATTTTCTGGAGTGTAACTGTTAGATAATTTTTATCACCTGGTCCTACTTTGAGTGTCATCTCACCTCTTACTGTTTCATCTGTCATCCATTGCATTCCTCGTATTTGATCACTTTCAATAAAACCTTTAAATCCATTTTTCGAAATGAAGCCAACACCGGAAAATTCAGTATTTTTTGATGCTTCTTTTGCAGTTTTCCAATTTTCTTTAATTTTTATTAAAGGGAGTCCTATCTCATGACTAGGTTCATTTAGTCCAATAATTAATTTTCTTAAATCAATGGGTTCTACTAAGGATTCTTGTTCGTATATATTTAAAGGATTACTAAGTTTCGATACGGTAATTGCTTTATTAATAATAGGTGTTATTAGTAGCACATCTTCAATAGATTCTTTTGTACTATAAGCCCAAATAAGATAGCGTGTGTCTTTATGTCGAAGAAAACTGTCGACAATTTGATTCACGTGTCCACTTTTTAATGCTTCCTCTGAGAAAAGAAGATAGGACATATGCCCCCAAAAAACTCTTTGGTCGATGGAATGATACAATTTAAATATTGCTTCTTCCATTGTTTTGCCTTTTGCATATCCAATTTCAGCTTGCGTAGCTTCAGGATTCGGTTGTTCAGATCTTGCGATATTTGTGAAATCAATAATTTGTGCATATATTTCGAACTGATCATCATTAAAATCAATGCCAACCCCTTGAACATAGTACATTTTCTGTGGCTCTGTTAAATCCCAACATCCTGCAAGAAGAGTAGTGAACAATAAAAGAACAAATATTACTTTCTTATTCATTTTTATCTTCTCCTTCACTAGTTCGTGTTTGATCTTGAGGAGCTAGCACTTTTGGTCTCTTCGCATATCCTTTAGGTGAGACTCGGAAGAAAGATTTTTTGATAGTGGACCAATCCAAGTCTGCCGCAAGATTCATGTAAGGGTAGCCAAAAGTTCTGATGTTGGATAAATATAAAAGCGTAAAGTACAGAGAAATAAAAAAACCAAACAAACCTAAAAATGCACTCATCAGGATAAATAGAATGCGAAGTATGCTGATGGCTGCTACAAGTGACTGATTTACGAGTGTAAATGATGCAATAGTCGAAATAGCTATAATAACAATCATTTCTGGACTCGTAACACCTGCACGGATGGCCGCATCACCAATAATTAATCCACCCACAACGCTAATGGTTCCACCAATAGCAGAGGGTAGACGTAAGCCGGCTTCACGAAACAGTTCAAACATAAGCAACATGAGTAGCATTTCCAGAGAAGAAGGTAGGGGAAGTCCTGTTTTTGCTTGTACCACTGTTGCTAACAACTGTAGTGGCAATTGATTTTGATGATAGGTGGTTAATGCAAGCCAAAACGCAGGTAAAAGCAAGCCAATTAGAATACCTGTTATACGTAATACCCGTTCAATTGAACTAAAAAAAATAGGGGATTCATTATCTTCAGCGGACTTTAATAGTAAAAATAAATTTACCGGCGTAATCATCACATAAGCAACGCCATCAACCAGGATAAGAAATCGACCTCTTACAAGGGCTTGGATCGCATAATCGGGTCTTCCGGTATAATCAAACATCGGTAATAATCTTGAATTTTTAACAATGTTATCCATTAATGTGTCTCCACTAAAAATGATGTCCGTATCGATGGTTGCTAGCTGCCTTTTGATGCCCTTTAGAATGTCCATATCGACAATATCATCAAAATAAAGAATGGCTACCGCCGTTTTCGAACGTTTCCCCAATTCCATTTTTTCTACACACAGGGAATTCGTGGGGAGTCGTTTTCGTATTATAGCGATATTGACTGCAATATCTTCAATAAAGTTATCACGTGGTCCTTTTACAAGTACTTCTAAACGAGTCTCTTCAGGATTTCGATTCGGTTTTTTAGCAATATTACTTGAAAACAGAAGCTGCTCATTTTCAAAAAAAAGTAGTAAATATCCGGTATATACAAGTGTAATGGCTTCTTCTTTATTGACTACTTTTTGGATGTTTGGAATGTGTAATTCTGATATCACGATATCTTCTAGAGACTTTCCCTCTAAATTATCGAAAAGAAGTCGGACTCGCTGAACGATGACATCATTTAGTAGCTGCCGATCAATCATCGCTTCACAAGTAATAAAATGCACATTATGTTGATTGAAAGTATACTTTTGGAAATGAACATCGGCTGATTTTTTGAATAATTGCTTTAAGGTATATAAATCAATTGGCTTATCCATCGATTGCATCATACTTCACCACTTTCCGTGTCTTGTTTATCAGTCTTGCCCTTCTTGGATGACTTCTCCGACATGAAAGCAATAATCGCTAAAAATATTGATAGTATGAAAAAGAATATGAACGTAGTCATCAATATATAATTTCCCTTTATCTTAAGAAATATGTTCTCATTCAACAGATTAAGCGATAAGCAAAGAAAGAAAAATGGTGGGGCAATCATCTGCCAAATACGTTTATTATTTCCGGCTATATTCAACAAATCTGCAACAACATATAACAGGAAACCAACACGTATAAACGTCCCTGTAAGCCATTGGTAAATCGAAAGAAAATCAAGATGTTCAACATAACGTCCAATTGTCACAAGACCCCATTCTTCAAAAGCAGGATAGCGTTGCTTGGCCGCTTCAATTGGTCCGAATTCTGTAATTGATCCAATCAGTGGCCCAATCGTTAATCCCATCAAAATAAAAAGAATGATGGCAAGATGATACCAACGCATACGATCTTTAATATGGTGTTGAAGAAATAAAAGTATCATCAATTCAACAAATCCTGAAGCAGGATAGATCATGCTTTTTAAAACTGGTTGGAATCCATGCTCAAAAAAAGGGCGCAGTAGCTCATGATCTTTGACTTGTATATTGGTGAAGGCAACAAAAAAACCAAAGACCACTACTCCAAATAATACGAATACATTCACAATGACAATAGTTTGTATATTTGTGGAAATAAGTAGAGTGCAGAGTATTACATAAATGAATAGCAATAAAATGAATGGAGTTAGTGATAAAAAGGTTATATTTACCCATTGTAATGTTTCGACCATCGTAAAAGCAGCTAGTATCATTAAGAAAATAATAACGCTATAAATGACGATGGAGGAGCCGACTTTACCGATTTTTTGTTTTAGCCAATCTTTTAATGGTTCTTGATTTGTTTTTGTATGAATATACACTAAAAGAAACAACCATGGGAATAATGAGACAGCTGAGAGTAAGACTGATATCCAGCTATCTCTCCCTGCATTATCTAATAGTGGTGGAAGAATGGTTACGTGATTTTTCAAGCCAATAACTGTCATTGACAGGAAGATTACATGTAAAATACTAATAGGTCCTATTTTTTTCATATGATAACCCTCTAACATTTATTGTTATCAATCAGTTTTGACAAAAAAATGTAGGATTATAAGTTTTAACTTTATTCGGTAGGCGTTCCGATGTTGGCTAGTATTGCTGCTTCGATTTTTTTAAAAAATAGCACTATCTCATATGAAATGTGATAGTGCCATTTTTATTAATGAATGTATTCGTTACTTACAAGGGCATCTTGTAATACTTCTGTTGGAATTTCAAATTCCACAATGCCCATATAACCTGGTGCAACTTCGTATTTGTCGAAGGAAATAACTAGCTTGCCGCTATTGTTAATGTAAAATTCTTGCTCAGCATCAATGGCTGTAAAATCGTCAAATAGATCTTCGTCGGCAATACCTGCACCTTTGACCCAGTATGTTTTCTCTTGATTTGTAGCTTTCATTTCTGCGCGCATCTGCTCCTTAATATTTTCGCTAATAACGTTAATATAGGAATCGTCTTTAAAGAGCATTGGTAGGCTCAATAAAATTTCGTTTTTCTTATCAATTGTGTCGTATTGCATGACTGTAGAGGAAGAAGCAACTGTGTTTACTACATAGCGACCAATCGATAAGATCTGGTCGTTATCTGTTTTGATTTCATAGCCACTGTCGACACCTAAATGTCCGCCACCATTCGTTTTTAAATCACCTACTTCTGCGATGAATTGTTCGTAAAGGGCTTTACCTTCTGCACGGTACTGTTCATTTAATGTATTTGCTAACTCTTTATTTTCTAGATTTTCAATAGAAGGAACTTTAATGTCTGCATCATACGTTTCTTCAGCTACCTCATATTCCGTCCACGTTAATACTTTTACGACACTACCAACTACGGGGATGTCTGAAAGTGTACGTGCCATTGCTGGACTAATATTTAAGCTAGCAGTAAAAAGCATAGCCGCTGCTGCTGTTCCAAGTAGCCACCTAGGTGAACGCCTTTTCTTTTTCTTTCCTTGCTTTAACGCATTTTCCACGATAGAGTCTAACTCCTTTGGTATTGGCGTATTATCATATTGTTTTTGTAAATCCTTTAATTTTTTATCATTCATTCGTCATTTCTCCTTCTGTATCTTGCAGTTGTATTTTAAGTATTTTTAACGCCTTATAAAGACGTGACTTAGCCGTGCTGAGCTTAATACCGAGAATCTCTGCCACATCAGATATTTTTAAATCTTCAAAATAGTGCAATATAACAACTTCGCGGTACATTTGTGGTAATTCGGCTAATGCGTGTTCTAAGTCGACGTTTTCATATACGTCCTCTTGTGCAGGTGTTAAGTGATGAAGTGTTTCATCATCCATGATTTGTAAACGTTTATGCTTGCGTAAAAAATCTATAGCAGTACGTACGACGATTTTGTAAAACCAGCTTTTCATATAATCGACTTTTTCGATGTTGCCTAGTGCAATCATCGCTTTTTGAATGCTGTCCTGTACGACATCGAGTGCATCTTGCTCATTTTTCGTATAGCTATAAGCTAGCAAATAAAAACGTTTCTTATTTTCACGTATGAATTGGACAAACACCTCTTCATGTTGAAATGCATTTCTGGTTTTCATGTCCAAAGAAGCTCCTTTTTTGATCAATTTCATCTGTATACAATTACTAGACGTATGACAGGGGAGAAAAAGTTTATTTTAATAAATTTTTCCTTAGCGTAAGTGTATCCAGATCTTGAATTGTGTTTAGGCCCGCAGGACGAAGTTAACTCCTTTCAAAATCTGTGACATCCATCATAGGTTTTAACGTTATTCAATTAAATAACGTTAAAAAAATCTTACCCAACTTTGGGTAAGATTTAATGATTTACGAAAAATAATCATATGTATTTTTCACAAGTAATAAAATTGTAACGACGATAAACAACTTGCGGACATAGCCACTACCGCGTTTAATGGCAAATTTAGAACCAACAATAGCACCAGCTATTTGTGCAAGGCCCATTGGTAGACCGTAGGCGTAATTGATTTGTCCTAAGTACATAAACATTAGGAGAGCAGCAATGTTACTACCAAAGTTTAAAAATTTAGCATTACCAGCGGATTTTAAAAAGTCAAAGCCAACCATTAAAAAGGCGAAAAGTAAAAATGAGCCTGTCCCAGGACCTAAAAAGCCGTCATAAAAACCAATCAACGTAATAGCGATGATAAACAGTACATAACGTTTGGGTGTGAGCGTTTTATAAGTAGAAACGCCTCCCCAGTCTTTTTTGAGAATCGTATAAACTGCTACAGCTGCGAGCATAATCAGCATTAATGGCTTTAAGACACTAGGGTCCATTAGATGGACAATCCATGCGCCAACCATGGAGCCGATGAATACAAATGGAAACAGCTTATAGACAGATTTAATATCTAGTTTGCCTGAACGGTAAAACGTAATGGTGCTTGTGAGAGACCCCATCGTACCAGCTAGTTTATTTGTCGCCACGGCTGTTGAAGGTGGAAGCCCCACAAACATTAGGGCTGGAAGCGAAATTAATCCACCTCCACCAACGACGGAATCAATAAACGCCGCTAAAAAGCCAAACAGAAGGAGTATAAGTAAAATATTAAGGTCTAAATCAAATGGCAAAATAGGTCATCTCTTTTCTAGTTGTAATAATTTGATAGTAGCGGAACAATGGAAGGCTGTAAATAGACTTTGGTGAAAAATGGTTATGTATTTTGTGAAAATCATCATTTAAAGCATGGCTTTTGGATATTGTGCTTATAATGTTTTGGGAACGATCGTAAATGATTACGCTATAGTTTTCAGAAGCAATGCCAATTGAAATTTTTAAAATTGGGTTGTTCATTTTTTTCTCCCAATTATTATATAGGAATAAGCAAATTGTTTTTAGAGAGATTATTTTCTCTTTTAAGTTAAAATATTCTGTTTTGTGTAGTGTATTTAATGGTATTATGTAGAAAATGATGTTTTTTGCGTAAAGGGGACGTGATGACATTTGAGTTTAGGGAATCATATTAGAGTCTTTATTTGTGTTGTCTTTATGGGTGTTCTGGTAGGCTATGTTTATACAGCGAAAAGGGATGTCACGGATGGCGTGTACATTGACGCTGTAAAAGAGGGGTATGTGACCGAGTTCTCGGATGTAACCGTCAGTACTGCGTTCAATTATTATTTTTCAGAACCATATTGGCGTTATTATGAAGCAAAAACAGGTGAACATGTGGTAGAGCTTTCTGGGGAGATTACACATTCTGGCGAAAGCGGGCATGCGGTTTTGCAATTTATCGTCAATGAATCAGCCACTGAATTCAAAGTGGGAGCTATGAAATTTAATGATGTTGTCCAGAAAAAAGAGGACAAGTTTGCGCTTGTTGCTCGTGTGTATGAGGATTGGTATGCGAAGCAAGTTGCTCGTCAATAAAATAGTTGCATCTAGTTTGGATTTAATACTCTTGGCTAGGTGTTTTTTGATTGCTAAGTATGTGCACAACAGATTTTATCGATATAAAAATGTCCAATGCAGTAACGATTTGAACTGCATTGGTCATTTTTATGTTTATGCTTTTGCAGAGCCACTAACGAAAGTGGCGTCTTTATAGTACATATTTTTTACAAGTACGTTTGGCCCTAAGCATTTTACGGCCGGACAGTGGCAATTTAGTGATTTAGCTAAATCTGTAGCCATCCATTTATCGAAAATTGCTGGAAGTTCGTCGTTTAAAATATTGCCGAGAGCAGGTGTGTCACCAAAGTCCGTGACAATGACGTCGCCTGTAAAGATATTAATGTTAAGGCGAGAGCGACCGTCTGGGTCATTTCGCATTGTGACGTTTTTCGCCGTACGTAGACGTTTTAATAGTCTTTGATCTTCCTCGTTTGTGCTGCATGGATAGAATGGTAGTGTGCCAAACAGCATCCACGTGTTTTCATCACGCACATCAAGTAAATGATGAATGGCTGCGCGTGTTTCTTCTAGGCTTAAAGTAGTCAAACTTGAGGCGAAATCTGATGGATACATAGGGTGAATTTCGACGCGAGAACACATCATATCCTTTACAGCTTGATAGTGGATATGCTCTAAATAAGGCAATGTTTTTTTGTTAAGCATCGTTTCTGCCGATACCATGACACCATGCTCGGCCAACATACGAGAGTTATCAATCATCCGTTGGAAAAGAGCAGCACGTTGTTCATATGTTGGTTTACGGTCCATCATTGCAAAGCCTGTTTCAACGAATTCATCGACTGTACCCCAGTTATGTGAAATATGTAGTACATCTAAATATGGTGCGATGAGTAAATAGCGTTCTGGCTCCATAGTCAAGTTGGAGTTAATTTGTGTACGTACGCCACGTGCATGTGCGTATTTTAATAAAGGGAGTACATAGTTTTGCACGGATTTTTTGCTCATCATCGGCTCGCCGCCTGTAATGCTGAGTGTTTTTAAATGGGGAATTTCGTCAAGACGTTTCGTGATTAAGTCCATTGGCAATGCCTCAGGATCTTTATTTTGCAATGTATAACCGACTGCACAGTGAGCGCAGCGCATGTTGCAAAGGTTAGTCGTTGTAAATTCAATATTCGATAGGGTCATTTGTCCATGCTGTTCAACATCTAAATACGCTTCCCATGGATCAAAGACGGGTGTAAGTTTTGGTAAGGTCGTCATAATTCGTACATCTTCCTTTCTAGCATTCTATTCTCTCATATTAAGCGCTATTTTCAAATATGAAACTCTTGGAAGGGCTGATTTTGGACTAGGCGAACATTTTTTCAACGTCTTTAAGATAATTGTATGCTCATTAATCATGTAGTTTAACAAAAAATCGTTTACTAATGGTCGTGAGCTTAATCAGCACAGACAGAATTTTATCAGCGTCGTCGAGGTAATTCAATACTCTCGAAAATAAGTCTTCCTTTTGCTGTAGGGTTTTTGAAAATAGCATAGGTACTCTGACTTTTTGAGTTAAATTTCCAATATTTATCATTTGCAAAAATGTTCTATGGTGAGTATAAGGAATGCTAAGTGAGCTGGGGGATGACAAATAATTTGCCAGAGCGTTCGATTATATGCAAGATAGAAACGGGAAATCGTCGTTATATTCATAGCTTTTTAGGAGATGAATTGATTTTCGGAAAATTAACTTAAAATCGACTCAAAGTGTGCATCGGGTCATTTCACACTTTATGCGGACGAGAAAATCTGCCCTGCAACCTTTGATGCAGATTTTAGCAGTTCTATTTTGTCATAATATCTTAAGGTTCTAACCGACGCACCACTCATCTCTTTAACTTCATTTATATGTAACATTTTTATTCGTCTATTGATTTTAATTAAGTAACCAATCCCCAATCCATTTAGCATCCCAGGAATAGCTATTTGATAATGCTATTCCTCCCTCTATAAACATTGATGTATCAACGGTTTCCATCACTTCGTGATGAAGAAAAATATTTTTCCACTTAATTTTTAAACAGTATTTTTTATTTATAGTTATAATTTACAATCTGAGTGTGCGCTTCGCTGAAACTAATAGAAATCATTAGCTTTTTTATCCACTATGTGATGCACAATGGATCTCTGCGATACTTATGACGACGTACCCTCCCATGTCTCTTAGCGTCATTTGCGCTTACATTCCTTCGTTCGGTCTATTCATAAGGCAGAGGCCTGCTATGCTGCTCCGGAGACTCATAGTCTGAGTTTAGTTATTTTGCTGGCTTCTCCGTGTCATCCTTCTTTTTATAGTTCGATGAAAGAATTGATTACGCTGCCTCTACGAGACAGTAGAGGTCTTTCATCATATGTTGCTCGTTAAAAAAGACTTTCTTTTTGCATATGCCATGTAATACCTTCAGTAATTTACCACAGAGTATCACCATTGACTGCTTCCCCCGTAAGGGATTTTGTTGTCGTGTTGTGTAGTATTCATGAAGCTGTTTAAACGCTTCGTTATGCCGAATTAGCGGTACTATTACTTTGAATAGGGTGTTTCTGAGCTTCTTTCGTCCTCGTTTAGAGATGTGTTTTTGTCCTTTATGTTGACCGGACGAGCTCTCACGTAATGTTAATCCCGCTAGTT
The DNA here is from genome assembly GCF_044762775.1 of Lysinibacillus sp. NPDC096418. Lineage (NCBI taxonomy): Bacteria > Bacillati > Bacillota > Bacilli > Caryophanales > Bacillaceae > Lysinibacillus > Lysinibacillus sp. NPDC096418. The sequence continues at coordinate 58,534 of NZ_JBIWEY010000028.1, forward strand.
TTATAAGTTGGCGTGGATTTTCATAAAGTGCGAAGCTTCCTACTTCTGATAGTAAATCAACGATTGTCGCATCTCCTAAACCAGGAACTGAAGCCAGTATTTCATACTCCATTGTTGTTTGTGCCATCTCTGCTAATTGATTATTAACAGTTTCAATTTCAGTTTCTAATAACCGATACTGACGTAAGAGCGTGGCGATTTCATGTTGGGCCATCTGTGTTCCTTCTGTCAGACCGATAGAGTTTTTCGCGGCTTCAATAAGAAGCTTGGCTTTCGGTAACTGTGGGGCTCTCATTCCCTTTACCTGTCGGTAAAGAAAGACCAGCTCTTCAGCTGTTTTCTCTTTAATATCTTTTGGTAATGGCGTCATTTCTAGTGTTGCAAATGCCATCTTCCCGAAATTAGGAAAGACTTGAGTAAACTCTGGAAAGTAGCGATCAAGCCAACGAATGATTCGATTTTTAATACTAGCCAAATCCTCCGTCAATTTTGAACGAAGAGTGGAGCCAATACGAAGCTCAGCTTCAATGTCTTTCAGTATACGTGGATAACTGAAACGTCCATCCTTTAATAAGCGAGCGATAACTAGTGCATCTTTTTTATCGTGTTTTGTCGGTAAGTTATCATCGAGTTCTTTCGAACGTTTTACGTGCATTGGATTC